>NZ_JALIDZ010000007.1 GCF_025397915.1 Microbaculum marinisediminis
CCAAGGTGCGGTCGCGAATCGACGTGGGAACGCATTCGCGACCGCAACGGCACCGACCGGACACGCGCCATGGACACCAGATCGACCGGGACGAGTGGCACGCGCGGGTCCGCGCCGGCGGGCGACGCCGCCATCGCGGTCGACCGGCTCACCAAGCGCTATGGCGAGGTCACCGCCGTCGACGGCATCTCGCTGACCATCGCGCCCGGCTCGGTGACCGGCCTGCTCGGCGGCAACGGCGCCGGCAAGACCACCACCATCGCCATGCTGATGGGCCTGGTGCTGCCGACCTCCGGCACGGTGCGGGTGCTCGGCGTCGACATGCTGCGTGCCCGCCACCGGGTGCTGCACAGGATCAATTTCCAGAGCCCATATGTCGACATGCCGATGCGGCTGACGGTGCGCCAGAACCTGACCGTGTTCGGCCGGCTCTACGGGCTCGATCGCCTGCGCGACCGGATCGCCGCGCTCGCCGAGGACCTGGATCTTTCGCACCTGCTGGACCGGCCGTGCGGGCGCCTGTCGGCGGGCCAGAAGACGCGGGTCAGCCTCGCCAAGGCGCTGATAAACAAGCCGGAACTACTGCTCCTCGACGAGCCGACGGCTTCGCTCGATCCCGATACCGCCGACTGGGTGCGCGGCCATCTGGAGGGCTACCGCAAGCGCCGCGGCGCCACCATTCTGCTGGCCTCGCACAACATGCCGGAGGTCGAGCGCATGTGCGGCCGGGTGCTGATGATGAAGGCCGGCCGCATCGTCGACGACGGCGCCCCCGACGCGCTGGTCGCCCGCTACGGCCGCGCGACGCTGGAGGATGTCTTCCTCGACGTCGCCCGCGGCACCGGGCTGGCGGCACAATGACCTGGAACCGGAACGTCCCGGGCACGGCCAAACGGTAGAGAAGACATCATGGACGCGTCCACCCGCCCGGATTTCGCCGCCCCGCCCTACCGGTCCGTCTCGCCGGCGCGCACCGGTGCCATGGTGCTGCGCTACCTCTACCTGCTGAAAGGCTCGTGGCCGCGGGTCGTCGACCTGGTCTACTGGCCGACCGTGCAGATGCTGATGTGGGGCTTCCTGCAGCTCTATCTGTCTGACAAGTCGGGCTATTTCGCCCAGATCGGCGGCACCTTCATCGGCGCCATCCTGCTCTGGGACATCCTGTTCCGAAGCCAACTCGGCTTCTCCATCTCGTTCATGGAGGAGATGTGGTCGCGCAACATGGGCCATCTGATGGTGACGCCGCTGAGGCCGTCCGAGTTCGCCGCCGCGCTGATGGCCATGAGCGTGATCCGGCTGGCGATCGGCCTCGTCCCGGTGTCGATCATGGCGGTCGCCTTCTTCGGCTTCAATCTGTGGGGACTCGGGCTCGCCCTGGTGGCGTTCTTCGTCAACCTGTTCCTGACGAGCTGGGCCATTGGGCTTGCGGTATCGGGCCTGATCCTGCGCTACGGCCTGGGCGCGGAGGGGCTCGCCTGGTCGGCGACCTTCCTGCTCCTGCCGCTCACCGCCGTCTACTATCCGGTCAGCGTGCTGCCGGAATGGCTGCAATGGATATCGCTAGCGCTCGCGCCGACCTATGTGTTCGAGGGCATGCGGGCGCTGATGATCGACCACACCTTCCATGCCGGGATGATGGTCAAGGCGCTGGCGCTCAATCTGCTTTATTTCGGGCTCGGCTTCTTCGCGTTCCTGCGCCTGTTCGATGCGGGAAGACGCGCGGGCTCGATCCTGCAGCTCGGCGAGTGAGCCCGGGGAGTGAGGACGCACCGGCAAGACCCGGCCGCGGGCGCTTCCGCGCGGGCCGCGCCGGAGCGGCGTTAACGTTTCGTTAGGGTTAACTGATCGTAAACACCACCAATGGCATACTTGCTATTCGCACCATCAAGGTCTAGCGTTTCGCACTGCACCTAAGAAATGGCATCAAAATAATGCGGGTGCGAAACGGGGCGAAACGCGGATCTATGATCGGGAGATCCGAACAGGTATGTCGTATTACCAATGGTATGAACTGACGCACGCCGCGCTGTCGCCGGCACGCGCCGTAGCAGACGCCACCCGGCTCTACTACAAGAATCCGCTCAATCCCCTGACCCACACCAGCATGGGTCGCGGCGTCGCCGCCATGATGGAGATGTTCGAGCGCGTCACCCGCCGCTACGGCAAGCCCGAATTCGGCATCGGAACGACGCTGATGGGCGGCATGCGCGTGCCCGTGCGCGAGGATATCGTCTGGGAACGGCCGTTTTGCCGGCTGATCCGCTTCACCAAGGCACTGCCGAGTGGCAAGGACCCCGGGCCGAAGCTTCTGATGGTCGCGCCGATGTCCGGCCACTACGCGACGCTGTTGCGCGGCACGGTCGAGGCGATGCTGCCCGACCATGACGTCTACATCACCGACTGGATCGACGCGCGCATGGTGCCGATGGCCCAGGGCACCTTCGATCTCGACGACTACATCGACTACGTCCAGAACATGCTGCACGTGCTTGGCGGCGACACCCACGTGATGGCCGTGTGCCAGCCGTCGGTGCCGGTGCTGGCGGCGGTGGCGCTGATGGAGACGCGCAACGACCCCTACGCGCCGCTGACCATGACGCTGATGGGCGGCCCGATCGATACCCGCGTCAATCCGACCGCGGTGAACCGGCTCGCCGAGGAACGCGACCTCGAGTGGTTCCGGCGCAACGTCATCATGAAGGTGCCGTTCCCGCATCCCGGCGTGATGCGCGACGTCTATCCCGGCTTCCTGCAGCTCGGCGGCTTCATGAGCATGAATCTCGACCGCCACGTCGCCGCCCATCACGAGCTGTTCACCCACCTGATCGAGGGCGACGGCGATTCGGCTGAAAAACACCGCGATTTCTACGACGAATACCTGGCGGTGATGGATCTGACCGCGGAATTCTACCTGCAGACCGTCGATACCGTGTTCATCGAGCACTCGCTGCCGAAGGGCGAGATGGTCCATCGCGGTAATCCGGTCGACACCACCGCGATCCGGAATACCGCGCTGATGACGGTCGAGGGCGAGAAGGACGACATTTCCGGCCTCGGCCAGACCGAGGCCGCACACAGGCTGTGCCCGTCAATCCCGGACGAGAAGCGCGTGCACTACGTGCAGCCGAAGGTCGGCCATTACGGCGTCTTCAACGGCTCGCGGTTCCGCGCCGAGATCGCGCCGCGCATCGCCGACTTCATCCGCTCCAACAACGGCATCGTCGTCAAGCGGGCGCCCGCGCCGAAGAAGATCGCGACGGCGAAATCCCGCGGCAACGGCAACGGCAAGGCCCGAACCGCCCAATAGCGGTTCCACGGCCGGGCTCCGGTCGTAACAGACAAAAATAAGCCAAGTAATATCAATTGTTTGCCGGTTTTTCAGGCGGTCCGATCTTGAATCGGACCGCCGACCTTCCCACGTCGAAAAGGCACTTGGGATACTGAATTCCAACGCCTCTGGAGGGTCACGTGAAAAACTTTCCGATCCGACCGGCCTGGTCGCCGCTCACCATTGCGCTGATGGTCATCGGTTTCATCGTCTGGTGGCCCCTCGGGCTCGCCATGCTCGCCTGGATCATCTGGGGCGACCGGATGATCGCCTGGTGGGACGAAAGCCAGCACCGCATGACGGTGCGCGGCTCGACCGGCAACGAGGCCTTCGAGGAGTATCGCCGCGCCGAGCTGGACCGGCTCGAGGCCGAACGCCAGCGCATCGAGAAGGAAGCCGTGGACTTCCAGGAATTCATGCGCGACCTTCGCAAGGCGCGCGACCGCGAGGAATTCGACCGGTTCATGGCCGAACGCCGCGGCGCGGCCAAGAGCGGCGCGCCCAAGAAGGGCAAGCGGTCCGACTCGGCTCCCGACGCCGCCGGCGCGATGGCCTGAGCGAAACATCCCGTCCGACGGCCCGGCCGACGACCGGGATCTTCCACCGGAGGCCGGCGGCCCTGACGGGGCGCCGGCCTTGTTGCTTTCTTGCACCGAAACGACGACCCGCCTAACCCGGCAGCCGCTCGCGCGCGGCGGCCCCCGCGGTGGTCGTCGCCGCGAATCAGGGGCGAATCACCGGTGGATCGGCGGATCGGACACGGGCGGCGCGGCCGCCTTAAGTCTTAACAAATCCTTTCAATAGGTGACCGGAACTCCCTGTTTTCACGGCGATACCTCCGGCGTACCGAATTGGCGCTCAGCCGGCGTCGATTTCATCGGGACTTCCGCCGGACCGGACGCTATATGAAATGGGTGGTCATCGGCGTCGGTCATGCCTCAACGTCCTCGTATCATCGATCCCGTAGAGAGTTTCGACATCGTCATCGACGGGCAGGCGGTCCGCATCGCGATTCGTCGCTCGACGCGGGCGCGGCGCTACACGCTGAGGCTGTCGCACGCCACCGGCGAGCCGCTTCTGGTGATTCCGCCGCGCGGAAGCCTGCAGAGAGGCCTGGACTTCGCCCGGTCCCAGACCGATTGGTTGCGAGAGCGGCTGAAACGCATGCCCGGCCTTGTTCTCTTCGAGGATGGAGCGGAGATCCCCTTTCGCGGAAAACCGCACGTTTTGCGTCATACCGGGGCCTTGCGTGGCCTCGTGCAGGCGCAGGGGCGCGACGCGGAGACGGGGCTGACGGCGATTCGGGTGCCCGGCGAGATCGCGCATTTCCCCCGCCGCGTCACCGACTGGCTGAAGAAGGAGGCGCGCGCCGACCTGGAGCCGGCGGTGTTTGCCCATGCCGCGCGGCTGCGGGTGAAGCCCAAGCGCATCGCCATCCGCGACCAGAGCTCGCGCTGGGGCTCGTGCTCGGCCAACGGCACGCTGTCGTTTTCCTGGCGGCTGATCCTTGCGCCGCCGCTGGTGCTTGACTATCTGGCGGCGCACGAGGTCACCCATCTCGTCGAAATGAACCATTCGCCGCGATTCTGGCGAACGCTGGAACGCATCGCGCCGGAAACGCCCAAGGCGGAGGCCTGGCTGAAGGCCCACGGGGCGACCCTGTTTCGCTACGGGACGCGGTAATTTCGCCACGACGGCGCGCGGCTATTGCGTTCGGGTGGGGATTGTCTTAAACGACCTCGGCGCGGCGCGAACCCTTTGGGGCCATAGCTCAGTTGGGAGAGCGCTTGAATGGCATTCAAGAGGTCGGGGGTTCGACTCCCCCTGGCTCCACCATCCAACCCCTCAGATTGTTGGATGCCCCCCTTCCGCCGCGCCCTTTCTTTTCCTTCGCCTTCTTCCGGTAACGCGCCCCGTCACGGGTGACGCGCCTCAGGCGGCGTGGCCGAGCACGGCGCGGGCGAACTCGGGATAGGGCCCGGCGATGTCGCGGGCGACGGTGCCGCGGATAAGCGCCAGCGTTTCCCTGTGGGGCAGCGGGGTTTGCGCCAGGTCGGCGGCCGCGTCGAAATCGAAGCCGGTGTTGTCGCGGACCTCTTCCAGCGTATGGCCGGGATGGACGCTTTCCAGCGTGAACCGGCCCGCCGCGCGGTCGAAGCGCATGACGCACAGGTTCGTCACCAGCGCGTGGGGGCCGCCGGGACGGTGCACGTTGGCGGGGCTGACCCCCGGCGCGCTGATGAAATCGACCTTGGGCACGAACACCCGGCGGCTGTGCTCGGCGCGGAACAGGATGACGCGCGGTACCATGAAATAGAGATAGGCCGAGCCGAAGGCGCCGGACCAGCGCACGTCGAGTTCGGGATAGGCGCCGATGCCGGTCAGGTTGACGTTGGCCTGCCCGTCGATCTGGCCGCCGCTCAGGAAAAACGCGTCGATTCGGCCCTGGCCGGCACTGTCGAACAGGTCGACGCCGCCGTCGGTGCGGAAATCGGGGTGGGTGGAGCCGATGATCGAGACGCGGGCGCCGGCTCTCGCGCGGGTCAGAAGCGCCGCCGAGCCGGGGATCGGCGACAAGACGCCGACGGCGATGTGGCCGCAGCCCTGAAGCTTGCGGGCGATCGCCGCGATCATGATCTCCTCGATCAGGATATCGCCCAATTGCGCCGCCACGGCTATTCGGCCGCCACGGTTTCGCCGAACACGACCTCGCGCAGGTAGGTGGCCATGCCCTCGGGCGTGCGGGTGCGGTCGGCATAGGCGCGCCGGTGGCCGGTGTCGGCGGCGTAGCGGCCCGGCAGGTCCATCGGCCAGGCGCCGTTGGGCGCCGGCGCCAGGGCGGCGACGGAATGCCCGGGAATGAGCGCGGGCGCGCGCGTCTCGTCCAGCGCGAGGTTGTCGTCGACGATCTCCTCGGCGGTTGCCAGCGTCAGGACGGAGGCGTGCGCCAGGATCTTCAGCTCGTGCGCGCGCGAGATCCACAGATTGCCGAAGCGGTCGGCGAGCGGCACGTGCATCACCGCCACGTCCGGCCGGATGGCGGGGATCGCCACGATCGGGTCGTCGTCGGCGAAGGGATTGCCGATCACCTTGTAGTCGGGCCGGACGCCCAGCAGGTCGGAGCCGATCAGGCCGCGGATCGGCATGAACGGAATGCCCTTCTCGGCCGCCTGCAGGCCGGTATAGACGGCGGGACAGGTGGAATCGCGGATTTCGATCGCGCCGGCCTTCACCGCGCGGACGAACGCGTGCGCCGGGCCGAACTCGCCGAGCGACACCCCGGCTGTCTCGATTACCGAGACGCACCCGGCGCCGATCAGCATGTCGGCGAACTCGCCCGACGTAGGCACGGTGACGAGATGCAGGCCCCGGGCGTCGCGACGAACGAGCGCGCGGGCGATCTCCATCGGGATGCCGCTATCCTTGAAGACGGCGATCTTGGCCCCGTCCGGGACGAGCCGGACCAGCGCATCGGCCGAAGTCAGGATCTGCGTCATGGGCTTCCCAGAACTCCCCGCGGGCGTCCCCCGGACTTTCCCGGACGTCCCGGGGGCGGGGCGGCAACCGCTTGCGGCGAAGGATAGCAACCCGCGCGGCGGCCGGGCAAACGCCGAATGTCGCACCACCTTTGCGCCGCCGCAGTCCGTGCTTAATCTAGGTCAATGCAGCGGCGAAACGGCCGCTGCGACGATAGTCCGGTGTATCAACGAATCGAAGTGAGGCGTCGCAATGGAAACTCCCGTCGAAATCGCTTTCCGCAACATGGACCCCTCGGAATTCGTCGAAAAGCGCGTGCGTGAGCGGGTTGGCAGACTGGAGCAGTTCTACGACCGCATCACCAGTTGCCACGTGCAGATCGAGGCGCCGCACAAGCACCACACCAAGGGCAACCTCTACGAGATCCGCATCGAGGTGCGGGTGCCCGGCACCGAGCTCACCGTCAACAACAAGCCCGGCAACGTGCATGCGCACGAGGACATCTATGTGGCGATCCGCGACGCCTTCGACGCGATGGAGCGCCAGCTCAAGAAGTGGAAGCAGAAGGCCAACGCCGACGTGAAGGTGCACGACGCGCCGCTGGCCGGCCGGATCGAGGAGCTTCATCCCGACCGCGACTTCGGCCAGATCGCCATGACCGACGGCCGGCTGGTCTATTTCCATCGCAACAGCGTCGTCGGCAACGGCTTCGATACGCTGTCGCTCGGCGATACGGTCGAGCTTGTGGTTCATTCCGGGGAGGGCGAGAAGGGCCCGCAGGCGAGCGCCGTGCGCCCCGTCGGCGGCCTCAAGTTCGTCGACAAGCCGTAAGAGCAGCGGACCGCGGGGCTCGCGCGCCGGGTGGCGCGCGTGCGCCCGCTCATCTGCTCAAGAGCTGACCCGGTACCTGGGACTGGCTCGACCGGGTCGCCCGCTCATTCGGCCCACCTGCTTATTCGGCCCGCTTGCGGCCCGTCACCATGGCGCGAACCAGATTCTCGCCATGCTCCCAGCTGGCGATCAGCACGCCGGCGATATGGGCGACAATCAGCACCAGCGTCGCGTTGACGGCGATCTCGTGCACTTCCTCGACCCATTTCACGCCCCAGTAGGCATTGGTCGTCATCATGAAGCCGGTGCTGCAGATGATGGCGATCATGGTCAGCAGCGCCACCACCATCGCGCCGCCGGCCGGATTGTGGCCGATGTAGCGCCTGGCGCGGAACGCCATGGTGTCGCGCAGATAGCCGAGCACCCGCGAGGGCCGGTAGACGAAATCGCTGAAGCGGGCATGGCGCGACCCGACCACGCCCCAGACCAGCCGGAAGGCGATCAGCGCGGCGATGCCGTAGCCGACATTGATGTGCAGCCGGTCCCACTCGTCGCCGCTGACATAGGCGACGAGGACGCCGCCGACGAGGGTCCAGTGGAAGATCCTGACCAGCGGGTCCCAGACACGCACGTCGGCCGGCCGCGTTTCGCGGCCGACCTCGGTGCCCACTGCCGTGGCGTCGGACATCAGTCGTCGTCCTTGGGCTGGACGACCGCACCGGTGACCGGGTGCAGGTAGAGCTCGGCCCGGGCGCCGTTCTTGTCGATGACCTTGAGCTCGTAGCAGCCGTCGTCCGCCTCGACCTTGCGGACCTCGTAGCCCATCTCGACGCCCTTGGCCTTCGCCGCGTCCATGCTCATCCACTGGTCGCGCGGCGTGTTGCCGCAATCCGCGTCATCGCTGGCATAGGCCGGCGCGGCGGCGGCGCCGAGGATCGCGGACAGGGCCAGGGCTTTCAGGACATTGCGCTTCATGCTTATCTCCAATCGTGGTTTCGACTTCGGTTCCAGCGGCGTCATCGCCGTTGTCGACAGGAGATACCGGAGCCTCGCTGACCGACCGCTGATCGGCCTTGTCAGCGTTTTGTCAGCTTGATCACGGCAGGTTCGGGCGATGATCAGACACAGCCTTTCAGTCCTGTTCCTGTCCGCGGTCCTCGCGGCCGCGCCGGCGATGCCATTCGGCGCGTTCGCCGACAGCGACCGGGGCAGGGACAGGGACCATGAAGACGACGACCACGATGCGGCGTGGGCGGCGGTCAAGCGCGGCGAGGCGCTGCCGCTTGCCGAGGTGATCGCCACGGTCGCCGGCCAGTTGCCCGGGGAAATCCTCGAGATCGAGTTCGATCGCGAGGATGGCCGCTGGCTCTACGAGTTCAAGGTCATCGACGGCAACGGCCGGCTGCACGAGATCTATGTCGACGCGGCCACGGCCAGGATCCTGCCGGACCGGGACGACTGATGCGCATCCTGCTGGTCGAGGACGACGACCGGATCGCCCGGGACGTCGACGCCGCGCTGAGCGCCGCCGGCTACGCGGTGAGCCGCGAGGCCGACGGCGAGGAGGCCTGGTTCCGCGGCGACACCGAGGCGTTCGACGCCGTGGTGCTCGATCTCGGGCTGCCCGGCATGGACGGCCTGTCGGTGCTGAAGCGCTGGCGCGAGGCCGGCCAGCGCTTTCCCGTCCTGGTGCTGACGGCGCGCGGCAGCTGGCACGAGCGCGTCGAGGGCATCGACGCCGGCGCCGACGACTATCTGCCCAAGCCTTTCCGGATGGAGGAACTGGTGGCGCGGCTGCGCGCCGTGCTCAGGCGCTCGGCGGGGCAGGCGAGCCCGATCCTCACCAACGGGCCGGTCAGCCTCGACACGCGGCAGATGAAGGTCAGCGTGAACGGCGTGCCCCTGGCGCTGTCGCCGCAGGAGTACCGGCTGTTGTCCTATCTGATGCACCACGCCGGCCGCGTGGTCTCGCAACTGGAGCTGACGGAGCATCTCTACGCCCAGGACTTCGAACGCGACTCCAACGCCATCGAGGTGCTGGTCGGGCGCGTGCGGCGGAAGCTCGGCGTCGACCTGATCGAGACGCGGCGCGGCTTCGGCTACATGGTGCCGGAGGCGGCCGGGTGAGCGGCCGCTCGCTCAGGCTCAGGCTGTTCGCCGGCGCGGCGATCTGGGTCGCCGTGGCGCTGATCATCGCCGGGCTCGGGCTGGCGCTGCTGTTCGAGCGCCACGTCTCGCGCCGCGTCGACGCCGAGCTGGAGACCTACCTGAACCAGCTTGCTGGCAACGTCGCCATCGCCGCCGACGGCGCCGTCACGCTGGCCCGTCCGCCCGCCGATCCGCGCTTCACCACGCCGCTGTCCGGCCTTTACTGGGAAATCCGCGACGAAAACGGCGACACGCTGCTGCGCTCGCGCTCGCTGTGGGACGAGACCCTCGACCTGCCGGCCGACGCGCTGGGCAACGGCGCGGTGCACCGCCATGTCCGGCCGGGGCCGGGCGACGCGACGCTGATCGTCCGCGAGCGGCAGGTCTCCTACGAACCCGGCGCTAGCAATACCGGAGCGGGCCTGCGCGACCTGCGCATCGCGGTCGCCGTCGACCGTGCCGAGGTGACGCGGGCCACCCGCGCCTTCGCCGGCGAACTCGCGCTGTCGTTGGCGCTGCTCGGCGGGGTGCTGCTGGCGGCGGCCTGGGCGCAGATCCAGTTCGGGCTGAAGCCGCTGGAGACGGTGCGCCGCGCCATCGGCGCGGTGCGCTCCGGCGAGACGGCGCGGCTGCCGTCGGATTTTCCCGCCGAGGTGGTGCCCCTGGCCCACGAGGTCAACGACCTGCTCGACGCCCAGGACGCCACCATCGAGCGCGCGCGGACCCGCGCCGCCGACCTGGCGCACGGGCTGAAGACGCCGCTTACGGTCCTGTCGAGCCATGCCGAGCGGGTGCGCGCGGGCGGCGACGACCAGGCCGCCGACGAACTCGCGGAGATCGCCGGCACCATGCGCCGCCATGTCGAGCGGGCGATCGCCGTGGCGCGGCTGAGCCACCGGCCGTCGGCGCTGATCGACGTCGAGCCGGTGGTGCGCCGCGTCGCCGGCGCGCTGGCCCGCACACCGGCGGGCGAGCGCATCCAGTGGGACATCGCGGTTCCCCCCGGCACGCGCCTCGCCGTCGACCCGGAAGACCTCTACGAGGCGCTCGGCAACCTCGCCGACAACGCGGTGACGTGGGCGCGCGGGCGCATCGCCGTCACCGTCGCGCCGGACGCGGACGGCACGGCGATCGTCGTCGAGGACGACGGCCCCGGCATTCCCGAGGCCGACCGCGAGACGGTGCTGCGGCGCTGGGAGCGGCTCGACGTCTCCGGGCCGGGGCAGGGCCGCTCGGGCAGCGGCCTTGGCCTGGCCATCGTCGCCGAGATCGCGCAGGCCTATGGCGGCGACCTGACGCTGGGCACGGCCGCGTCGGGCGGGCTGCGGGCGGCGTTGCGCTTCCCGGCGCCGGCGGCAGGCTGACCGGCAAACCGACGCCGCGTCACACGCTGCGTCAGGGCCCGAGCCAGGGCCGAGCCGAAGATCCTGGCGCCGCCAAGGGGTGTCACGGCGCCGACATGGAACCGTAATCCGACTGTCAGATGGCGGTGATACCGCCAGCCTCCTCAGGGCGCCGTTCCCGGCGTCGGATCCATAAGGAGGCTCTCCATGACCCTATTCCGGACCGCCGGAACGTCCGCGCTCGCGGGGCTTGCCGTTGCCGGCGCGACGCTCGCAGCCGGCTCGGCGAACGCCGCCACCGAAGTCGTCTGGTGGCACGCCATGGGCGGCGAGCTCGGCCAGAAGGTCGAGAAGATCGCCGGCGACTTCAACGCCATGCAGTCGGACTACAAGGTCACGCCCGTCTACAAGGGCAACTACACCGAGACGATGACGGCGGCGATCGCCGCCTTCCGCGCCAAGGAGCACCCGGCGATCGTGCAGGTGTTCGAGGTCGGCACCGGCACGATGATGGCCGCCAAGGGCGCCGTCTATCCGGTCTACGAGCTGATGGAGAAGGCGGGCGAGCCGTTCGATCCGAAGGCCTACCTGCAGGCCGTCGTCGGCTACTACACCGACACCGACGGCAACATGCTGTCGATGCCGTTCAACTCCTCGACGCCGATCCTCTACTACAACAAGACGGCATTCGAGAAAGCCGGCCTCGACCCGAACACCCCGCCGAAGACCTGGGGCGACATCGAGGCGTTCTCCAGGAAGATCATCGAGTCGGGTGCGGCCTCCTGCGGCTTCACCACGGGCTGGCAGTCCTGGGTGCAGCTGGAGAACTTCTCGGCGCTGCACAACGTGCCGTTCGCCTCGAAGGCCAACGGCTTCGGCGGCACCGACGTCGTGCTCGAATTCAACGGCGACCTGCAGAAGCGACACGTCGCCAACATGGGTGAGTGGCAGACGTCGAAGATCTTCGACTACGGCGGACGCCGCTCGGATCCCGCGCCGAAGTTCTATTCCGGCGAATGCGCGATCTACATGAACTCCTCGGCCTCGCTCGCCGGCGTGCGCGCCAACGCCAAGGACTTCGAGGTCGGTGTCGGCATGCTGCCCTACTACGACGACGCGGCCGGCGCGCCGCAGAACTCGATCATCGGCGGCGCGACGCTGTGGCCCCTGACCGGCCATTCCGACGAGACCTACAAGGGTGCGGCGAAGTTCTTCACCTACCTGTCCTCGCCGGAGGTGCAGGCCTGGTGGCACCAGGAGACCGGCTATCTGCCGATCACCACCGCCGCCTACGAACTGTCGAAGGCGCAGGGCTACTACGAGAAGAACCCCGGCGCCGACATCTCGGTTCTGCAGATGAACCTCAATCCGCCGACCGAGAATTCGCGCGGCCTGCGCCTGGGCAACTTCGTCCAGATCCGCGACGTCATCAACGAGGAACTGGAAGAGGTCTGGGCCGGCAAGAAGAGCGCCGAGGAGGCGCTCGACGCGGCCGTGGAGCGCGGCAACAAGCTGCTGCGCGAGTTCCAGGACCAGAACTCCTAGAGCAACCCCAAAAAGCGGCGGGCGGCCATCGGCGGCCCGCCGCACCTTGTCCTTGCCATGCACCTCTTTCCGCGATGAACGACAAACGCGTCAGCTTTTCAGGCGTCTGGCTGCCGGCGGCCCTGCTCGCCCCGCAGCTTGCGATCACCGCGGTCTTCTTCCTGTGGCCCGCGAGCCAGGCAGTCTACCAGTCGGTCCTGCGCCAGGATGCCTTCGGGCTTTCGGTCAAGTTCGTCGGCCTCGACAACTTCGTCCGTCTGTTCGAGGACCCGGGCTACCTCGCCTCCGTTCACGTCACCGTCGTGTTCAGCGCCGCTACCGCTATCCTGTCGATGGGGTTCGCGCTTCTGTTCGCGGTCGCCGCGGACCGGGTGCTGCGCGGGGCGACCGCCTACAAGACGCTGATGATCTGGCCCTACGCCGTCGCCCCCGTGCTCGCCGGCGTGCTGTGGTGGCTGATGTTCAATCCCACGATCGGCATCGTCGCCTACGCGTTGCGCGGCCTCGGCCTGTCGTGGAACCACGTGCTCGACGGCGACCAGGCGATGATCCTGATCATCATCGCCGCGGCCTGGAAGCAGATCTCCTACAATTTCGTGTTCTTCCTCGCCGGCCTGCAGTCGATCCCGCGCTCGCTGATCGAGGCCGCCGCGATCGACGGCGCCGGTCCGGTCAAGCGCTTCTTCACGGTGACGCTGCCGCTGTTGTCGCCGACCACCTTCTTCCTCGCCGTCGTCAACCTCGTCTACGCCTTCTTCGACACCTTCGGCATCGTCCACGCGACGACCGGCGGCGGCCCGGGCCAGGCGACCACCATCCTCGTCTACAAGGTGTACCGCGACGGCTTCATCGGCCTCGACCTCGGCGGCTCGGCGGCCCAGTCGGTCATCCTGATGGCGATCGTCATCGTGCTGATCGTCATCCAGTTCCGCTTCGTCGAGCGGCGCGTGCACTACTGAGGACGCGATGGCCACGCTCCGCCCTCAACAAAACTCCCCGCTCATTCCCGCGCAAGCGGGAATCAAGGGCCACATAGCGATGCCCCTCGTTCCGCCCCGGAATCCCGCTTTCGCGGGAATGAGCGCAAGGAAGCCGGCCGTTCCGCTGTCTTCCGGTCAGATGGGTGTGTGAGGACAGCCATGGTCGAACGCCGCCCGCTCCTGACGCTCGTAACCCACCTGACGCTGATCCTCGGCGCAGCCTTCATCGTGCTGCCGGTATGGATCGCCTTCGTCGCCTCGACGCATGCCGCCAGCGACTTCCTGTCCGGCGTGATGCCGCTGTGGCCGGGGGACCAGCTGGTCGAGAACTACTGGAAGGTGCTCGGCACGGGCGAGGCGGCCGCGGGCACGCCACCGATCGGCCTGATGCTGTTCAACTCGACGGTGATGGCGCTGTCGATCGCGGTCGGCAAGATCGCGATCTCGCTCCTGTCGGCCTTCGCCATCGTCTATTTCCGGTTTCCGCTGAAGAGGACGGCCTTCTGGATCATCTTCCTGACGCTGATGCTGCCCGTGGAGGTGCGCATCCTGCCGACCTACGAGGTGGTGGCGGGCCTCGGGCTGCTCAACAGCTATGCCGGCCTCTCGCTGCCGCTGATCGCCAGCGCCACGGCGACGTTCCTGTTCCGCCAGGTGTTCCTGACCATCCCCGACGAACTGACCGAGGCCGCCCGCATCGACGGGGCGGGGCCGATGAAGTTCTTCCGCGACATCCTCCTGCCGCTGTCGCGCACCAACATCGCGGCGCTGTTCGTCATCCTCTTCATCTACGGCTGGAACCAGTACCTGTGGCCGCTGCTGGTGACGACGGATACCGGCTACTACACCGCCGTCATGGGCATCCAGCGCATGGTCGCGGTGCCGGATTCCGAGCCGCTCTGGCACCTGATCATGGCCACCGCGATCCTCGCCATGCTGCCGCCGGTCGTGGTGATCGTGCTGATGCAGCGGCTGTTCGTGCAGGGCCTGATCGAGCAGGAAAAGTAGGAGCTTTCGATGGCTGACGTGATCCTCAGTGGCGTGCGCAAGGTCTATCCCGGCGCGGTGGAGGCGGTGAAGGCCGTCGACCTTCGCATCGCCGACGGGACGCTGTGCGTGCTGGTCGGCCCGTCGGGCTGCGGAAAGTCGACGCTGCTCAGGATGATCGCCGGGCTGGAAACGGTGAGCGAGGGGGCGGTGGCGATCGGCGGCGAACCGGTCAACGACCGCGAGCCGGCCGCGCGCGACATCGCCATGGTGTTCCAGAACTACGCGCTGTATCCGCACATGTCGGTCTACGACAACATGGCCTACGGCCTGCGCAACCGGCGCACGCCGAAGCCGGAGATCGAGCGGCGCGTCCGCGCGGCGGCAGGGCTGCTCGCCATCGAGCCGATGCTCGCCCGCAAGCCGCGGCAGCTGTCCGGCGGCCAGCGCCAGCGCGTCGCCATGGGCCGGGCGATCGTGCGCGAGCCGAAGGTGTTCCTGTTCGACGAGCCGCTGTCCAATCTCGACGCCAAGCTGCGCGTGCAGATGCGCATCGAGCTGAAGCGGCTGCAGCGCAGCCTGGGAACCACCTCGATCTACGTCACCCACGACCAGCTCGAGGCGATGACGCTCGCCGACCTGCTGGTGGTGATGAACGAGGGCCGCATCGAGCAGATCGGCACGGCGATGGCGGTCTACGAGAAGCCGGCCACCACCTTCGTCGCCGGCTTCATCGGCTCGCCGCCGATGAACCTGATCCCGGCCGAGCCGGACGGCGAGGGCCTTGATCTCGACGGGACGGGGCACCGGATCCCGCCGCCCAAGGGCGCCGGCGGCCCGGTGGTCGTCGGGATCCGGCCCGAAGACCTCGTGATCGGCGAGGGCGGCGAGGAGGGCGATTCCGACACCGTGCCGGTCGCTTTCGCTGTGACCGGGGTGGAGCCGATCGGTGCGGAATCGCTGGTGCATGGCCGCACCGGAGCCGGCCACGAGATCACGGTGCGTGCCCCCGGATACGCGGATTTCGCACCCGGGCATCGCCTGACGGCGCATACGGGCCTGAAATCCCTGCATTTCTTCGACCGGGACAGCGGCGCCCGGATCGCCTAGGGCGGCTTGAACCGCCAATCCGGCAACCCCATATCCAATCTCGACCGGCGGACGCGAATGTCGCCGGTTCACGGAGCGGGCGCCGAAAGGGCCCAGTTCAAGGTCGCTTGGTGACGAGGACTTTGCCGGATGCCGCGTATGTCTACGCTAAACAGCCCTTATCTGCTCGGTTTCGACGGAATCGAGCGCCTGATCGACCGCGTATCGCGGAGTTCGGGCGACGGATACCCGCCCTACAACATCGAACGGCTGCCCAGGAACGGGGAGCAGGCGACGACGCTGAGGATCACGCTCGCGGTCGCCGGGTTCACCAAGGACCAGCTCGACGTGACGCTGGAGGACAACCAGCTCACCATCAAGGGCAAGCAGACCGAGGAGCCCGACCGAGAATACCTCCACCGCGGCATCGCCGCCCGTCAGTTCCAGCGCACCTTCGTGCTGGCCGACGGCATGGAGGTCGGCGGGGCGGGCCTGGAGAACGGCCTGCTCGTGATCGATCTGGTGCGGCCCGAACCCGAACGGGTCGTCCGTACGATCGAGATCACGGACATCGCCTGAGGGCGCCGGGTCTCGAGAAAGGTAAGAGGTATGAGTATCATGGAACGGAACGCGAACCGGCACGACGAGAAGATCGTCATCACCGAGGAAATGCTGGCCAATATGGGCGGCGGCGAGATCGCCTACGTGAAGCCGATCATGTCGGACGTCCTCAAGCAGCTGTTCCCCGACGCGCCCGACATGGCGCCGGGCATCCGCCTGTTCATGCTGAACGCCGCCGACGGCACGCCGATCATGCTGACCGACAGCCAGGAATCGGCGGTCGCCGGCGCCAAGGAGCACGAACTGGAGACCGTCAGCGTGCACTGACCGGCCCGACAGCACGGAAATTCCCGCATCGCCGGGCCGCTCGCGGTCCGGCGATTTGCGTTTCAGGGAACGGAACTGGGAGGCGTGCGCGCGGGCTAGACCGCGGTCGGCTCTGAGGCCAGGCTGAGCACGGCGTAGATCGCCGCGGCGTCGCGCGAGGCCCTTAGCTTCTGGGCCATGCCCGGCTCGCGCATCAGGCGGGCGATGCGGGCGAGCGCCTTGAGATGGTCAGCGCCGGCGCTTTCGGGTGCCAGCAGCAGGAACACCAGATCGACCGGCTCGTCGTCGATGGCGTCGAAATCGATGGGCTTGTCGAGCCTGGCGAACATGCCGAACAGCGAATCGATCTTGGCCAGCTTGGCGTGCGGGATGGCCACGCCCTGGCCGATGCCGGTCGAGCCTAGCCGTTCGCGCTGCAGCAGGTGATCGAAAATATCGCGCGCAGGCAGGTCGAGCAGGGTCGCCGCCCGTTCCGCCATCTCCTGGATTACCTGCTTCTTCGAATTCGCCTTGAGCGAGGGAATGATCCCGTCCTGGCGAATGAGATCGCTGAGATCCATGTTGCACCGTCACGGGGCAAGCACCAGCGGGCGCGACACGCGCGGCCCGAATTCGGCGCTAGCCGCGTGCCTCCTTTTCATCGGACTCGGCCGGATCGATCCAGCCAATGTTGCCGTCATGGCGGCGATAAACGACGTTCATGCGGCCGTTGGCCACGTTCCGGAACAGAACGACCGGCGCCTCTCCCAGATCCATCGCCATGACCGCCATGCCCACGGTCATCTTGCGCAGTGCTGTCTGGCTCTCGGCGATGACGATCGGATTGTCGTCGACGATCCCCGCTTCCCCGGTCTCGTCTTCGTCCGGCGCGGCGATGACGTAGCTGGTCGCCGCCTGCGGCTCACCACTGCCTTGCTCGGCGTGATGATCCTTGAGCCGGCGCTTGTACCGCCGCAGCTGCTTCTCGATGCGCTCGGCGGCCTGGTCGAAGCTCACATAGGCGTCGCCGCCGACGCCACGGCTGTGCAGGTCGATCCCCGAGTCGAGATGGATACGGCATTCCGTG
The DNA here is from genome assembly GCF_025397915.1 of Microbaculum marinisediminis. Classification (NCBI taxonomy): domain Bacteria; kingdom Pseudomonadati; phylum Pseudomonadota; class Alphaproteobacteria; order Hyphomicrobiales; family Tepidamorphaceae; genus Microbaculum; species Microbaculum marinisediminis. The sequence continues at coordinate 17,683 of NZ_JALIDZ010000007.1, forward strand.
CGGAATCCGACGCCCTCGCGCTCGACGGTCACCTGGCCGGACCAGCCGCCGTTGAAATATTTGCCCATGGCAACGCCAAGCCGCTCAGAGACTTGCTCTCGCAGCGCGTCGCCAATGTCGATGTTCTTTCCGGTGACCCGAAGTTGCATGATCTCGTGTCGTTCGGACGGCCCTGTCGGATTTCGCCTTCCGGGCTTCTATTGCGCTAACCCCAGGCCCTCGCGCCGCCGATTGCGACGCCGCGGTGCCGCGTGGGTCGTCTCGAAGTCCTGCCCCCTCGCGGCGGTCGGAACCTAAGGACGCTGCCCTGCCAAGTCAATCGGAGGTTCGACTTGACTTTTCACAAACCGGCCCGTTTTTCCCGCCGGCGCTGAACGGAAGACGGAATCTTCAACCATTCCCGATACTTGGCGACCGTGCGCCGGGCGATATCGATCCCCTGGCCGCGCAGGATTCCCACGATCGCGTCGTCGGAAAGGATGGCATCGGCGGCTTCCGCGTCGATCAGATCCTTGATGCGGTGGCGCACCGCCTCGGCGGAATGGGCCTCGCCGCCTTCCGTCGCCGCGATCGCGGCGGTGAAGAAGTACTTGAGCTCGAAGATGCCGCGCGGCGTCGCCATGAACTTGTTCGCGGTGACGCGGCTCACCGTCGATTCGTGCATCTGGATCGCGTCGGCGACGGTGCGCAGGTTGAGCGGCCGCAGGTAGCGCACGCCCTTGGCCAGGAAGGCGTCCTGCTGGCGGATGATCTCGGTCGCCACCTTGAGGATGGTGCGGGCGCGCTGGTCGAGGCTGCGAATGAGCCAGTTGGCCTGCTGCAGACAGTCGGACAGGTAGGCGCGGTCCGTGTCGGAGCGGGCCCCGCCCGAGACGGTGGCGTAGTACGACTGATCCAGCAGCACGCGCGGCAGCGTGTCGGAATTGAGCTCCACGTGCCAGGTGCCGTCGGGGCGCGGCCGCACGAACACGTCCGGGACCACGGGCTGGACCGGCTCGGAGCCGAACGCCTGTCCGGGCTTCGGATCGAGGCGGCGGATCTCGGCGATCATGTCGATCAGGTCTTCGTCGTCGACGCCGCAGACCTTCCTCAGCGCGGCGAGATCGCGCCGGGCGAGGAGCTCGAGATTCTCGACGAGGGCCTGCATGGCCGGGTCGTAGCGGTCGCGCTCGCGCAACTGGATCGCCAGGCAATCGGCGAGGTCGCGGGCGCAGACGCCGGGCGGATCGAAGGTCTGAAGGGTCGCCAGCACCGCCTCGATATCGGCAAGCGGCACGCCGAGCCGTTCGGCGGTCTCCGCCGGGGGCTCGCTCAGATAGCCGTTCTCGTCGACAAGGTCGATCAGATGGCGGCCGATCAGCCGCCGGGTCGGGTCGGACACCGCCATGGCGAGCTGGTCGGCCAGATGGTCGTGCAGGCTGGCCTCGCCGGCCACCGTCTGCTCAAGGAAGTCGCCTTCGCCGTCGCCCGAGCGGCGGTCGCCGCGCACCGTGCTCCAGCCGCCAGGGGCGCCGCCGATATCGCCGCCAGTGTTCCCACCGGACTCGCCGCTGGCATCTCCGCCCGCGTCGCGGCTGGCGGCGGGGCCCGTGGTCGGCGTCTCGGCGTCGTAGACGTTGTCGAAGTCGGTATCGAGGCTGTCGGAGATCGCCGCGACGTCCTCGCCGCGGGTGACCTCGACTAGATCGCCCGGCACCGCCTCCGAATCGCCCGCCGGATCGAAATCGCCGCCCCGGTCCTCCTGGCCGCCGTCCTCGCCGCCCCGATCCTCGCCCGTATCTCCGGTCCGCTCGAGCAGCGGATTGCGCTCCAGCTCGGCTTCCACATAGGCTGTGAGGTCGACATTCGACATCTGCAGGAGCTTGATCGCCTGCATGAGCTGCGGGGTCATCACCAGGGACTGGCTCTGCCGCAGCTCCAGCTTCGGGAAGAGTGCCATCGCTTCCGCGCCTACATGCGGAACTCGTCGCCGAGATAGAACCGGCGCACGTCCTCGTTGGCGACGACCTCCTCGGGCGAGCCCTGCATCAGCACCTGGCCATCGTGGATGATGTAGGCGCGGTCGATGAGACCCAGGGTTTCGCGCACGTTGTGGTCGGTGATGAGGACGCCGATGCCGCGCGCCGACAGATGCCGCACCAGGGCGCGGATATCGCCGACGGCGATCGGGTCGATGCCGGCGAAGGGCTCGTCGAGCAGCATGAAGGAAGGCCGCGAGGCGAGCGCGCGGGCGATCTCGACGCGGCGGCGCTCGCCGCCGGACAGGGCGATGGCGGGCGACTTGCGCAGCCGGGTGATGGCGAATTCCTCGAGCAGCGAATCGAGTTCTTCCCGGCGCTTCTTGCGGTTCGGCTCGGTCACCTCGAGCACGGCCATGATGTTCTGCTCGACGGTCAGGCCGCGGAAGATCGACGGCTCCTGCGGCAGGTAGCCGATGCCGAGGCGGGCGCGGCGATACATCGGCAGGCGCGTGATGTCGCGGCCGTCGAAGGTGATCGCGCCGGAATCGGCGGTGATCAGGCCGGTGATCATGTAGAACACGGTCGTCTTGCCGGCGCCGTTGGGGCCCAGCAGGCCGACCACCTCGCCGCGGCTGACGCCCAGGCTGACGCCCTTGACGACGAGCCGGCTCTTGAAGCTCTTCTTGATGTCGTGGACTTCGAGCCAGCCCGCGCCCCGTACGGCCTCCACCGCGGGCGGCTCACGGGTATCGACGGCGGTGCTGGCCGGATCCGGTGCGCCCGAGACCACGGTCTCGAAGGTCCGCCAATCGAACCCGCCGCCATCGAGCGCGCTGCCATCGAGCGCGGTTCCGTTGCGCGCATCCCCGTCAGGCCCAACCCCGTCAGGCCCAGCACCATCGGCGCCCGGCCCCCGGGGAAATTCCCGCCCAGTCTGTCTTGCGGGCGGCGCGCCGGGCAGGCCTGCGGGCGCGAACGGTGCGTCGAAGACGGGATCGGCCCGGCTGGGATCGGCCCAGGCAGGGTCAGCCAGGCCGGGATCCGCCAGGCTGGTATCGCCGGCATCGCGTGCGCTCGGCGCGGCGGCGTCGCGCGCGGTGTCACCAGCGAGGGACCGGCGCAGCCGGCGTGGCAAAGTCAAAAGACGGCCCAAGGCGCGTGATGCTCCCATCGAAGCGTTTCGTCGGTTACCGATTCCGGGGAACCCGGCTGGAGCGGGCGGCGGTCCGGCGTCAGTTCGACTGATCCTGGCTCTCTTCCCGATTCTGGCGCTTTTCTTGCTTCTGCCCCATCGCGCCGGGAATGAAAAGCCCCTGGACACGTCCACTGCTGCCTGTGGGTGCCTCGGAAACCAGTTTCGATTGACCGGTTTCCAGGTTAACGATCAGTTGCGTTCCGCGCAGAACGTTCTTGCCCTGCGACAGCACGACGGCGCCGCCGAGCGTCACCTGCTGGCTCGCCATCTCGAAAATCGCCCAGTCGCCGGTGGCCGTCTGGCCGTCGGCCTTGACCACCACCTTGCCCGTCGCCTCCAGCTTGGAAACGCGCTGATTGCCTTCCGTGGCGCCGCCCTCGCCGGCATAGAAGACCTTGAGTTCGGCGGTCTGCATGGTCGTCGTGCCCTGCTTGACCTTCACGTTGCCCGAGAACACGGCCATCTTGTCCTTGTCGAAGACCTCGAGCTGGTCGGCCTCGATCTTGACCGGCTTGTCGGATTCGACCGAAAGGCCGGAAAAGGCGTCGGTCACGGCCTGGGCGCGGGCGCCGGTCGCGAAAACGGCCGCCAGAAGCAGCAGGCCAGTCGCCAGGGCGGTGTGTCGTCTACTCGGCATGTGCAGGCATTTCGTCGGTCGTCCCATCCACGCCCGGTGCGCCGTCGCCCAAGCTATCCTCGCCCAGGCTATCGGCGCCCAGACTATCATCGTTCCCGGCATCCCCGGCATCGTCAACACGGCCGCCATCGAGGCGCAAATCCACGACAACATTGCCGCGAAACAGCAGATGGGCACCGCGGTCGGTGATTTCCATCGACTTGGCGCGGATTTTTCCGCTCTTGGACACCGCGCGCACCGGCTCCGAGGTGACGATCGAGCCGGCCGCCATGTCGACCTTGGCGGCGTTGAGATAGGCGTAGTCGTCCTTGTCGGTCTTCACCACGATGTTGCTCGTCAGGTCGAGAACCTGCGAATCGCTGTCGAGCACGCCGTGGTCGGCGGTGACCCGAACCTTGTCGCCATCCGGCTTGGTCATCGTGCCGTCGATCGATTCGAGCGTCACGACGCGCGGGTTGGTGACGTCCTGCATCGCCTTGGCGGCCGTCACCTGATAGGAGGTCCCGTTGTCGTTGAAGCCCGAAAGCGACGGGTTCTGCATGGTCAGCGTCGTGCCTTCGAGGCCGACCTCGCCAAGATCGATATCGCCGATCTCGGTCGGCAGGCTGCGCGCGGAAACGAACATCCAGACCACGACGACGAGCGCCACCGCCGGCAGCACCAGCCGCAACACGGAGACCGCCCGGCTGTGCCGGCGCGCGGCCAGCCAGTCAGCCGCGCCGGCCGCGGCCGGCGCCTCGGTCCAGCCACCGGCGCCCATATTCAGGGCGCCTATATTCGGGGCCCCGATGTTCAGTGCGCGGGCGCCCAGCGATTTCACGTCCATAGCCATCCGCTTCGCAACAGTCCGTCCCCGTTTTCCGGGATGTATTGCCCCCGGGTCATGATCGAACATTGCGGTCAAATAGCGGCGCATGGCCATCTGCGGCCCGATCCATGGCGGGTGTCGCGCGGTCCGTTCCCCGGGGGGCGGACCGATTCAGGCCCGTCCCGTGGCCGGGGCCGGCGTCAGGAATGTGCGAAAATATCGTCCTCGGCCCAGCCGGCGATGTCCAGCAGCGAGCGGGCGGGCAGGAAGCGGAAGCAGGCATCGGCCAGATGCGTCCGGTTCTCGCGGGCGAGCAGGGCCTCCAGCCGCTGCTTCAGGAGGTGCAGGTAGAGCACGTCGGAGGCGGCGTATTCGAGCTGGGCGTCGCTGAGTTCGGCCGCGCCCCAGTCCGAGCTCTGCTGCTGCTTCGACAGGTCGACGCCGATCAGCTCGCGGCACAGATCCTTCAGCCCGTGCCGGTCGGTATAGGTGCGCGTCAGCCGCGAGGCGATCTTGGTGCAGAACACCGGCTCGGTGAGCACGCCGAGATTGCGGGCGATCATGCCGATGTCGAATCGGGCGTAGTGGAAGATCTTGGTGACCGAGGTGTCGGCGAGGAGCCGCTTCAGGTTCGGGCAGTCGTAGGAATTGCGGTCGAGCTGGACGAGATGGGCGTTGCCGTCTCCGGCCGAAAGCTGGACCAGGCACAGACGATCGCGGTTCAGGTTGAGGCCGAGCGTTTCTGTGTCGACGGCAACCGCGTTGCCGAGCGAGAGGTCTGCAGGCAGATCGCCTTGGTGCAGGGTAATCGTCATGTCTGGCCCCCGTATCTTGTCAGGATGTGCGCCGTCGGCGCTTCGGGGGTGCGGATGGTGCCCAGGAGAAGACTCGAACTTCCACGCCCTTTCGGGCACTAGCACCTGAAGCTAGCGCGTCTACCAATTCCGCCACCTGGGCACGTGGCCAGACAGTTATTTACCGTCTGCGTGATTGTCAATGGAGTTAGGAGCGACCTGTCAGGTTTCTTCCTCGTCCTCGATATCGCTGTCGATAAGTCCGCTGACATCGCCGCCTTCGTCCTCGTCGTCATCGAGGAATTCGTCCTCGTCGTCGGCGATATCCTCGTCGTCCTCGACGTCCGGAATGTCGTCGTCATCCTCGTCGTCGGTGCCGACGCGGCCGGTGTCTTCCTCCTCGGCATCGACGTCCTCGAGCGCGACGAGCGATTCGTCGGCCTCTTCGTCCTCTTCGGTCTCCGCGGGCTTAGCCTCCTTGGCGGGCTTGGCCGCGGCCGGCTTCGCCTTCACCGGCGCAGCGACGGCCTCGATGAGGAACTGGGTTCCGCATTTGGGGCAGAGGATCGGGTCGCGGCCGAGATCGTAGAAGCGCGTGCCGCATTCGCCGCAGATTCGTTTGATGCCGAGCTCGGGTTTGGCCATCGCTCTAAAAACCTGTTTTGAAGCCTGTTGGTCTCGTATCGGGCCGGTCCGCCCCGACCGCTGAAACGGCGCCTCCCATAGACGGAAAGCCGGAACCCTGTCAAAGGCAAATCCGGGCTCTTGTCCACCCCCCAATTCGGGCCCGCCGGAATGACCCCCGAAATGCCCGGCGGAATGACCCCCGGGATGACGACGCTGCGGCCCTGTGCTAGGAGGCCGGCGAGCCGGCGGTCGCCCCGCCGCAGCCGCCGCTGCGAGAACACTGCGAAATCACCGCGGCAGCCCCGCAAAAGTCCGTTGAAAAGTTCGTGAAGATGACCGCCGACCCTTCCTCCGCAAACACCGCCGACCCGCGTCTCGGCGCCCGCGCTTCGGGGCCGTTGACCGGGACCGTCAGGCTGCCCGGCGACAAGTCGATCTCCCATCGCGCCCTGATTTTCGGGGCCCTGGCGGAAGGCCGCACCACGATACGGGGCCTGCTCGAAGGACACGACGTGATCGCCACGGCGGACGCCATGCGCGCGTTCGGCGCCCGGGTGGAGCGCCACGTGGATGATGCGGGCGAGGCCGTCTGGACGGTCGACGGCGTCGGCGTCGGCGCGCTGATCGAACCCGCGGCGCTGCTCGATTTCGGCAATTCCGGCACCGGCGCGCGGCTGCTGCTCGGCATGGTCGCCGGCCACGGCATCGCGGTGCGATTCGACGGCGACGCCTCGCTCAGGAAGCGTCCGATGGGACGGGTGCTCGCGCCGCTCGAACTGATGGGGGCGCGCGTCTGTGATTCGGCCGATGACCGCCTGCCGCTGACGCTTAAGGGCACGCGCGACCCGATCCCGATCGAATACCGGCTGCCGGTCCCCTCCGCCCAGGTGAAGTCCGCGGTGCTGCTTGCCGGCCTCAATTCGCCGGGCCTCACCACGGTGATCGAGCCGGAACCGACCCGCGACCACACCGAGCGCATGCTCGTCCATTTCGGCGCCAGGCTGGATATCAGCCGGGACCCCGACGGAGCGCGCCGCATCGCGTTGCACGGCCGGCCGCGGCTCACGGGCCAGGCGGTCACGGTGCCGGGCGATCCCTCCTCCGCCGCCTTTCCGCTGGTCGCCGGCCTGATCGTGCCGGGCTCGCGCGTCACCATCCGCGGCGTGATGGTCAATCCCTCGCGCGCCGGCCTGATCACCACGCTTCAGGAGATGGGCGCGAAACTGACGCTCGCCAACGAACGCGAGGACGGCGGCGAGCCGGTCGCCGACGTGACGGTCGAGGCGGGCCCGCTCACCGGCGTCGAGGTGCCGGCGGAGCGCGCGCCCTCGATGATCGACGAATATCCGGCGCTTGCCGTCGCGGCCGCCTACGCGCGAGGCACCACCGTCATGCGCGGCCTGTCGGAGCTCAAGGTCAAGGAATCCGACCGTCTCGCCGCCGTCGCCGCCGGACTGGCCGTCAATGGCGTCGACGTGCGCGTCGACGGTGACGACCTGATAGTCGCGGGCGGGGCCGGCAGGGTCGCGGGCGGCGGCACCGTCGAGACCCACATGGACCATCGCATCGCCATGGCGTTCCTCGTCATGGGGCTGGCCAGCGAGACGCCGGTGCTGGTCGACGACGGCGCGATGATCGCCACCAGCTTTCCCGATTTCGTGCCGCTGATGCGGGGCCTGGGCGCCGATCTGGGCCCTGTTTCGGATTGGCCCGATACAGCCCCTGCCGGGGAGCCGGGCGCGTGATCATCGCCATCGACGGCCCCGCCGCCTCGGGCAAGGGTACGCTCGCCCGGCGGCTCGCGGTCCGTTACGGCCTGCGCCATCTCGATACCGGCATGCTCTACCGGGCGGTGGCGCGCGCCGTCATCGACGCCGGCGCGGACGTTGCCGACCCCGCCGCGCGGCTTGCCGCGGCCCGGGCGCTCGATGTCACCCACCTCAAGGATGCCGCGTCCCTGCGCGAGCCCGGCATGGGCGAGGCGGCCTCCATCGTCGCCGCCGATCCGGCGGTGCGCGCCGAGATCCTGGCGTTTCAGCGCGGCTTCGCGGACCAACCGCCCGGCGCCGTGCTCGACGGCCGCGACATCGGCTCGGTCGTCTGTCCCGGCGCCGACGCGAAGATCTTCGTCACCGCCGCGCCAGAGGCGCGCGCCGAGCGCCGCTGGCGGGAACTGGTCGGCAACGGCGTGGCGATTTCCTACGAACAGGTGCTCGACGACATCCGCCGTCGGGACGATCGCGACACCTCCCGCGCGGTGGCGCCGCTGCGCCCCGCCGCCGACGCGCACTTGCTCGATACCACCGAGTTGGATATAGAAGCCGCGTTCCGGGCGGCTGTGGACTTGATAAGCGGTTCGTGAGCGGCAATATGAGGGTGCGTGAGCGAACGCGCCCTCTAAACGCGTTTCCGGCGCAGCCCTTCGTTTACGGCTGAACCGGATATTCGGTTCGCCCGCACCCCCGGAAGACAGGTTCATCGCTCTGCCGTGGATCCGGTCCGACGCGCCAAAGGCGCAGCGGGCGGATCGGCGGGGCGCCCGAAACATTAGTCGCGCTTCAACCGGTACGGTCGGTGGGAGCGCGAATAGGAACAGGAAAAACACCGTGGCCACAGCCAGCATGCAAAACACCCCCACACGCGAAGATTTCGCCGCTCTCCTTGAAGAGAGCTTCACCCAGAACACCCTCGAGGAAGGTTCCGTCGTCAAGGGAACCGTCGTCGCCATCGAGAAGGACATGGCCGTCATCGACGTCGGCCTGAAGACCGAAGGCCGCGTCGCGCTGCGCGAGTTCGGCCTGCAGGGCCGCGAGCCGACCATCGGGGTCGGCGACGAGGTCGAGGTCTATCTCGAGCGCGTCGAGAACGCCCTCGGCGAGGCCGTGATCAGCCGCGACAAGGCGCGTCGCGAGGAGAGCTGGGAGAAGCTCGAGAAGGCGTTCGCGGCGAACGAGAAGGTCGAGGGCATGATCTTCAACTCGGTCAAGGGCGGCTTCACCGTCGACCTCGACGGAGCCGTTGCCTTCCTGCCGCGCAGCCAGGTCGACATCCGCCCGGTGCGCGACGTCGGCCCGCTGATGAACACCCCGCAGCCGTTCCAGATCCTCAAGATGGACCGCCGCCGCGGCAACATCGTCGTCTCGCGGCGCACCGTGCTGGAAGAGACCCGGGCCGAGCAGCGTTCGGAGCTGGTGCAGAGCCTCGAGGAAGGCCAGGTCATCGAGGGCGTGGTCAAGAACATCACCGACTACGGTGCGTTCGTGGACCTCGGCGGTATCGACGGCCTGCTGCACGTCACCGACATCGCCTGGCGGCGCATCAACCATCCCACCGAGGTCCTGGCCGTGGGCCAGACCGTCAAGGTGCGGATCATCAAGATCAACCACGAGACCCAGCGCATCAGCCTCGGCATGAAGCAGCTCGAGGCCGATCCGTGGGAAGGCGTGGAGGCCAAGTACCCGGTCGACGTGCGCTTCAAGGGCCGCGTCACCAACATCACCGACTACGGCGCCTTCGTGGAGCTGGAGCCGGGGGTCGAGGGCCTCATCCACGTCTCCGAGATGAGCTGGACCAAGAAGAACGTCCATCCGGGCAAGATCGTCTCCACCTCCCAGGAGGTCGAGGTGCAGGTGCTCGAGGTCGATCCGGTCAAGCGGCGCATCTCGCTGGGCCTCAAGCAGTGCATGGACAATCCGTGGGAGAGCTTCGCGGAGCGCTTCCCGATCGGCTCCGTCATCGAGGGCGAGGTCAAGAACAAGACCGAGTTCGGTCTGTTCATCGGCCTGGACGGCGACGTGGACGGCATGGTCCACCTCTCCGACCTCGACTGGAACCGGCCCGGCGAGCAGGTCATCGAAGAGTTCAATCGCGGTGACATGGTCAAGGCGCAGGTTCTCGACATCGACGTCGACAAGGAGCGCATCTCGCTCGGCATCAAGCAGCTCGAGGGCGATCCGTTCGCGACCGCCGAGGCGTCCGAACTGCGCAAGGGCGGTGTCGTCACCTGCGAGATCACCGACGTCAAGGAGAACGGCCTGGAAGTGAAGATCGCGGGCACCGACCTGACGGCCTTTATCCGCCGGTCGGACCTGGCCCGCGACCGCTCCGAGCAGCGGCCCGAGCGCTTCGCCGTCGGCGAGAAGGTGGACGCCCGCGTCACCCAGTTCGACCGCAAGACCCGCAAGGTCTCGGTGTCGATCAAGGCGCTGGAGATCGCCGAGGAGAAGGAGGCGGTCGCCCAGTACGGTTCGACCGACTCGGGTGCCTCGCTCGGCGACATCCTCGGTGCGGCGCTGAGCCGTGCCCAGGCCGGCGAGGCCGAGGAGCCGGCTGCCGGGCCGGCTGCCGACGACGAAGAGAAGTAAGACCGGTCAGGCGCGACCGCGGCGTGAGCGCCGCGGTCGGCCACAGGAGGCTTCGACGCGATGTCGCTTGATGCCGATCAGATCGTCGACCGCCGCCGGTTGCGGCGCAAGCTGTCCTTCTGGCGCGTCGCCGCCTTTCTCCTTGCCACGATCGCTATCATGGGCGCCGCCGCGGCGCTCATGCCCGAAAGCCCGTTCGCGCCGCGCCAGGCCCATGTCGCCCGGCTGGCGCTTACCGGCATCATCGTCGAAGACCGCGATCGCCAGGAGCTCCTGGACAAGATTGCCAGGACGAATTCGGTCAAGGCCCTGATCCTGTCGATCGACAGCCCCGGCGGCACCACCGCCGGCTCGGAGGCGCTGTTCGACGCGATCCGCAAGGTCGCCGAGAAGAAACCCGTCGTCGCGCAGATCGGCACCGTGGCCGCCTCGGGCGGCTATGCCGCCGCGATCGCCGCCGACCATATCGTCGCCCGCCGCACCTCGATCACCGGCTCGATCGGCGTCCTGTTCCAGTGGGCGGACGTCTCCAAGCTGCTCGGCGACATCGGCGTCAGCGTCGACACCGTCAAGAGCGGCGCGCTGAAGGCCGAGCCGAATCCGTTCGAGCCGACCAGCGAGGAGGCCAGGGCGGCCGTGCGGTCGCTGGTGATGGATTCCTACGACTGGTTCGTCGGCCTCGTCGCCGAACGCCGGGACCTCGATCCCGCCGAGGCGCGGCGCATATCCGACGGACGCATCTATTCGGGCGGCCAGGCGCTGAAGCTCAATCTGATCGACGCGATCGGCGGCGAGGAAACCGCCCGCGACTGGCTCGCCTCGGAACACAATGTCAGCCGTAGACTGAAGATCCGCAACTGGACGACCGACGACGGTCTCAGCGGAGTCGGCTTCGCCGGTGCGGCCTCCGCGCTGGCGCGGGCGGCGGGCTGGGACACGCTCGCCATGCTGATCGATCGGGGCGCCCGGGCGAGCGGCGCCAGCCTTGACGGGCTGGTATCGCTCTGGCAACCTCAAGACCTTGAAAAATAAAGAGTTCAGGGGGCTACCATGATCAAGTCGGAACTGGTGCAACGGATTGCCCAGGCCAATCCGCACCTCTATCAGCGCCATGTCGAATTGATCGTGAACACGATCCTCGAAGAGATCACTCAGGCGCTCGCGCGCGGCGACCGGGTCGAGCTGCGTGGCTTCGGCGCCTTCTCGGTCAAGAACCGGCCCGCGCGCACCGGCCGCAACCCCCGCACCGGCGCCAAGGTCGCCGTCGAGCAGAAGTTCGTGCCGTTCTTCAAGACCGGCAAGGAAATGCGCGAGCGGCTCAACACCGAAAAATCGTAACGGCACTCCACCAGTAGCGAACGCCCCATGCTCCGCCGCATCATCCAGGTCCTCGTCATTGTGCCGCTGGCGGTCGTGATCGTCGTCTTCTCCGTCGCCAACCGCCATGCGGTGACGATATCGCTGGATCCCTTCAACGGCGCCGAGCCGGCGTTGTCGCTGTCGCTGCCCCTGTTCCTGATCGTTCTTGGCACCCTGTTCATCGGCGTCGTCGTCGGTGGCGTGGCAGCCTGGCTGAGCCAGGGCAAGTGGCGCCAGCGCGCGCGCCTGTCGCGCGAGGAGGCGGCGCGATGGCGCAACCGCGCCGACGAGGCCGCCCGCAAGGAGGCCGACGCGTCGGGAGCGCCGCGCCTGCCCGCGCTGAAGCGCAGCGCCTGACCCAGCCCCCGGAAGAAGCATCGCCCCCAAGGGGGCATTCCCCCTCGGGGCTTTACCGACAAGACAATCGCAACAGGTCCGGTCGCAAGCGACATGGACTTTCGCCGCAATTTCATGGCACCTATCGCCGCCACGGACAGACAGGGTTTTCGGCACGTGCATGTGGACGTCAAAATTTGCGGACTGACGGATGAAACGGCCGTCGCGGCGGTGCGCGACGCGGGCGCCGAGTACGCCGGTTTCGTCTTCTTTCCGCCGAGCCCGCGGCATCTGAGCGCCGCGCGCGCCGCCGCGCTGGCCGCGCCCTTGCGCGGCCAAGCCACCGTGGTCGCGCTCACCGTGGACGCCGACGACCAGGCCTTCGACGACATCTTCGACACGTTCGGGCCGGACATGCTGCAGCTGCACGGCCAGGAGAGCCCGGAGCGGATCGCGGCGCTGAAGCGCCGCTACACCGTGCCGGTGATGAAGATGATCCCGGTCCGTGAGGCCCGCGACCTCGGCGCGGTGGAGGCCTATCTCGCGGTCGCCGACCGCATCCTGTTCGATGCCAAGGCGCCGGCGGACGCGACGCGGCCCGGCGGCCTCGGCCTCAGCTTCGACTGGCGGCTGCTCGCCGGCCTTGACCTGCCCGTCCCGTTCATGCTGTCGGGAGGGCTGGATCCGGATGTCGTCGGCGAGGCGATCCGCATTGCCCGGCCGAACGCCGTCGACGTCTCGTCGGGCGTCGAGACCGCTCCCGGCGTCAAGGACCCGTCCGCGATCGCCCGTTTCGTCAAGGCCGTGCGCGCCGCCGAAGCCGCACGCGATCGCTCAATGGAAAGGATACCGTCGTGACCGTCGCCCCGCCCAACACCTATCGTGCCGGACCGGACGAGCGCGGCCATTTCGGCCTGTTCGGCGGACGCTTCGTCGCCGAGACGCTGATGCCGCTGATCCTCGATCTGGAGATCGCCTGGAACGAGGCCAAGACGGATCCGGCGTTCCAGGCCGAGCTCACCCATCTGAACGCCCACTACACCGGCCGGCCGAGCGCGCTGTATTTCGCCGAGCGGCTGACCGAGCACTGCCGCGAGGCCGCCGCCGCCGCGGGTGGCAAGGGCGGCGCCAAGATCTACTTCAAGCGCGACGAGCTGAACCACACCGGCAGCCACAAGATCAACAACTGCCTCGGCCAGATCTTGCTCGCCCGCCGCATGGGCAAGACCCGCATCATCGCCGAGACCGGCGCCGGCCAGCACGGCGTGGCGGCGGCCACCGTCGCCGCCCGGTTCGGCTTTCCCTGCCACGTCTACATGGGCGCCACCGACGTCGAGCGGCAGAAGCCGAACGTGTTCCGCATGAAGCTGCTGGGCGCCGAGGTGCACCCGGTGACCTCCGGCGCGGGCACGCTCAAGGACGCCATGAACGAGGCGCTGCGCGACTGGGTGACCAACGTCGAGAGCACCTACTACATCATCGGCACCGCCGCCGGCCCGCACCCCTATCCCGAGCTGGTGCGCGACTTCCAGTCGGTGATCGGCAAGGAGGTGCGCGAGCAGATGATGGCGGCCGAGGGCCGGCTGCCCGATGTGCTGGTGGCCGCCGTCGGCGGCGGCTCCAACGCCATCGGCCTGTTCCATCCCTTCCTCGACGACACCGACGTCGAGATCTACGGCGTCGAGGCGGGCGGCCACGGCCTGGAGGGCGAGGAGCACTGCGCTTCGCTGAACGCCGGGCGCCCGGGCGTCCTGCACGGCAACCGCACCTACCTGCTGCAGGACGACGACGGCCAGATCCTGGAGGGCCACTCGATCTCCGCCGGCCTCGACTATCCCGGCGTCGGCCCGGAGCATTCCTGGCTGCACGATTCCGGCCGCGTCACCTACGTGCCGATCACCGACACGGAGGCGCTCGACGCCTTCCAGACCTGCACCCGGCTCGAAGGCATCATCCCGGCGCTGGAGCCCTCGCACGCGCTGGCGCAGGTGTTGAAGATCGCGCCGACGCTGGCGCAGGACAAGATCATCTGCATGAACATGTGCGGCCGCGGCGACAAGGACGTCTTCACCGTCGGCAAGATCATGGGGTACGAGCTTTGAGCAGCCGGCCTACCCGATCGGACCTGCCGGAGCCGCGATGACGACCGCGCCCTCGTCACGTTCGGACTATACCGGCCTGCGCGCGGTGTTCATCAACTGCACGCTGAAGCGGTCGCCCGAACCCTCACACACCGAGCGGCTGATGCGCAACGCGGTGGCGATCATGGAGTCCGCCGGCGTCGCGGTGGATGTCCTCAGGGTTGCCGATCACGACGTTGCGTTCGGGATCTATCCGGACATGCGCGAGCACGGCGCGGACCAGGACGCATGGCCGGGGACCTTCTGGCCAAAGGTCGCCGCGGCCGACATCGTGGTCCTGGGAACGCCGATCTGGCTCGGTGAGGAATCGTCGTTGTGCCGCACGGTGATCGAGCGGCTCTATGCCCATTCCGGCCAGCTCAACGACGCCGGCCAGAGCATCTTCTACGGCAAGACCGGCGGCGCCATCGTCACCGGCAACGAAGACGGCATCAAGCACGTGTCGATGACGGTGCTCTACGCGCTGCAGCACATCGGCTTCTCGATCCCGCCCCAGGCGGACTGCGGCTGGATCGGCGAAGCCGGACCGGGCCCCTCCTATGGCGACGACGGCGCCGGCTTCGACAACGCCTTCACCCGTCGCAACACCATCATCATGACGTGGAACCTGATGCACCTTGCCGGACTGCTGAAAGCGAGCGGCGGCTTTCCCACACACGGGAACCAGCGGCCGAAGCTCGACGACAACTGGTTCGGCCACCCGAAACTGGATTCGAAGTGACGCGCACAATGACCACATCCCGCATCGACCGCCGTTTCGCCGCCCTGCACGCCGAGGGCCGCGCCGGGTTCGTCACCTTCGTGATGGCCGGCGATCCCGACTACGTAACCTCGCTGGAGATCGTGAAGGCGCTGCCGGCCGCCGGCGCCGACGTGATCGAGATCGGCATGCCGTTCTCCGATCCGATGGCCGACGGCCCCGCGATCCAGGCCGCCGGACGCCGCGCGCTCGACGGCGGCCAGACGCTGAAGAAGACGCTCGCCATGGTCAGCGCCTTCCGCCAGACCGACGCCGACACGCCGATCGTGCTGATGGGCTACTACAACCCGATCTATTCGTACGGCAACGAGACCTTCCTGGACGACGCCAGGCAGGCCGGCGTCGACGGGCTGATCATCGTCGATCTTCCGCCGGAAGCCGACGACGAGCTGTGCCTCCCTGCGATCGAGCACGGCATCAACTTCGTCCGGCTGGCCACGCCGACGACCGACGACAAGCGCCTGCCGAAGGTGCTCAGCAACACCTCGGGCTTCGTCTACTACGTCTCGATCACCGGCATCACCGGCACCCGGGCGCCGGATGCGGCCGCGGTGTCGTCCGCGGTCGGCCGCATCAAGCGCCACACCGACCTGCCGGTCGCGGTCGGCTTCGGGGTCAAGACGCCGGAACAGGCCGCCGCGATCGCGGCGGGCGCCGACGCGGTGGTGGTCGGGTCGGCCCTGATCGAGGCGGTCAAAGGCTCGCTCAACGCCGACGGCCATGCTACCAATGCGACCGTACCGGCGGTCGCGGAGCTGGTTTCCCGGCTCGCCGAGGGCGTGCGTGCGGGCCGCCCCGTCGCCGCGGAGTGACTTCGCAGAGTGGTTTCGCCGGGTGATTTCGCCATCCGGGTGAAATCACCGCCGAAACAGCATGTGTTAAACGGGTTTAGCGGCCAGGCTTGAAGCTGCCGCGAGAGAGGCTCCCGTGAACTGGATCAACAATTTCGTTCGCCCCAAGATCCGCAGTTTCCTCGAGAAGAAGGAAACGCCGGATAACCTGTGGGTGCAGTGCCCGGAAACGGGCGAGATGGTGTTCCACCGCGACCTGGAATCCAATCTCTATGTCATTCCCGGCTCCGGCCATCACATGCGCATGCCGGCCGAACAGCGTCTCAAGCACCTGTTCGACAACGGCGAGTACGTGCGCATCGACACGCCGGATGTCGCGCCCGATCCGCTGAAGTTCCGCGACGAACGGCGTTATTCCGACCGCATCCGGGATGCCCGCGCCAAGACCGGCGAGCGCGACGCGGTGCGGATCGCCTACGGCACGCTGGACGCGCTTCCGGTGACCGCCGGGGTGCAGGACTTCGAGTTCATGGGCGGCTCGCTGGGCATGGCGGCCGGCGAGGCGGTCATCACCGGCTTCGAGACGGCGGCGGAGCGGCAGACGCCGTTCATCCTGTTCGCAGCCTCCGGCGGCGCGCGCATGCAGGAAGGCATCCTGTCGCTGATGCAGATGCCCCGCACCACGGTCGCGGCCGAGAAGCTGCGCGAGGCGGGCCTGCCCTATATCGTCGTGCTCACCCATCCGACCACGGGCGGCGTCACCGCGTCCTATGCCATGATCGGCGACATCCACATCGCCGAGCCGGGCGCGCTGATCGGCTTCGCCGGGCCGCGCGTCATCGAGCAGACGATCCGCGAGAAGCTGCCGGCCGGGTTCCAGCGCAGCGAATACCTGCTGAAGCACGGCATGGTCGACATGGTGGTGCATCGCCACGACCTGCGGGCGACGCTGAGCCGCGTCTGCCGGATCCTCATGAAGGCGCCGTCGCTGGGCGAGGCGGCGCCGGTCACCGGCGTGCCGGATGCCGAGGCGGCCGCGCTGCCGCCGCCGATGGCCGAAGCCGCCGACTGAGTCCGCCGACTGGCCCCGCTGACGGTGCCCGGAAACGACCCTATATAGGCCCGCATCGCGCCAGCCCCCAGTCCCCCCGGTCCCGGGGCCGGGATCTTGAAGAGTTCGAGATGTTCAAGTCCGACGCAATCCTCGAGCGGCTCGCCGAGCTGCATCCGCGCAAGATCGACCTGTCTCTCGACAGGATGTACCGGATCCTGGAGCGTCTCGGGAATCCGCAGCTGAAGCTGCCGCCGGTCGTCCATATCGCCGGCACCAACGGCAAAGGCTCGACGGCGGCCTATCTGCGCGCCATGCACGAGGCGGCCGGCCACGGCGTCCACGTCTACACCTCGCCGCATCTGGTCCGCTTCCACGAGCGCGTGCGCCTCGCCGATCCGGCCGGCGGCAGCACCTATGTGCCGGAAGCCGAACTGGCCGCCGCGCTGGAGGAATGCGAGACGGCGAACGGCGGCGAGCCGATCACCATCTTCGAGATCACCACGGCGGCGGCGTTCCTGATCTTCTCGCGCCACCCCGCCGACATCCTGCTCCTGGAAGTGGGGCTCGGTGGCCGGCTCGACGCCACCAACGTGGTCGACAATCCGGTCGCGACCGTCATCACGCCGATCTCGATGGACCACGCCGCCTATCTCGGCGACACGATCGAGCTGATCGCCGCGGAGAAGGCCGGCATCATCAAGCAGGGTGTGCCCTGCGTCGTCTCCGCCCAGCCGCGCGCGGTCGAGGCGGTGATCGCGCGCGCCGCCGCCCGGCTGCGCGCGCCGCTGTCGATCTCCGGCCAGGACTGGCACGTCGGCGAGGAGCGCGGCCGGCTCGTCTATCAGGACGAGAGCGGGCTGATGGACCTGCCGCTGCCGCGGCTGGTCGGCCGCCACCAGTTCGAGAACGCCGGCACGGCGATCGCCACGCTGCGCTACCTGCCGACCACGGTCGACGAAAAGGCCATCGCCACCGGGATGCAGACCGTCGAATGGCCGGCGCGGCTGCAGCCGCTCACGAGCGGGCCGATCGTAGAGGCGGCTCCGCCCGGCGCCGAGATCTGGCTGGACGGCGGCCACAATCCGGCGGCCGGCGAGGTGCTGGGCGCCGCGCTCGCCGAGCTGGAAGACCGCAATCCGCGACCGCTCTACCTGATCGCCGGCATGCTGACGTCGAAGGACGCGTCCGGCTTCTTCCATCCCTTCGAGGGGCTGGCGCGCGAAGTGATCACCGTGCCGATCCCCGACGTGGAGGCGTCGTTCGATCCCTCCGATCTCGCCGCGGACGCCGCCCGCGCCGGCCTGACGGCACGGATCGCGTCAAGCGTCGAGGACGCGCTTCAAAGCCTGCCGCGCGGCGAGGCCGCCCGCATCCTGATCTGCGGCTCGCTCTACCTCGCCGGCCATGTCCTGAAGATCCAGGAAACCGTGCCGCAATAAGGCGGCCGCGCCGCCGCTCCTCCAAGTCATTGCCGTCATCGCCGACGCGTGTCCGCGCCTCCGCACGGGAAATGGCGAGCACACGGCCGGCGCCTTTCAAGCTGCCCCCTCCACGTCATTGCCGGGCCTGACCCGGCAATCTCGGGCGTGTGGCACGAGATGCCCGGGTCACGCCCGGGCATGACGTCGTGAATAGAGAGCACACGTGTATGGGGCACGGACGTGCCATCCGATCAGCCGCGTGTCCCGGACGTGATCCGGGACCCATGCCGCCCATCCGCGCGGCATTGCGACCGTTGTCGAAAGCGAGCCCCGCCGACGCCTTCCGCGTATCCTCTCTACATCATTGCCGGGCCTGAGCCCGCAATCTCGGGCGTGTGGCACGAGTGGCACGAGATGCCCCGGTCAAACCGCGTGGGACGCGGAAATGGAGGGGACACGCGGCTGCCACGTCTCGGCGGTCCGCGCGGTCGATTTCGCCGGACCGCGACTTGCACTAAGCTGGCGCCATTCCGGTTCCGCGTCAGAACAGGGGGCGCGCATGTTGTCCTTCGCCAAGATCGAGGCCCGCGCCGCACGGCGCAAGGGCGGGCCCGAGGCGCTCGAAAGTCTCCTTTCCGCGCCGTTGTCGAACAAGCAGCTCGCCGCCATTCCCGATGACCGCGTGCTCGCCGAGATGACCAGGCGCATCTTTTCGGCGGGCTTCGTCTGGAGCGTGATCGAGAGCAAATGGGACGGCTTCGAGGAGGCCTTCCTCGGCTTCGAGCCCAAGCGCCTGCTGTTCCAGCCCGACGAATACTGGCACGACCTCACCGGCGACACCCGCATCGTGCGCAACGGCCAGAAGATCATGGCGGTGCGCGACAACGCACAGTTTGTTGCAGATATCGCCGCCGCGCACGGCAGCTTCGGCCGGTTCCTCAGCCAGTGGCCCGCGGACGATGAGATCGGCCTGCTGGACCTGCTGGCCAAGCGCGGCAAGCGCCTCGGCGGCCACACCGGCCAGTACCTGATCCGCTTCCTCGGCAAGGACGGTTTCGTCACCTCCAGGGACGTCGTCGCCTGCCTGCGCGACGCCGGCCTCGACGTCGCCGAGGCCGCGACCTCGAAGAAGGACCTGCGCAAGATCCAGGACCAGTTCAATGCCTGGGCCAAGGAAAGCGGCCGCCCGCTCCTCCAGATCTCGCGCATCTGCGCCATGTCGATCGGCGAGAACCACGACGCCGACACGCTTCGAGGCCGCATGCGCGGCGACGACTAGCGCCGTTCCGCGTCAGGCGGCCCCCGCAGCCACGCCCGCGTCCAGCGTCCACAGGTCTAGCGGGTGGGCGAGCCCGCGCACCATCTGTGCCGGGCGCTTCTCGAAGCCTGCGATGTCGTCTCCGCCACAGCGAGCCTCGTCATGGACGCGGGCCAGCAGGTCGTCGCTGACGACGAGCGGAACGCCGAAGGAGCGGGTCATGCCTTCGAGCCGGCTCGCCACGTTGACGGTAGAGCCGATCACCGCGAACTCGAGCCGGGTGGTGCCGATGTCGCCGAGGACCGCGTCGCCGTAGTGCAGGCCGACGCCGATGGCGATCTGCGGCTCGCCGCGCCCGGCGCGGGCGCGGTTCCACTCGGCCCCGGCGCGCAGCATGGCGCGGGCGCAGCGCAGGGCGTTGCTGGCGTCGCTCCCGCCGGCGATGGGCGTGCCGAAGGTCGCCATCAGCCCGTCGCCCAGATACTTGTCGAGCGTTCCCTCGTGGCGGAAGACCTCGGTTTCCATGAACCCGTGGAAATCGCGCAGGGTTCGGATGATGTCGACCGGATCGCGCCCCTCGGCGAAGCTGGTGAAGCCGACGATATCGACGAACAGCACGGCGATCTTCTGGGAACGCACCTGCTTCAGCGACTGGTCGTTGCGGGCCAGGTCCTCGACCACGTTCGGCGAGAAATAGCGGGCGAGGTTCGCGCGTTCGCGCTCGACGGCAACGTGATGCAGCACCAGGTGGTTGGCCCGGCGCACGCCGAGCGCCAGGACCGAGGCGACGATCAGGAAGACGACCACCTCCTGAATGCGGTTGGAAATCTCCATTGCGTTGGGGTCGAGACGACGGATCAGTTCCGGAAATCCGGCGAAGGCCTGGGCCGCCGCGGTACTGAGCTCCGGAAACCGGACCGGCTGCAGCAGCATGATGACCAGGGCCGTCATCCACACGCCGGTGGTCCAGGTGCCCATGGCGACGATGGTGCGCCAGGAATAGCTGATCGTGCCGCCGGCGAGCAGCACGAAGAAATAGATGAAGCCGTCGAAGCGGTACTGCATCGCCAGTGGGCGCGTCTCGTCGCTGAACGGGTTGGGAACCAGCAGCATGAAGGTCAACAGCGACAGGTCGCAGAACATCAGGAACAGTTCGGCGGGCGAGCGGCCGGCGCGACCGAGCCGCAGCTGCGCCCAGCCGATAAGCGCGAAGCCCAAGAGCAGCGCTTCGTAGTAGATCTGGTCCCAGCCCCAGTTGAGCACGGCGGTCAGGGCGCCGACAGCGGCGAGCGCGATCCAGCGTGTCTTGACCGCGAGGACGAGGCCCTCGCGCTTGTTGCGCTCCAGCGCCTCGCGCACGTAGCGGTCAGCCTCCGGACTGCGGCTCGCGTCCTCGGTCTGCCGGAAGTGCCGGATGAGTGAGCCGAAGGTCGGATCGGGTATGTCGGTCATGCGATCGGGTCCGCGTCTGGGCCGGCCGGTCGGGCAGGCGCGCTCCGATCATAGCCCCATGACAGGGCACGCATAACCGGAGCCGACACAAGATCAGCGGCGGTCGCCGCGAAAGCGGGGATGGCCGGCGCCCTCCACCTGTCCTCATTACGTCATTGCCGGGCCTGACCCGGCAATCCATGACCACCGACGCCCGTGTTCTGATACCAACGCCGATGGCCATGGATGCCCGGAACACGTCCGGGCATGACAGAAGGGAACAATTGGCAACCGCCCAATGGGCCCTGGATCAAGTCCAGGGCACGCCGCTGTTCGAGGGGCACGGCCGAAGCGACAAACACAAGCTGCGTGTCCCGGACGTGATCCGGGACCCATGCGGCCCATCCCAGCGGCATCGCCGCTAGTGTCGATAGTAGAGCCTACCAACGAAACGGTAAGCGCCGCGGAATGCCTTAAGACTTTTCCCGCTTCGCGCTAGTCTTGACGATCCGGCCCACGCCGAACCGGGAGCGGAAGACCATGGCCCTGCCGCCGATCCTGCGCAACAAGCATCCCGCCGCCCCGTCGGTATTCGCGCCGGACGCGCTTTTGCGGGAGGCGCGGCGGCAGAAACGGCTGGCGTCGGTGGACGTGCCCCCGGTCTGCATCCTCGACCCCGACGGCGATATCCTCGACCGGCTCGCCGCGACCGGGCAGGCTGCGGCGTTCGACGACTGGCCCTGCTATCACTCGCGGCTCGCGCTGTTTCCGCTCGCCGGGCGCACGGCCGGCATCGTCGGGCGGGCGGTCGGCGCCTCCTACGCGGTGCTGGTGGCCGAGCAGCTTTTCGCCAGCGGCTGCCGGCTATTGCTCAGCGTGACGTCGGCCGGCCAGATCGTATCGGTCGGGCCGCCGCCCTATTTCGTGATCATCGACCGGGCGCTGCGCGACGAGGGAACGAGCTATCACTATGCCGCGCCGGCCGAGTTCGCCGACGCTGACCGGGACCTTGTCGAGGCCGCCGCGCGGGCGCTGGGCGGGGCCGGCCTGCCCGCCGTGACCGGGGCGAGCTGGACGACGGACGCGCCGTTCCGCGAGACCGCCGAGGCCGTCGAGGCGGCCCGCGACCGGGGCATTCTCGCCGTCGAGATGGAAGCCGCCGCGCTCTATGCCTTCGCGCGGGCGAAGGGCGCGCGCGTCCTCTGCCTCGCCCATGTCACCAACACCATGGGGCAGGCCGGCGACGATTTCGAGAAGGGCTATGCCGGTGGCGCCCGCGACGCCCTCGCCGTCCTGGAGGCGATCGCGGCGGCGCTGGCCTGATACCCGCCCGCCTGGCGCGCCCTATCGGATCGCGCCGATCAGCCCGGCATCGGGAAAGCAGGTGGGGGCGAGGCCGTTCTGGCGTTGCCACAGGCCGATCGCGGTGCGGGTCTTGAAGCCCACCAGGCCGTCGGCGCCGCCGACGTCGTAGCCCTTGGCGACGAGCCGCTCCTGCATCGCGCGCACGTCGCCGCGCCGGAAGCCGGCCACGGTGTTCCACTTGCCGGCGATCGGCGGGGCGCCGCTGAGCCGGTCGGAGACGTGGCCGACGAACAGGGCGTAGAGGTCGGACTCGTTGTATTCCTTCAGGACGTAGAAGTTCCACGACACGATGAAGGCCGGGCCGAGCCGCCCCGCCGGCATCATCAGGTGGCGCTTGTCGCCGCCGCTGCCGGGCAGCGCCGCGCCGTCGGCGCGGGTGACGCCGGCCTTGGTCCAGTCGGTCAGCGGATACGGCTGCTCGGGGCCCTCGACGGCGCAGTTGACCGTGTCCGGCACCCGCGCCTCGTGGCCCCAGTGCCTGCCGCTCTGCCAGCCGTGCTGCTTCAGGTAGTTGGCGATGGAGGCGAGTGTGTCCGGCACCGACTGCCAGATGTCGCGCCGGCCGTCGCCGTCGAAGTCCACGGCGTAGGCGAGGTATTTCGACGGCAGGAACTGCGGCTGGCCGAGCGCGCCGGCGATCGAGCTCTTCATCTCGGCAAGCGGGATGTGGTCGCCCTCGAGGATCTTCAGCGCGGCGATCAGCTCGGGATAGAACAGGTCGCGGCGCGTGCCGGCATAGGCCTGGGTGGCCAGCGTGCGGATCGCCGATTTCGGGATCGCGGCGCGGCCGAAGGCGGATTCCCGGCCCCAGATCGCCACCACGATCTCCTTCGGTACGCCGTAGCGCTTTTCGATCGCGGCGAGCACGGAGGCCCATTGTTTCATCTGCGCCCGCCCGATCGAGACCAGCGGCGCGATCTTGTCCTCCGACAGGTAGCGGCCCGGCGCGGAGAACTCGGACTGCCAGTTGATCTTCGGCGGCTGGCCGGGCTTGCCGAGATCGGGCAGCTTCCAGTCGGGCGAAAGTCCGGCGGTCGCCGCCGCGAAGGTCGCCTGCGAGACACCCTGGGCGCGCGCGTCGGGCCACACCCGCGCCGTCAGCCAGTCGCGAAATCCGGCATCCGACTGAGCCAACGCCGGACCCGACCCCGCGGCGACCGAGATGACGGTCAAGGCGACGGCCAGGACGACGGCCGTGACGACCTTCGGGCTGGCGCGTCGGACGATCCTCCGGACGAGATTGGGCATCGTGCTTATCCCCTTCGGCCGGCCGCGCCCTAGCGCCCGCCGGTGACGTCGATGAGCGCCCCGTTCACATAGGACGAGGCGTCGTCGAGGAGCCAGATCACGGTCTCGGCAACCTCCTCCGCCGAGCCGGCGCGGCCCATCGGCACGCCGGGGGCGAGCCGGTTCAGCCGGTCCATATCCCCGGAATCGTTATGGATTTCGGTCTCGATCAGGCCTGGGCGGACGGCGTTGACGCGGATGCCGTCGGGGCCGAGCTCCTTCGACAGGCCGAGCGTCAGCGTGTCGATCGCGCCCTTCGAGGCGGCGTAGTCGGTCATCTCGCCGGCACCGCCCAGCCGCGCCGCCGCCGACGACATGTTGACCAGCGATCCGCCCCTGCCGCCGCGCGATGTCGCCATCCGCCGCGCCGCCTCTCGGGCCACGAGGAACGCGCCGAACACGTTGATATCGAACAGCTTTCTGGTGCTCTCCGTATCCATGTCGACGATCTTCGCGCTGGTGCGGACGATGCCGGCATTGTTGACCACGCCATCAGGCCGGCCGAACGCCGTCTCGGTTTCGTCGAACATCCGGACGACATCGGTCTCCGCCGCGACGTTGCCCTTGATGGCGATCGCCCTGCCGCCGGCCGTCTCCACCGCGCGCACCGTCTCGGCGGCCGCCGCGTCATTGCCGGCATAGTTGATGGCGACCGACCAACCGCGCGCGCCGGCGAGCCGCGCGCACGCAGCGCCGATTCCTCGGCTGCCGCCGGTGATCAGGATGGTCTTGGGCATGGGATCCTCTCCACTCGTTTCTTCTAAAGGCTGCCCTCGTCGAAGCGGGCGGCCGGGTCGGCGAGGCTGTGCAGCCTGAGGGCCGCCAGCCGGGCGAAGCGAAGGGTCATCGCCTTGCGTGTGGGGCCGGCCAGCCGGTGCTCGGGCGCTTCGTCGAGGATCTCCGCGCCGTAGGAATCCGCCGCGATGAAGCCCGCGTCCCGCGGGAAGATGTCGCGACCGAGTTCGGGCGGCGCCGCGAAATAGAGTCGGTCGCAATGCCAGCGGTAGTCGGGCCATTTGCCGTCGGCCCGCAGGTCGGCGAGGCTCGACTTGATTTCGACGATCCAGACGTCGCCGGCCTGCGACAGCGCGACGATATCGGCCCGGCGGCCCGAGGCGAGCGGCATTTCGGTGACGATCGAGAAGCCGAGCGTGCGCAACAGCCGCCCGGTGCCGCGCTGCACAGAAAGCGCGGTTTCCGACTGGCGGCCGTCGCTCAGCAGGTCCTCTGCGCTCGGTCCGATCATCGCAGCTCTAGGTTTCGTTCAGCGTGCCGAGATAGGCGATGATATCGGAAATCTGGTCGGGCTCGAACACGAACTCGGGCATTTCGACGCCCTCATGGCCGACGACGATGCCTTCTGCGAGGGCTTCCTCGAGGTTCTCCAGCGGCCATTTTTCCGCGAAGGTGCGGAACGGCGGTGCGTCCGGGTTCGGGCTATCTCCCGTTTTCTCGACGGCATGGCACCGCGCGCAGTTCTCCTCGACCAGCGCATGACCGGCCTGCGGATCGTCCTGGGCGCGGGCCGCCCCGGCTGTCAGCCCGGCTGTCATAAGGCCGGCGAGGATCGCGGCCGTCGTCAGGTATTTCATCAGTCATCTCCCTCCGCCGGAAACCGAATCGCGGCGGATCGCACGGTCGAGGTTAGAATGGAGAATGCAAAAGGCGAAATAGAGGACGCGGGGCGGGGCGCGGGCGGTCTCGCGGGAGGCCCCGTCCCGGTTCGGCTTCAGGATTCGGCGCCGCAGACCGCGCGCACCTTGTCGATCAGCGCTTCGGTGGCGACCTCCAGTGCGTCGAACTGGCTGTAGAGGTCGAAACCGTTGGCCCGCTGCAGGCTGCGACCGGTGCCCGACGACAGAAGCCAGACATCGCCGCGCGTGTTGCTTTCGAGGACGAACAGCTCGCCGGTGTCTGCGTCGCGGACGATATCGTGGCCGAGCAGCGGGAGTTCGGGAAAAGCCGAATGCGCCCTTTCGCCGAGCGCGATGATGTCCTCGTCATAGGCGAGCGTGTAGTGCGACGTCTTCTTGTTGGAGACGACCGGCGCGCCGCCGACCCCGGCAGCACCTGCGAACCCGTCGCGCGATTCCAGCGGCCGGAAGCCGTGGTCGGCCTCGCAGCGCACCGCGAACAGCGTGCGGCCGAACAGCGTGGTGACGCGATAGTGATTCGCCCAACGGCCGGTGTAGACGAATTTCTGCGCGATCATCGGCGAAGTCCGGCCCGGATGCTCCTCCGGATAGGTTTCCGGAGTCGCGAACCGCACCCGACCGGTCTTCTTGATGACGATGCCGGCCGCCTTTCGCGCGAGATCCGGCTTGACGATGACGTACGGGCCCCAGTCCTTCGGGTCGAGCCTTGTGTCGGGTGTGATCACTTCCCAGTCGGGAACCGGGATGCCGGCGGCGCGATACCGCGTGTACTGAACGCTTTTCGGCAGGTCTTTGCCCTCGAAGATCGTCCCGTGCTGCACGCGAAAACGCCGGATCTCCATCATCGAGACGACGACAGTGGGCTTCTGTGCCGCTTTTTCGGCCAGCTCGGGGTCGTCGTTCTTGCTCTCGGCGATGAGCACACCTATCTCCGGGGCACGCTCTTCGATCCGCCGCGCGATCTCGTTGAAATCTTCGAGAGCCTGCCGCTCCGGCCAGTGGACGAGGACGAGATTGGGCATAGATTGGAGTGACCCGCGCCGTTGTTTCTGATGGTGCGGTGCTAGCCTGATCGGCCCTTACCGGTCAAACGGTCGGTCGAGGAAGGAATGCACCAATGACTGCTCAAATCGTTGATCACGGCCTGCGCGACTGGATTCTCGACCATGGCCACAGGAACACCGATCTCGGCGACTTCATCGCCGCGCTTGGCGAGAAGCTCAACGCAACCGGGATTCCGGTCTACCGCATTTCCAGCGGCATTCCGATCCTGCACCCCCTGATCCGCGCCGAAAGCACGCTGTGGGTCGAAGGCGAGGGCGTGTCGATGCGCCAGTTTCCGCAGGCGTTGGCCGAGGACTCGATGTTCACCAACAGCCCCCTGTACAACGTCTATACGCGGGGCGAGACCGTGCGCATGGCCGTGAGCCCGACGCCGGAGCCGGGCGAGTACGGCATCTTGGCCGACCTGCGGGCAGAGGGCGCGACGGACTACATCGCCTTTCCGCTCATCTTTTCGGACGGTTCCTACAAGTCGATGACGCTTGCGACCCGGCACCCGGACGGCTTCTCGGACGGCCATATCGCGCAATTCGACTCGATCCTGAGCCCGGTGGCCATGGTGTTCGAGATCCACGCCCACCGCCGGTCCGCGACGACGCTCCTGAGCACCTATATCGGCCGGAGAACCGCGCCGCGGGTGCTCGCCGGCGAGATCAGGCGCGGCGACGGTCAGCAGATCGAAGCGGTGATCTGGTTTTCCGACCTGCGCGGCTTCACCGACCTGTCTGGCCGTTTCGGCCCCCGCGAACTGGTCGACGTGCTCGACTTCTACTTCGAGGCCATGACCGAGGCGGTCGAGGCGCGCGGCGGTGAGATCCTCAAGTTCATCGGCGACGCGGTGCTGGCGATCTTCACCTACGCCAACGAGCACGAGGCGCGCGAGGCCGCCAACAGCGCGGTGGAGGCCGCCCTTGGCGCGCTCGAGGCGCTGGAGCAGATCAACGAGACCGAGATGTCCTGCTGCGCCGGCGACCTGTCCGTCGGGATTTCGCTGCACGTGGGTGCGGTCTTCTACGGCAATGTCGGCGGCCGTGACCGGCTCGACTTTACCGTGATCGGCGAGGCCGTGAATGTCGGCAGCCGCCTCAACGGGCTGACCCGCGATCTCGGGCATCCGATCCTGGCGAGCGAGGATTTCATCGAATACGCCGACCACGGGTTCACCGAAGTGGGAACCTACAGCCTCAAGGGCGTTCGCCGGCCGCAGCGCGTGTATCACCCGGCGCCCGCGTCGGCGTTGGCCGCGCGGCCCCTGGAACTGGCTCAAAGCGCGATTTCGAGGCCCTGACGGGCGAAGACGGCGTTGGGGTGCAGCTGCTTGGCCGCCTCGGCATAGGCGTCAAGCTGAGCGTCGGTGCGGTCAGGATGGTGATGGAAGATCACCGGCATCCGGACATCCGTCTTCGCGGCGAGCCGCAGGCCTTCCTGCCAGGTCGAGTGTCCCCAGCCGACATGGGCGCCGTATTCGGAATCGTCGAACATGCCGTCGTAGATCATCACGTCGGCGCCGCGCACGAAGTCGGCCACGGCCGCGTCGTATTCGGCATCGCCGTGCTCGTGATCGGTGACCGTCACGAGGGTCTTGCCGCCTGAGCGGAAGCGGTAGCCGACGGAGCCGTTGGGATGGTTGAGCGCGATCGTGTCGACCCCGATGCCGCCCGCCAGCACGAGGTGGTCCGACGCCGTGAACCGTATGCATTCGCAGGCGGCCAGATGATCGAAGGCGACGGGAAAGATCGGTGGCGACATGATCCGGCACAGCACCGCGCGAGGATCCTCGTCGGGCTGGAGGTGGCCGGCGTGAATGCGGATTTTCGTTTCCGGATTGTAGGCCGGCCTGAAGAACGGCAGGCCGCAGATGTGGTCGAGGTGGAAGTGCGTGAACAGCATGTCGATGTCGTCGATGCCGTCGGCGCACATCCGGTCCCCCAGCGCCCGCGCTCCCGATCCGCAGTCGATCAGGACCGATCGGCCACCGATGACGACTTCCATCGCGGTGGTTTCGCCACCGTATCGCACGGTCTCGCAGCCCGGCGCCGGAGTCGAGCCGCGGGTGCCCCACAGCCTGAGCACCAATCCCGGATCCGAGGCAGCATGCATCAGCCCGCTCCGGCCTCCGCGAGCTGGCCGCGCACGACGGCGAGATCGTGGGTGGTCCGTTCGAGACGCCGCGCCAGCACGCGCATCATCTCCATGGAGACTTCCGGGAATTCCTGGAGGATGCGGAAGAAGTTCTCCTTGGAGATGCGCAAGGCGGCAATCTCGCTGTCGGCAACGACGGTCGCCGTACGCGGCATGTCGGTCAGAAGCGCCATCTCGCCGACGACGTCGTTCTGCTTGATCTCGGCGACCCTGCGCATCTCGCCGCCGATGTCGACCAGGACCTCGCCGTTCCCCGACAGGATGATGAAGGCGGAATCGCCCGGCTCTCCCTGCGTGCAGATCGTCTCGCCCGGCCGGAAGGTGATGCGCTCGCTGATGAACGCGAGAAGTCTCAGCTTGCCCGGCTCTATCGTGCGGAAAATCGGGATAGTACGCAGTGTTTCGACTTCGGAGTTGATGCTCATCTGACCATTTCCGTGTTCCAGGACCCCCAACCGGTCAGCTGCCGGCCGCCGTACTCACCTCATCGTAGTTGCCAACGGATGCCAGCCGTCCGTTCCGCATCGACAGTATTGTCTCGATCCCGCGCGCGCCTTCCAGCGTTTCGATCCCGACGACCAGCGTAGCCTCTCCCAGTTCCTCGCGCACGATTTTCAGAAGGGGATCGTTGGCGGAGGTGAACACACCGTCGAAGATCGCCACGTTCGGCCGTTTCAGCAGGGCCCGCACGACGGCGATCCGCTGGCGCTGGCCGGGCGACAGGCGCGATCCGGCCACGCCGACATTGTAGTCGAGACCGGCCCGCTGGATCTGGCCCTGCAGGCCCAGTTCGACGATCACGTCGCGGATGATCCGGTCGACGCGTTCGCGGCTACCGCGCCGGTCGACCCGCGGCTTGCCGAACAGCACGTTGTCTTCGATGGACAGCGGCGCGATCAGCAGCTCCGGGTCGAAGGGGACAAACCGCCCGTCGCTTTCCTCATCGATCATGGCGCGGAACGCGGGGCGCGCCTCGACGATCATCTTCGTCCGCTCGTCGGTCAGCACGTCGAGACGATGCCTCGCCGGCACCAGTTCGAACGCGAGGCCAATAAGGTCGCTGCGCTCCGATTTCGACAGCTTGCCGACGCCCTGCTTGTCGATGCGCTTGATCAGGCGATCGTAGTTGGGCAGCTCGTCGGGCGTGATGAAGCTGAATTCCGCCAGCAAGGATCCTTCGCCGGATAGTTGCGCGAACAGTTCCACCATGGTGCGGGCGATCTCGACGCCCATCTGCAGGAACTCGTCGGCGATACCAGCGCTGTCCAAAAATTTTATGACAAGCGGGTCGGACGCCAGATCTCCCATCGCGATCGTCGGATCGGACGGCAGTGCGAACAGGACGTTCTCTGCCAGCGTCGCGCTTCGATTGAGCGCGGCCGCGTCCCACAGCTCAACGAGATCGGCGGCCTGTGGTTCGGCCAGGATCCGTTCGGTGGCCTTCTTGCGCGCGGTGATCAGGTCCTTGACCGGCGCGCCCGGCGCCTTCGGATCGATGCGGGCACTGAGGCCGAGCCGGAACGCGTCGTCGCCCAACCCCACCTTGTCGAGCAGCGCCAGGCTGCGCTCGTCGAGTTCCTCGGGGGAGGAGACCTGCGCCTCGGCCAGGTCGTCCCACGGCGCCGTCAACGGGAAGTACGTGTTCGCGGTATTCATCGCCTCGTCGTACCTGCGTTTGGCGTCCGCCGAAGCCGGCCAGCCGTCCGGAAGGGCGGGACGGTGGCGCAGCCCGTAGGTGAGGTTGCCGCGGATCGTCTCGCTGAAAACGTAGGGATTCGGGCCGACATAGGCGATCGAACGGCCGAGAACGGATTCCGGGAGCTTGTCTAGATTTCGCCCGCCGATCGTCACCTTTCCGCTCGCCGGCACCACCAGTCCGGCGACCAGCTCGAGCAGGTCGCCGCGACCGTCCGTATCCTCGCCGACGACCGCGACGGTCGTGCCCTCCGGGATCTGTGCATTGATGTCCGCGATCGGATGGCCGGCACCGGTATAGCTCACCTTGTCGAGCGCGATGTCGCCCTTCAGCTCCTCGGTTCCTTCGGCGTCGTCGGTGAGCACCTCGGCCGGTCTCAGGTCCGGGATGTCGAAGTTCTCGATGACCGTCTGATACTTGATCTCGACGTCGGCGCGCGCCTGGTAGAAGTCGAGCAGTTCCTTCCAAGGGCCGGCGAGATCCTTGTAGGCGGCGAGAACGGCTACCAGGGCGCCGAAGGAGAGCTGGCCCTTGATCACCAGATAGCCGCCGATCGAATAGAAGAAGAACGGCGTGAGCTGGTTGATGAAGTTGTTGATGAACTTGATCAGGAACCGCAGCTGGAAGCCGACGTAGCGGATCTCGAAATTCGTGTGAAGCCGGTCCGAGATGTCGGCCAGATGCCAGGCGCTGGTGTCGTTGGCGTGGATTTCGCGGACGCCCGAGATGGTCTCGCCGATCCGGTCGGCCATCCGGCGGATATTGAGGACGCGATCGCGGGCGAGCTTGTTCACCTTCGCCTGCAGCCACGGGATGATCCACATCTGCAGGGGATAGAGCGCGATCGCCGCCGCCCCCAGCAAGACGTCCTGGGCGAAGATGAAATAGAGATAGACGATCAGCGTGCCGCCCTGGAACACGGGCAGCGCGATGGCGTCGCCGATATAGTTGCCGAGCGGATCCACCTCCGAGGTGATCATCGGAATGATCTCGCCCTGGCTCACCTGCCGGAAGCGCGGCAACCGGAAACGCAGGATGCGCAGATAGAGATCGTAGCGCAGGCGCCTCAACATGCGCTCGCCGAGCAGGTTCTTGGCCGTGTTGAGCCAGAACTTGATGCCGTTGTTGATGATGACCAGCGCCAGGAACAGGAAGCACAGCGTCAGAAGGTAGGGGATCTGGTCGAGCTCGACGCCGACGATCGGCACCGGTTGCGGCCAATCGGTGCCCTGCAGCGCCTGATTGATGATCTGCTTCGGCAGGTCGAGCGAATAGTAGATCAGCGGGAACGAGCAGAACGTCACCAGCAGGATGACGATCTGCTGGCGCTTGCTGTGCTTCCAGATATACCGGAAGAGCGACGATTCCATGTGCCTCCCCCAGCTGCGCGCCGGCCCGGTCGACGAGCCGGATCGCGCAACAACGCCCGAATCTTAGCCGGTTCGTGCGAACCGGCAAACGGCTATGCCACGAGAATCGCAAGAAAGCCTTATCCGACCGGAGGGGCAATGCAACGATGCCGGCGCGGTCTGGCGCGCGCGGACCGATCAGACGGATGGCCGACCGCTGGGCCGCAGGCAGCCGAGCGTCCAGCAGGCGAGTCCGGCGATTATGATCCAGACGGCGCCGCGAAGCGCCATCGCCCCCACGGTGCGCATCTCGAAAGCGCCGCCGCCCAGCACATGAATCGCGAACGCGATGGCGACGGCGACCGTCGCCACCGCGATCGCCATAGACAGGCGTGCCGCCCAGGGGCGCCACAGCAAGAGGCCGGCGCCGGCAACGACATAAGCGAAGCCCGCCGCGAAATTGAACCAAAGAACGAAGGACACATAGGCGCCGGCCGACGCGCGCGCAGCCTCGCCGCCGAACAGTACGCGACCGCCGGACAGGATCGTCGCGATACCGAAGGCCACCGCGATCCCGCCGGCGAGCCACGCCCACCAGGGTCTTGAACTCACAGCGTTGCGCGCGCGCGTCATCCCGCGGCCTCCGTCGAGGTTGATACGGAAGTGTAGGAACCGCGCCGTGCGATGCGCCTTGACTTTGGTCACCTCGGCCCGGCGTTCTGCAGCGCGCAGAACCGCGTTGTTTCCCCTCCGGAAACTGGCTAGTAATCGGATAGACGTTTCCCCCCACCGATAATCCCCTCGCGATCACCCCGTCAGACGTTCGATACTTCAAGGAATTGGATCAATGCATGTTCGTAGTTGGTCCGGTGCGATCCGGACGCTCGGCGCCTGCGTTTCGACCGCCTGCCTGGCGCTGCCGCTGGCCGGCGCCGCGCTGGCCGGGCCGACAGCCACCGTGCTGTCCGATCCGAAGGCGCGCACGGTTTACAGCGAGCCGGTGACTTTCTCGGCGCGGGTCACCGGCGCGACGCCGTCCGGCACGGTGACGTTTCGCGACGGCGACACGCCGCTGGCGACGCGTACCGTCAGCCGGCTCCGCTCGCAGGACTCCCTCGCCACCGGCGACGGCCATACCTGCGCGGTGACGGTCGCCGGCGGTGTCCAATGCTGGGGCCTGAACAGTCTCGGACAGCTCGGCGACGGCACCACGGACGATCGTCGGGCCGCGGGCGCCGTGACGGGGCTCGCCTCCGGTGTCGTGGCGGTCGCTGCGGGCGACGGGCACGCTTGCGCCCTCACGGCCACCGGCGCCGTCAAATGCTGGGGCGACAACAGTTGGGGCCAGCTGGGCGACGGCTCCATGACCTATCGAACCGCGCCGGTGCCGGTCGCAGGCCTGTCGTCAGGCGTGGTGGCGATCAGCGCGGGTGCGATCCATACCTGTGCGTTGACCGCGACCGGCGGCGTCAAGTGCTGGGGCTACAACGGCGCCGGCACCCTCGGCGACGGGACATGGGCCACGCGCACGACACCGGCCCAGGTCGTCGGGCTGACGTCGGGCATCGCCGCGATCGCCGCGGGCGGCGCCCATACCTGCGCGCTGACCGCGGACGATGGCGTCCTGTGCTGGGGACACAACAACGCCGGTCAGGTCGGCGATGGCACGCGGGTCACCCGATATACGCCGACCCAGGTCGTCGGTCTTTCCACGGGCGTCACCGCGATCTCGACCGGCGAAGCCCATGCGTGCGCGCTGTCGAAGGCCGGTATCATGAAGTGCTGGGGTCACAATTCGGCCGGGCAGCTCGGCCGGGGGGCGGGCTCAGGCTCTAGCGGCGAGGAAACCCCCGCGCCGGTCGTCGGCCTGTCTGCCGTCCCGGTGGAGATCGCGGCGTTCCGCTACAATTCCTGCGCGATCGCCGCTTCCGGCGCGGCGCAGTGCTGGGGCATCAACGGCAGCGGCCAGCTCGGCAACGGCACCACCAACGCAAATTTCGCGGTGCCCGTGCCGCAGACCGTCATCGCCGCCGGCCTCATCCAGATCGAGGGCGGATATGAAAGCACCTGCGCGCTGACCGCTGCCGCGGGTCTCCTGTGCTGGGGCAACAACGACTACGGCCAGTTCGGCGACGGCACGATAGACGAGAGCCTGACGCCGGTCCCGGTGACCGGGTTCGGATCCGGTACCGTGATGATCGCCAGCGGCGCGTCTTTCACCACATCGACACTCGACGCCGGCAATTATCCGATCAGCGCGCGCTACAGCGGCGATGGCGGCAACGCGCCCAGCACCTCCGCGACAGTGGTGCATGTCGTCAGCAAGGCGAAGACGAAGACGTCGGTGAACGCGAAGCCGCGGAAGCCCAGGGTCGGCGACCTGGTTCGCTTCCCGATACAGGTGAAGGCGGTCCCGTCGGCAACGGCGAAGCCCGTCGGTACCGCGATCGTCAAGGATGGCAGGAAGAAGCTCGGCACGGTCACGGTGAAGAAGGGGAGGGCGGGCCTGCGCACGCGCGGCCTGAAGGCCGGAAAGCGCAAGATCACGGTCCTGTACAAGGGCGACAAGAACTGGGTGGGCTCCAGGGCGTCGCGGAAACTCGTCGTCAGGAAGTAGACCGGCGCCAGGGTTGGACGCGGCGCGTCCTAGCGCTTCCGGTAGAGGTAGTACCGTCCCTCGCGGATGCCTTCGGGCAAGGGCAGCCGCTCGAAGTCCGCAAGGTCCAGTTCATGGCCGCTGATGACGACGGTTCCGGAGCCGGCGTGCTCCGCGATCATCGGCGAAAGCCAGGCCTTGCGGGCGAGGTCGTCGGTCGGGTCGCCGTTGGACAGATCGGAATGGATCAGCGCCGCCGGCCCGCCGATGCGCGGCGCGCAGAATGGCAGAGTGTCGCGGATTTCGCCAAGGATAACATGCTCCGCGTCGGGTATCGATCGCGGCGAGGCCGTAATCTTGCGTTCGAACACGAAAATCTCGCGGTCGGGCATGATTTCGCGCAGGTGGTCGAAGGTGCGTCCGTTGCCCAGCCCGAGCTCCAGGACGGGGCCGGGAAGAGGCGCCACGAGGTCGGCGGCATGGTTCAGGATCATCCGCTGGGCGACCAGCCGGTTGATCATGCTGTCGAGTCGGCTCATCGCTTTACCTGGTCCGGACACTGAATGCGGGTGTCATACGGGAATGGTGGATTGACGACAAGCGCATTGCCCCGAAGCGGCGTGAGGCGTAGGGTCTGCGACGATGTTTGGATAAGCTTCCCCGACGAAACAAGTCATCTCTCGGCCACCATGTACAGCTCGAAGCCGAAGATCCTGATATATAGCCACGATTCCTTCGGCCTCGGACATCTGCGCCGCTGCCGGGCGATCGCCCATTCGCTGGTCGATTCGATGCCGGACGCCTCGGTCCTGATCCTGTCGGGGTCGCCGATCATCGGCTCGTTCGAATTCAAGACACGCGTCGATTTCGTTCGCGTCCCCGGCGTCACCAAGCTGCGCAACGGCGCCTATACCTCGCTGAGCCTGCCGATCGACATCGAGCACACCATGGCCATCCGCGCCTCGATCATCGAGCACACGGCGGAAGTCTTCGATCCCGACATCTTCATCGTCGACAAGGAGCCCCTGGGCCTGCGCGGCGAGGTCCGGCAGACGCTGGAGACGTTGAAGCGCCGTGGCGTCCATCTGGTCCTGGGCCTGCGCGACGTGATGGACGATCCCGACGTCCTGCGCGAGGAATGGGAGCGCAAGCGCGCCCAACCCGCGCTCGAGGATCTCTACGACGACATCTGGATCTTCGGGCTGC
Source organism: Microbaculum marinisediminis (assembly GCF_025397915.1). NCBI lineage: Bacteria > Pseudomonadati > Pseudomonadota > Alphaproteobacteria > Hyphomicrobiales > Tepidamorphaceae > Microbaculum > Microbaculum marinisediminis. The sequence goes on from NZ_JALIDZ010000007.1 coordinate 52,978, forward strand.
GGGAAATCTTCGATCCGCTCGAAGGCGTCGGCGTGTCGCCCTCGGTCTACGACAAGACGATCTACACCGGCTATCTGCGCAGTCAGCAGCCGAAGCTTGCACGCTCGCCGGATACGCTGCCTTTCGGCGAGGATCCCTACATTCTCGTCACCCCCGGCGGCGGTGGCGACGGTGTGGAGCTGGTCGACTGGGTAATCCGCGCCTATGAGGCGCGAACGCGGCCGCTGTTCCCGGCACTAATCGTGCTCGGCCCGTTCATGGATTCGAACTCGCAGTCCATGTTCATGGAGCGCGCCGATCAGGTGCGCGACGTCAAGGTCAAGCGTTTCACCGCCCATATGGAGCCGCTCCTGGAGGCGGCCGTCGGCGTTGTCGGCATGGGCGGCTACAACACCTTTTGCGAGATCCTGTCTTTCAACCGCCCGGCGCTGCTGGTGCCTCGGATCGTGCCGCGCCAGGAGCAGATGATCCGCGCGCTGAAGGCGGAGGAAGCCGGTCTCCTGAGCGTCCTGCCGATCGACAAATATCCCGATGTCGACCTGATGATCGGTGCTCTGGCGCGGCTGCCGCGCCAGAAGGCGCCGCTGGAAACCGGCGCTCCCGGGCTGCTGGACGGCCTCGACAGGATCAACGCCCGCGTCGCCGAAATACTCGAATCCCGGGCGGCGACGAAGACTCTCCGCACCGCCGCGGCGCGCTGATCCGGCCATCGATGTCCCGCGTCGCCGTCATCGTCAAAGGCTATCCGCGCCTCTCGGAGACGTTCATCGCCCAGGAGATCCTCGGGCTCGAGGAACGCGGTATCGAGGTGCTCATCGTCTCGTTGCGCCGGCCGACCGATCCGGCGATCCACGACATGCACCGAAAGATTCGCGCCGAGGTGCTCTATCTGCCGGAATACCTCAAGGACGATCCCGCGCGGGTCCGCGCCGGCCGGCGCTACGCGGAAGGGCTGGCGGACTATGCGGCGGCCGAAGAGGCCTTTCGGCGCGATCTTGCCCGCGACAACACCGTCAACCGCTGGCGGCGCTGGGGCCAGGCCCAGGTGCTCGCCCGCGAACTGCCGGCCGATGTCGGTTGGCTCTATGTCCACTACCTGCACACGCCGGCCTCGGTCGCCCGTTATGCCGCGCTGCTGACCGGTCGCGGCTGGTCGTTCTCGGCGCACGCCAAGGACATCTGGACGACGCCGGAATGGGAGTTGCGCGAGAAGCTCGCCGATGCCGCCTGGGGCGTCACCTGCACCGGCTTCAATCGCGACTACCTCGGCGGTCTGGCCGACCGTGACGACAAGGTCGGTCTCGTCTATCACGGCCTCGACTTCTCGCGGTTTCCCGATGCCGCCGCGCCGGCCGTTCACGATGGCGGCGACGCCGGGCCCGTATCGATCCTGAGTGTCGGCCGCGCGGTCGAGAAGAAGGGCTTCGACGACCTGATCCGTGCGCTCGGCCGCATCGGCGGCACCGTCGACTGGCGCTTCGAGCACATCGGCGGCGGTGCCGATCTGGACAAGCTCAAGGCGCAGGCGGAAAGGCTTGGCATCGCCGACCGGATCCGCTTTCGCGGCGCCCGCGCCCATGACGATGTGATACAGGCGATGCTCGATGCCGACCTGTTCGTTCTGCCGAGCCGCATCGCCAAGTCAGGCGACCGCGATGGCCTACCCAATGTGCTGATGGAGGCTCAGGCGCTTGGTACCGCGTGCATCGCGACGCCCGTCTCGGCGATCCCGGAGCTGATCGAGGATGGCCGTACCGGCCTGCTGGTGCCGCCGCGCGATCCGAAGGCGCTGGCGCAGGCGATTCTGGATCTCGCGCAAGACCCCGAAAAGCGGGCGCGCCTCGCCAGGGCCGGAGAGGAGCGTGTCCGAAGCACGTTCGCCAGCGAGCCGGGCCTGGATCGGATCACCGCGATGCTGAAGGCCGAGCTTGCCAGGAAGGCGGCATGAACATCGCCTTCTACGCGCCGATGAAGCCGCCGGACGATCCCGTCATCTCCGGTGACCGCGAGACGGCGCGTCTGATCCTGAAGGCGCTGGCGGCCGAGGGGCACCGGGTCGAGATCGCATCCCGGCTGCGGACCTGGCAGCGCACGCCGGACGAAGCCCGGTTTGTCGAACTGAAAACGGAAGCCGACGTCGAGGTCCGGAGTCTGCTCGCCGCCTGGGCCGGGCACGAGGCCCCTGACCTTTGGATCACCTACCACCTCTATCACAAGGCGCCGGACTGGATCGGCCCGGCGGTGAGCGCGGCGCTTGCCATTCCCTATGTCGTCATCGAGGGCTGCCGCGCGGCCAAACACGCGGCCGGCCCGTGGGCGACCGGCTTCGCCCAGGCCGACCGGGCCTTGACGGCCGCCGATGCGGTGGCGGCCATGCATGCCGAGGACGCCGAGGGGCTGATGCCGCTGCTCGAGCCCGGCCGGCTGTTCCGCCTCAAGCCGTTCATCGACGCCGCGCGCTTCGAGGCGGCGGCGGGACGCGCCAGGGCGGGCGAACCGCCGGTGCTGGTCGCCGTGGCGATGATGCGGGCCGGCGACAAGGAAGCCTCCTACCGCCTGCTGGCAGCGGCGCTCGAACGCCTGGAGAGACGGGACTGGCGCCTGCTGATCGCCGGCGACGGCGCCAGGCGCGACGAGATCCTGGCGCTGTTTCCCCCTGATCGGATCGACTGGCGCGGGGCCATCGCGCCGGAGGACATCGCCGGCGTCTATGCCGAAGGAGACCTGTTCGTCTGGCCGGCGATCAACGAGGCCTTCGGAATCGCGCTCTTGGAGGCGCAGGCCGCGGGCCTGCCGGTCATCGCCGGTGCATCCGGCGGCGTCCCCGATATCGTGCGCGACGGCGAGACAGGCCTGCTCGTTGCCGAAGGCGATGAAGCCGCCTTCGCCGCCGCCGTCGCCCGGCTCCTCGATGATGCCGACACGCGGCGCGCCTACGGCAAGGAGGCCGCGGCGCATGTGCGCGCGGACCACGACATCGCGCCCGCGCGGCGCGCCATCGGGCAGATCCTGGAGGCCGCCGTCCGCACCAATGCGTCGCGGCGGTCGGTCGCCGCAGGGGCTGCCTGATGAAGGCGCTGATCTATGTTCAGCATCTGCTCGGCACCGGCCATGTCGTGCGCGCCGCCGCGCTGGCGCGCGCGCTGGCGGCCCGCGATGTCGAGACCGTTCTCGTCTCCGGCAATCGTGTGCCGCCGACGGTCGCCGTCAACGGCTTCTCGGTGATCGAATTGCCGGCGGCGCGCTCGTCCGATGATCGTTTCTCCGCCGTGGTCGACGAGGCCGGCCGGCCTGTCGACGATCGCTGGAAGGCGCGTCGTCGCAACCGGCTCCTGTCCGTGTTCGACGACACCGGACCCGATATCCTGCTGACCGAGACCTGGCCCTTCGGCCGCAACGCATTCGCCTTCGAACTCGAACCGCTGATGGAGGCGGCGAAGGGCGTGGTACCGCGCCCGATCGTCGCCGCGTCCGTCCGCGATATCCTGGTGCGCAAGAACGATGCGAAGAAGGAGCACCGCATGGCCGAGCGGGCGCACGCGACCTGCGACCTGGTGCTGGTGCATGGCGATCCGGCCTTCGTGCGTTTCGAGGACAGTTTCCCCTTCGCCGCCGAGATCGCCGACCTGATCCGCTACACCGGCTACATCGATACCGGTGCCGACACGCCCGAGCCGCCGGACAGTAACGGGACCGGCGAAGTCGTCGTCTCCTGCGGCGGCGGTGCTGTTGGCGCTGCACTGCTCGAGACGGCGCTTGCCGCACGCGCGTTGTCGGCACGCGCGGGCCGGCTGCGCTGGCGCGTGCTCGTCGGGACGGATCTCGACGATCTGGTGCTTGCCGGCCTGAAGACGAGTGCCGGAGACGGGATCGTCGTCGAGCGCGCGCGGCGCGACTTTCCCGGTCTTCTCAAGCGCGCGCGGCTGTCGGTGTCCCAGTGCGGCTACAATACCGCCGTCGACGTTCTGGCCGCCGGCTGCGCGGCGGTGTTCGTGCCCTTCGCGCGCGGCGCCGAGACCGAGCAGACGCAACGTGCCGAGGCGCTGGCCGCGCGTGGACTGGCAACCGTGGTGCCCGAAGCCGACATGACGCCGGATCGGCTCGCGGCGGGCATCGACGCCGCGCTCGACCTGCCGAAGGCCGCGCTGACGCTCGACCGCGATGGTGCGCGAACCTCTGCGGATCTGCTGATCGATGCGGTCGACACCTTGAGGAACCGGACGGCATGAGCGAGGCCGCGGATTTCGCTGACGCACTTCGGGGATTGCTTAATTCCGTCGCCGAAGCGGGACGGACGATCGATATCTGGTGGCGCGATGACGATGCGACCATGCCGTCGCCGGCACTCGATGATCTGCTGGACGCCGCCCGGCGGCATGGCGTCCCGCTGGCGCTGGCGGTGATCCCGGAGCCGGCCGTGCCGGCGCTCGCCGGGAGACTGGCAAGTGAGCCCGACGCAACCGTCGTCTTCCAGCACGGCTACGCCCATCGCAACCATGCCCCCAAGGGCGAGAAGGCCGCCGAACTCGGCGCCCATCGCCCGGCCGATAGTGTCCTGGCCGAACTGTCGGGCGGCCGGCGGAAGCTGGACGATCTCTTCGGGCCCCGTTTCCTGCCGGTCCTGACCCCGCCGTGGAACCGGATCGGCGACGAGGTTGCCGCCCGGCGCGGCGAAGCGGGGCTCAAGGGATTGACCACCTTCGCGCGGATGCACGCCGACGACCCGGCCTGCATCAACACCCATATCGACATCATCGATTGGAAAGGCGGCCGGGTCTTCGCCGGCTATGCGAAGATGCTGAAGGTGATCGAAGAGGAAATCGGCCGTCGCGGCGGGCCGGCCCCGGAACCGCTCGGCCTGCTTACCCACCATCTCGACCACGACGCCGGCTGCCGCGCGTTCATCGAGCTTTTCCTGTCGGTGGCGACGGATCACCCGGCCGTGCGTTGGCCGGCGCTGGACGCGCTGTTCGGCGTCAGGCCTTCGGCCGGAGCAGCCTGAGCCGCCAGCGCACGTTCTTGGCCTGGCTGCTCAGCTCCAGCGCGTCGAGCAGATCCCAGTCGGCCGTGTCGGTGCCCTGTTCCATCGCCCGCACCTTGGCATAGCCGCCACCGGTCTCCTTCCAGGGCGCGTACATCGACACCGCGATGATGCCGCCTGGCGCGAGCCACTCGACGTAGCGGGCGATCTGCGCGCCGGGGTCTTCGGCGAAATGCAGGACCTCGTTGAACACGATTGCCGAGAACTTTTCGCCCGGCGCCGGCGAATAGGATTCCAGATCCGCGGCGACGAGGCTGGCGCGCTCATCGTCGATGCCGGCCCGCGCCAGCGCTTCCTCGGACAGGTCGACGCCGACATAGCGGGTCAGCACGGCGGGATCGAGGTGGCGATAGAGGATGCCCTCGCCGCAGCCGATATCGAGCACGCTCGCGCCCGTGCCGGTGGTCTTCAGCCAGGCCGTGATGATGCCGGTGCGTCCGACCTCCTTGATGTCGAGCAGGAAGCCCCAGCGGCCATCGCGATATTCGGCGTCCCACTCGTCGCCCGTGGCGGCATTCGGCATCGGTTTTCCTTCTGGTCAGGTCTTGTAGGGATCGGCGGCGTCGCGCAGCCCGTCACCGAGGAAGTTGAAGGCGAGCACGACGATGATCACAGGAATAACCGGTGCCATCAGCCAGGGATAGACCGTGACGATGGTAATGTTCTGCGCCTCGTTGAGAAGCACGCCCCAGCTGACCGCCGGGCGCCGCAGGCCGAGATTGAGGAACGACAGCGCCGTCTCGCCGAGGATCATGTTGGGGATCGCCAGCGTCGCGCTCGCCACCAGATGGCTGGTGAAGCCGGGCAGCAGGTGCTTGGAGATGATCCGCCGCGGTTTCGCGCCCATCATCACGGCGGCGCGGGCGTAGTCCTCCTCGCGCAGCGACAGGAGCTTGGAACGCACGGCGCGCGCCAGCCCCGGCCAGTCCAGCATCCCCAGGATGATGGTGATGCCGAAATAGATCCAGATCGGGCTCCACGTCACCGGCAGGGCCGCCGACAGCGCCATCCACAGCGGCAGCTCGGGAATGCAGCGCAGGATCTCGATCATCCGGTTCACCGAGGAATCGATGAAGCCGCCGAAATAGCCGGCGATGCCGCCAAAGAACATGCCCAGCACGATGGAGATGGCGACGCCGATGATGCCGATCGTCAGCGACAGGCGCGCCCCGTAGACGAGGCCGGAGAACAGGTCACGCCCGAGCCGGTCCGTGCCGAGCAGGAACAGTGGCTCGCCGGGTGTCGGGCAGAACAGATGGAACCGGCCCGGGAATAGCCCCCAGAACTTGTAGGGCTCGCTGAGGCAGAAGAAGCGGATCGGCAGAACGGACGCCGGATCCGGGCTGTACTTCCAGGACAGCGTCTCCATGTCGAGCTCGGCGACGTAGCCGCGCACGAAGGGGCCGACGAAGCGGCCCTGGTCGAAGAAATGCACGGCCTGCGGCGGCGCATAGAGATAGTCGTTGTGGCGCGTGTTGGCGCCGTAGGGCGCGATGATCTCGGCGAAAGGCACCGTGAGATAGAAGATCAGGAGCACGACGCCAGCGACGACGGCGAGCTTGTGGCGCTTGAACTTCCACCAGACGATCCGCCACTGCGAGGCCTGATAGTAGCGCTCGCGGTCGGGATCCGGCGGCTCGACGCGATTGGGGTCGAACGGCGCGCTGTCGACGAAATGCGGCTGCTTTTCCTCTGTCATGCTCATCGTCGACCTCTCACCGCCCGGCTTCGGCGCCGAGCCGGATCCTCGGGTCGACCACGGCCAGCAACAGGTCGGAAATGAGCATGCCGACCAGCGTCAGGACCGACACGAACAGGATGATGAAGCCGGCCAGGAACTGGTCCTGGCTTTGCAGCGCGGTGAGCAGGATCGGCCCGACGGTGGGCAGATTGAGCACGACCGAGACGATCACCGAGCCCGACACGAGCGAAGGAATGATGTTGCCGATATCGGCGATGAACGGATTGAGTGCCATGCGCATCGGGTATTTGACCAGCAGCCTGGTTTCCGCCAGACCCTTGGAACGGGCGGTCGTGACGTATTGCTTGTGCAGCTCGTCCAGCAGGTTGGCCCGCAACCTGCGGATCATGCCTGCCGTGCCCGACGTGCCGATGACGATGGTCGGAATGATCAGGTGGGCGAGGACCGACAGGACCTTGTCGGTGCTCCACGGCTGGCCGACGAACTCCGGTGCCATCAGGCCGCCGACCGACAGGCCGAACCACTGGTTCGACAGATAGAGCATGATAAGCCCGAGCAGGAAGTTGGGGGTGGCGAGGCCGATATAGCCCAGCAGGGTGAAGCCGTAATCGCCCCAGCTGTACTGCCGGGTCGCCGAATAGATGCCGATCGGGAACGACACGATGTAGACGAACAGCACCGTGGTGAAGTTCAGGATGACGGTCAGGAGCAGGGTCGGCCCGACCACCTCCTCGACCGGGCGGGCGAATTCGAACGACCACCCCCAGTCGCCCTGCAGGAGTCCCGAGAAGCCGTGCGGGCCGGACCAGGCGCCGATCCAGATCAGATAGCGCTTCCAGAACGGTTCATCGAGGGCGAACTCCTGGCGCAGGAACTCGAGGCGGGCCACGCTCGAGGCCTCGCCCTGCGCCTTGAGCTGGGCGATCTGGTTCGACAGGTAGTCCCCCGGCGGCAGCTCGATCACGAAAAACACGAGGAAGCTGATCGCCAGGAGCGTCGGCACCATTCCGGCGATACGTCGGAGGGTGTAGACGAGCATCACGTAAGTCCGATTAGTTGTCGATCCAGAACTCGTCCATCCGCCAGATGCCGAACTGAGCGCCCGGGTTCCAGCCGTAGAACGCGTTCATCGGAACGTTCTTGACGTTGTTCTTCACGGCGACCGGTTGGCGGACGCCACTGACCGTGCCGATGATGAGGGTCTCGCGGGCGTGGATCTCCAGCATCTTCTTCCAGATCTCTGTCCGCTCGGCGGCGGTTGCCGATTGCAGCCAGCGCTTGTAGAGCTCCAGAAGCTCCTCGGCCGGCGCATAGTCGACGGGTTCGCCGGAGGCTTCATGGCTTTCCCAGTAGTCACCCCAGGCAGGCCACACCAGCGAGGAATCGCCGCGTACCGGCGCAAGCTCGTCCGGGGGCATCGCTTCGGTGGCGATACCGTTGTCCCAACCGGACCAGACGCCCATCACCAGGTCGCCGGACAGTGCGCGGTTGAAGATCACGTCGCGCTGCGATGGCTTCGGGAACAGGGCGACGCCGATCTTCTTCCAGTCGCCGCCGATCAGCTCCAGCACGTCGAGCTGTTCCTGGCTTTCGCCGGCCGTCTCGACGATGATCTCCAGCGGCTTGCCGTTCGGCAGCAGCCGGATGCCGTCTTGGTTGCGCTCGGTCAGGCCGATTTCGTCGAGTAGCGCGTTGGCGCCCTCGATATCGAGCGCGGCCTGTTCGTCGCGGAACCGCTCCTCGAACAGCGGGCTCTCCGGCAGCACCGTGTTGTTGCCGGGGGTGCCGAGACCCAGATAGATCGCCCGGTTGATGTGGTCGCGGTCGATGGCGCGCGACAGCGCCTGGCGGAACCGCGTGTCCCGCAGGAGCGTCCGCCACATCGGGTCCTTGACGGTGAGGTTGGGATAGAGCGCCACCTGCGAGGCATAGGAGAGCGGCCACAGCAGCGTCTTGTAGTCTTGGTCCGCCTCGCCGCGCTTCAGGACGGTGGCATCCGACAGCGACAAGCCGCGCGCCTGCAGATCGCTTTCGCCGGCCTGCGTCTTGGTGGCGACCAGCCGCCCGTCGGTCACCGACATGATCACCTGGTCGATATAGGGAAGCTGGCGCCCGTCGGTGTCGACACGGTGATAGTAGGGATTGCGCACCATGACGTAGCGCTGCCCGTCGCCGTCGCTCTGGAACTTCCAGGGCTGCAGCGTCGGAAGGTCCGTGTTCTTGGCGTTGTACATCTCGTCGAGGCCGTTATGCACCGCCGCCCAGCTCGAGGCGCGGTACTTCTCGACGAGTTTCTGAATCTCGTCCTTGTCGCCGTACTTGATGTGGAACTGCTTCAGATAGTGCGCCGGACGATAGATGAACGGCGGGCTGGCCGAGGCCAGCGTCGGCAGGAACAGCGGGTTGGGGCCATCCCAGGTGAAGCGGACCGTCGTTTCGTCGACCACCTCGAATTCCGGCGCTTTGCCGTTGACCATCATGAAGGGCGCGGGGCCAGCCGGCGTGAGCGAGGGTTCGCCGACGATGTCCTCCCACCAGTAGCGGATGTCCTCCGAGGTGAACGGCGCGCCGTCCGACCACTTGTGGCCCTCGCGCAGCCGCAGGGTGAAGACCCTGTCGTCCTCGACCTCGACGCTCTCCAGGATGTCGGGAACGATGTTGAGCTTGTCGTCGTAGCCGACGAGCCGGGCATACCCCCACACATTGATCAGGCGGGCATCCTTGGCCCGGCCGATCAACGTCTCCAGATCGCCGCCAGGCGTGCCCGGCTCACGACCCTTGGCCTTCAGGTCGACGACCAGCGGCTGTTTCGGCAGCCGTTCGGCGACAGGCGGGAGGGTCGATACATCATGGGTACGACCAAGGGTCTCCGTTTCCTTGAGCTCGAGGCCATGCGCCCCTCCGGCCGAAAGAGCGAAAGAGCAGGCCAATATCGCAGCGAGCGATCCGACGCGACTCCACATCCGACGTGTCTCCCTTTTAGGCCGCCGCGACTTGCGTAAGTCCGGGGGCGAGAACGAAATGACCAGGGGCGACCTCCGTGAGTTCCGGCGCCGGCCCCGGGCGCGGACTGAACGGCTCCGGCCATGCCCGCGGGTCCGATGCGCGTCCGGCCGACAACGCCTCGAAATCGAGCAGGTTGTCGAGGCTCGGTTCGGGCACGGCCGCCAGCAGGGCTTGGGTATAGGGGTGCCGCGGATCGCTGATCAACGAGGATTTGTCCGCCAGTTCGACGACCATGCCCCGGCACATCACCGCGATGCGGTCGGAAATGTAGTCGACGACGGCCAGGTTGTGGCTGACGAACACGTATGTGAGCCCGAGCTTTTCCTGCAAGTCCTTGAGCAGGTTGAGAATCTGGGCCTGCACCGAAACGTCGAGGGCCGACACCGGCTCGTCGCAAAGGATGACCTCCGGTCCGAGCGCCAGCGCCCTGGCGATGCCGATGCGTTGCCTTTGTCCACCGGAAAACGAATGCGGATAGCGGCCGAGATGCTTCTCGTCGAGGCCGACGAGCCGCATCAGTTCGGCGATCCGTTCGTTGCGTTCCTGAACCCCGCACGTCTGGTGGATGATGTAGGGCTCCGACAGGATGTCGTAGATCGTCATGCGCGGGTTGAGCGAGGAGAACGGATCCTGGAACACGACCTGGATCGCGCGCCGAAACTGCATCAGCTCTTCGCCCTGCAGGGTCGCGATGTCGCGCATGCCGCCCGCGGCGTCTCCGTTCATGTCGTAGAGGATCTGGCCCTGGTCGATCTTGAGCGCCTTGAGCATGGCCATGGCGGTGGTGGTCTTGCCGGAGCCCGATTCGCCCACGAGGCCGAGGCATTCGCCGCGTTTCACGGTGAAACTCACCGCGTCGAGCGCCTTCACCGTTCGCGGCGGGCGGAACGGGCCGCCGCTACGCAGCGTGAAGCTCTTCGAGATCCGGTCGACGACCATGATCGGCTCGCCGAGCTTGCCGGAGCTCTCGCGGGGCTTCATCAGGTGCCCGGTCGTCTCCGGTTTGATCTCGCGCAGCGGCACCAGCCGCTCGCCGGGCTTCATGTCGAAACGCGGAACCGCGTGCAGCAGCGCCTTGAGATAAGGGTGCTGCGGATTGTGGAAGATCTCGTCGACCGGCCCCGACTCCATGATTCGGCCGCGATAGATCACCACCACGTCTTCGGCCATGTTGGCGACGACGCCGAAATCGTGGGTGATCAGGAGGATCGACATCCCGAGCTCGGACTGCAACTGGTTCATCAGCCGCAGGATCTCGGCCTGGATCGTGACGTCCAGGGCGGTCGTCGGTTCGTCGGCTATCAGAAGCGCGGGACGGCAAATGAGGGCCATGGCGATCACCGCGCGCTGGCGCAGGCCGCCCGACAGCTCGAAGGGAAAGGTGTCCAGCGCTCGTTCCGGATCGGGAAACTGAACGAGCCGCAGCATGTCGCGCGTGGCTGCGCGTGCTTGCGCGCCGGTCAGACCCAGATGGAGACGGGCCGCCTCGCCGATCTGGTCGCCGACGGTATGCAGCGGCGACAGCGATGTCATCGGCTCCTGGAAGACGATGGCGATTCGGTTGCCTCTGAGATCGCGCATCTTGCGCCCGCCCGGATCGAGCTTGGCGATATCCGTGATGTCCGCGTCCGAGGGATCGTTGAACAGGATGCGACCGTCGGTGATATTTGCCGACGCGGGCAAGATTCCCATTATCGCCTGCGAAATGACCGTTTTCCCGGAGCCCGACTCGCCCACGAGTGCCGTCGTGCGGCCCGGCGCGATGGAAAAACTTGCATGGTCGACGGCCCGCAAGCCGCCTTCCATCGACTTGAAGTCGATCGTCAGATCCTCGACCGACAGAATGCTCACGCCTTGAGTCCCCCGCGACAATGCCTTTGTAGCCGACGGATGTTACGGTGGTTTGCCACGGAATGAAAAGGTCGCAGATGCTGGCTGCACACTTGTTCGTCCGCCGCTACATGCTCTAGTGATGCGGCGCGGTGCCGCCGCTCCTTGCCAGGAGCGATCCCTCGGCCCGATTTCGCGTGAATTTCGGCAGACGGGAACAGATGGAAGAACGCATAGCGGTTGTCGGATTGGGCTATGTCGGCCTACCCGTGCTTCTGGCTTTCGCCCGTCGCTACGAGGGGACGATCGGCTTCGATCGCGAGGCGCGCCGTATCGACGACCTGGTTTCGGGGAACGACGCCAACGGCGACGTCGATCCCGCCGATCTTCAGTCTACCCGCGCGACCTTCACCACGGATGCGACGCACCTGCGCGGGGCGAGCTTCGTCGTCGTCGCGGTGCCGACCCCCATCGACGACCATCGCCGTCCGGACTTCGGCCCGCTTCGGGCCGCCTGCGAGACGGTCGGCCGGCATCTGTCGAAGGGCGCGGTGGTCGTCTTCGAGTCGACGGTCTATCCCGGCGCCACCGAGGAGGTCTGCGGACCGTTGCTCGAATCCGTCTCCGGGCTCAGGCGCGGCGTCGACTTCTTCCTCGGCTATTCGCCCGAACGCATCAATCCCGGCGACACCGCCCACGATTTCGAGTCGATCGTCAAGGTGGTGGCCGGCGAGGACGCCGACACGCTGGAGCGTGTCGCGCGCGCCTACGCGTCGGTGGTGCCCGCCGGGGTCCACCGCGCCGGATCAATTCCGGTGGCCGAGGCGGCGAAGGTGCTGGAGAACACGCAGCGCGACATCAACATCGCGCTGATGAACGAGCTCGCCATGATCTGCAACCGGCTCGGCATCCGCACCGCCGAGGTGCTGCGTGCCGCCGAGACCAAGTGGAACTTCCTGCCCTTCAGGCCTGGGCTGGTCGGCGGCCATTGCGTCGGCGTCGACCCCTACTGGCTCGCCGCGCGCGCCGAGACCGCCGGCCACCATCCGCAGATGATCCTCGCCGGTCGGCGCATCAACGACGGCATGAGCGCCTATATCGCCGGCGAGGTGGCGCGGCGGCTGTCGCGTGCCGGCATGGCTCTGTCCGAGGCGCGGATCGCCATTTGCGGCGTCACCTTCAAGCCGGACGTGTCCGACACCCGCAACAGCCGGGTTCCGGCCATCGCCCGCGAGCTTGCCGCCTTCGGTGCCCGGGTGCTTCTCAACGATCCGCTCGCCGACGCGGGCGCCTTCGCCGAGGAGACCGGGCTCGAACTGTCGCCGGACGAGGCGCTACGCGATCTCGATGCGCTGATCCTGGCCGCGCCGCACCGGTCCTACCTGGACGCGGGGCGCGGCCGTCTGCTCGGTGCGCTGCGCGACGGTGGTCTGTTCGTCGACATCACATCGGCCGTGGAGCCGGCGGACATGCCGCCCGGCGTCACCTACTGGAGTCTGTAAACGTCGTCATGCAAGCGACCCTGCCCGCAGCGGCCTTTGCCGACCGTCCCATCCTCGTCACGGGGGCGGCCGGGTTCATCGGCTACCACGTGGCGCGGCGCTATCTGGAAGCCGGACGGCGCGTGGTCGGCATCGACAATCTCAACGCCTACTACGATCCGGAGCTGAAACGCGCCCGTCTCGCCGAGCTGGCGAAATTCGACGGGTTCGTTTTCCGCAGGGCCGACATCGCCGACCGCAAGGAGATGGCGGTCATCTTCGAGGCGCACGAGCCGAACCTCGTCATCCATCTCGCCGCCCAGGCCGGCGTGCGCCATTCGCTGCATGCCCCCCAGGACTATGTCAGCGCCAACGTCGCCGGCTTCGTCAACGTTCTGGAGGGCTGCCGCCACCATGGCGTGCGCCATCTGGTCTACGCCTCGTCGAGCTCGGTGTACGGCGCCGTGACGGCGGAGCCGTTCGGCGAGCATATGCCGGCCGACCATCCCGTCAGTCTCTACGGCGCGACCAAGCGGGCCAACGAGCTGATGGCCCATTCCTACAGTCACCTGTTCGACCTTCCCGCGACGGGCCTGCGCTTCTTCACCGTCTACGGCCCGTGGGGCCGTCCCGACATGGCGCTGTTCCTGTTCGCCAGGGCGATCCTCGCCGGCGAGCCGATCGCCGTGTTCGGCGAAGGTAGGATGCGGCGCAGCTTCACCTATATCGACGACATCGTCGAAGGCGTGGTGCGCATCGCCGACCATCCCCCCGTCGCCGATCCGGCCTGGAACGGTCACACGCCCGATCCCGCCACCGCGCCGGCGCCGTGGCGGCTTTATAACATCGGCAACGACCGGTCGGTCGGCCTGGAGGAGATGATCGACACGCTGGAGGGCGCCCTGGGCAGGAAGGCGGTCCGCGACTACCAGCCGATGCAGCCCGGCGACGTGCGCGCCACCGCCGCCGACGTCACCGATCTCTCCGCCGCCGTCGGCTATCGTCCGGCGACCCCGCTCGACGAGGGCATCGCCCGTTTCGTCGCGTGGTACCGCGCCTATTACGGCGGCTGACCGCCTTCCGTCTCGAAGGCGGTGATCCGAGCCCGCTGCCCTCGCGTAGTGGTTGCCATACGCGGCAATCCAGCGGACAGTCTGACATGCAAATCGCCGTTATCGGCTCAGGGATCTCGGGACTTTCAGCGGCTTGGCTGCTGTCGCGCGCCCACGCCGTAACCGTGTTCGAAAGCGGCGCCCATGTCGGCGGCCACACCAACACGGTCGACGTCGACACGGCCGAAGGCCGCATCCCGGTCGATACCGGTTTCATCGTTTACAACGAGAAGAACTATCCGAACCTGACGGCGCTGTTCCGTCATCTCGGTGTCGAAACAAACTCGACTAGGATGAGTTTTGCCCTGTCGCTCGGTGACGGCGCCTACGAATATTCCGGCTCGCTGGCCGGGTTCTTCGGACAGGCCAAAAATTTGGTGGATCGGGGGCATTGGCGCCTGTTTCTGGAGATCCTGCAGTTTTTCCGCGAGGCGCCGGCGGCGCTCGAGCGCGACGAGGGGCCGCTGACGCTCGGCGAGGCCCTGGCGAAGGCCGGCTATTCCCGCCGTTTCATCGACGACCACCTGCTGCCGATGGGCGCGGCGATCTGGTCGACGCCGATGGACCGGATGCTGCAGTATCCCGCCGCCTCCTTCCTGCGTTTCTACAGGAACCACGGACTGCTGCAGCTCGTCGGCCGGCCGCGCTGGCGCACCGTCGACGGCGGCGGGCGCGAATACGTGCGGCGCCTGCTGGCCGATTCCCGCGCCGACCTGCGCCTCGGGTGCGGCGTGAAGACGGTGACCCGGCGCGGCGCCGAGGTCCTCGTCGAGGGCGAGGACGGCGTCGTCCGGCGCTTCGACCACGTCGTCGTCGCCACCCATGCCGACCAGGCGCTGGCGCTGCTCGGCGACGCCGACGGCTTCGAGCGCGACCTGCTCGGCGCCTTCGGATATCAGAAGAATCTTGCCGTCCTGCACACCGACAAGACCCTCATGCCGCGCCGGCGGCGGTTGTGGGCGAGCTGGGATTATCTGAAGATGACCGGCGGCACCGAAACCGGCCTGTGCGTCAGTTATTGGATGAACAGCCTGCAGAAACTCGCCACGTCGACGGATATCTTCGTGACGCTGAACCCGCCGCGCATGCCCGATCCGGCGCTGACCCAAGGCAGCTTCGTCTACGACCACCCGGTGTTCGACGCCGCCGCCGCGGCCGCCCGCGAGCGCCTCTGGCACCTGCAGGGTCGCCGGCGCACCTGGTTCTGCGGCAGCTATTTCGGCGACGGCTTCCATGAGGACGGCCTCCAGTCCGGCCTCGCCGTGGCCGAGCAGCTCGGCGGCGTGCGGCGGCCGTGGTCGGTCGCCGAGGAGTCCGGACGCATCCGGCTATCGCCCACGGGCGCCGGCGTTCCGCTGCCGGAGGCCGCCGAATGACGGGGTTCCGCTCGTCCCTCTATGATGCGGTCGTCGTCCATCGCCGCGTCCGGCCGGTCGGCCACGAGCTGCGCTACAAGCTGACCTACGCGCTGATCGACATCGACGAGATCGGCGATCTCGACGCGCGGCTGAGGCTGTTCTCCTACAACCGCTTCAACCTGTTCTCGCTGCACGATCGCGATCACGGCGCCGGCGACGGCACGCCGCTGCGCCGCTACGTCGACCGGGTCATCGCCCGGGCGGGTCTGAGCGAGGATATCGCCAGCGTCCGGCTGCTCTGCCTGCCGCGACTGGCGGGATACGTCTTCAATCCGCTCAGCATCTACTACGGACTGGATCGCGACGGCGCCCTGCGCCTCGTCGTTTACGAGGTCTCCAATACCTTCGGCGAGCGCAAGACCTATGTGCTGCCGGTCGCCGCCCGGGACGCCAGGCCGGTGCGCCAGAACTGCGCCAAGCGGTTCTATGTGTCGCCGTTCAACGATGCCGGCGGACGCTACGATTTCCGCATCCTCCCGCCGGGCGAGCGGGTGCGTGTCGGCGTGTCCCTGTCGAACGAGACCGGCGCCGTTCTCGATGCCCACCTGGTCGGCGCCCGCCGCCCGCTCGACGACCATGAGCTCGCCCGCACGCTTTGGCGCCATCCGGCCCTGACCTGGAAGGTCACCGCCGGCATCCATTGGGAGGCCCTGAAGCTTTATCTGAAGGGCCTCCGCACGGTGCCGCGTCCGCCGGCCCCCGACGTGCCGGTGACCTATCTGCCGACGGCCTTCGAGATGGAGCGCCCGGCGCGATGAGCTTGACGATTCTCTCCGACGAAAAGACCCGCCCGCGCGGCATGGTCGCGCGCACGCTCGACAGCCTTGCCATCTCGGCGACCCGGCGCCTGGTGTCAGGGGTCGATCTGCGCGGGACGCTCGCGGTGACGGCGCCGGACGGGCGGCGTTTCAAGCTCGACGGCGACCGGCCGGGCTTCGACGCGGCGATCGATTTCGCCAATCTCAAGATCATTCCGAAGGGCATCCGGCGCGGCCCGATCGGCTTTGCCCAGGCCTACATGGACGGCGACCTGACCACGCCGGATCTGGTCGCCTTCCTGCGTTTCTTCCTCGACAACCAGCAGGGGTTCAGCGAGGCGGGATCGGGGCTGTTCCGCGTCCGCCTGCCCGACCGCTTCTATCACCTGCTGCGCGACAACACGCGTTCGGGCGCGCGGCGCAACATCGCCGACCACTACGATCTGTCGAACGCGTTCTACCGGCTGTGGCTCGACGACGGCATGACCTACTCGAGCGCCTATTACGAGGACGGCGCCAACGATCTCGCCTCGGCACAGCAGGCCAAGTACCGCAAGATCGTCGACGCGCTCGACCTCGAGCCCGGCCACGACGTTCTCGAGATCGGTTGCGGCTGGGGCGGCTTCGCCGAGGTCGCCGCAGGCGCCCACGACGCCCGCGTTACCGCCATCAGCCTGTCGCGCGCCCAGCTCGCCTACGCGCGCGAGCGCATCGACAAGGCCGGTCTCGCCGATCGTTGCGACCTTCGCTACGAGGACTACCGCGATTGCAGGGGAACCTACGACCGCATCGCCTCCATCGAGATGATCGAGGCGGTCGGCGAGGCGCACTGGCCGGCCTATTTCTCGACACTGGCCAGCCGCCTCAAGGCCTCCGGCGTCGCCGCCGTTCAGGCGATCACCATCGCCGAGCCGTTTTTCGAGCGCTATCGCCGCGGCGTGGATTTCATCCAGCGCTACATCTTCCCCGGTGGCATGCTGCCGACCCCTCAGATCATCGAGCGGCAGGCCCGCGACGCCGGACTGGCGCTCGATGGCGTCGAGACCTTCGCCGACAGCTATGCGCGGACGCTGCGCGAGTGGCGGGCCCGCTTCCTCGCCGCCTGGCCGCAGATCGCCGCGCTTGGCTTCGACGAGCACTTCCGCCGCAAATGGGACTACTACCTGGCCTATTGCGAGGCGGGCTTCCTCGAGCGGCGCATCGATGTCGGCATCTATCGGCTCGTCAAGCCGGCGTGAGCCGCCGGAATGTCCGAAGCAACGGAATCCGGGCAATCCGTACCCCCTCCGTTTTCGTAGGAATAGGGGGAGTAGGAAGACCATGCTCGATGCCGCCCGATACATCACGCCCGACACGCTCGATCTGACCCGGTATTTCCTCGGTCGCACGTTCGCCTGGGGAGTGTTCCAGGACCGTTTCGGCACGGTGCGCCGCCGCTTCTCGGTCGTCATAGATGGCACCTGGCAAGGCGGCACCTTCGTGATGACCGAAGCCTTCCGCAACGACGACGGCAGCGGCGAACGCCGCGTCTGGCGGATCGACCCGTCGCACCACGGACGGTTCTCGGCGACGGCCGACGACGTGATCGGCCGGGCGGAGGGACGGGCGCATGGTCCGGAAGTGTCGTTGTCCTATCGGATCAGGCTGACCGTCGGCGGACGCGGCCTCGTCGCCCGGTTTGACGATCGCATGGTGCTGATCGACGAGGATACCGTGGCCAACCGGGGGCGCGTATCGAAGTTCGGCATCACGCTTGGCGAGGTGACGATCCTGTTCCGCCGTGACGCGGGTGGCGGCTTGCCGAGATGCGCCGCCTGATCCCGCGGATGACCCGGCCGATCAGCGGGATCTTTTCGTAGAGGATGCCGGCGTCCCAGTAGTCGGCGTGACGGCACACGCGGTTGTCCTCATCGAGGACGACATGGCTCATGCCCTCGATCCTCGTATGCCCGAGCGCCCCCATGCGGCCCGCATAGGTCCAGCGCAGCAGCCAGGTCCGGTCGCTGCCTTGGCAGTCGTCGACGGTAAAGGTCAGCTCGGAGACCTTATCGAACATGTCCTCGAAGACGTGGCGCAACGCGGCCCTGCCGGTCACGTCGTTGAAGGGGTCGGTGAACCGGACGGTCTCGGCGCAGAGGTCGAGCACCGTGTCGATCGTATCGGGCCGCATCGCCTCGAGCGCGGCCACGTAGTCGGCGATGGCGGTTTCGGCAGTCTTCATCGGCGCGACACGAATTTGCGGACGATCCAGAAGAATACGGGATAGGGAAACGTCCCGAGAAACTTCATGCCCCAGGTGAAGCGGCGCGGGAAGGCGACTTCGAAACGCCGGCTCCGGAGCCCCTTCACGATCCGTTCGGCGGCGGCATCCGGCTGCATCAGAAACGGCATTGGGAAGCTGTTCTTCTCTGTCAGGCGCGTCGCGACGAAGCCGGGATTGACCAGCGACACGGCGACGCCCGAACCGTCCATCTCGGTGCGCAGCGATTCCGCGAGGTTGATCAGCGCCGCCTTGGTCGGTCCGTATGTCGCCGATTTCGGCAGGCCGAAATAGCCGGCGACCGAGGCGACGATAGCGATCTGCCCGGCATTGCGGCCGCGCATGCCGGGAAGCAGCGCAGCGATGCAGGAAACGGCGCCGAGATAGTTCACGGCTATGCTGTCGGCAAAGGCGTCGACGCGGATGTCATCGGGCCGGAACGGTTCCCAGATGCCCGCCGACAGGATCGCCAGGTCGACGGGGCCGAGCGTCGCCTCGATCTCGCCCAGGACCCGTGTGGCGGCGCCATCCTCGGTGACGTCGAAGGGATGGACTGTGATCAGCCCCCCGCCTTCGGCCGCCAGGTCTTCGAGTGCTGCGGCGTCTCGCGCCGAGGCGGCGACGCGCACGCCGTCGCGGGCAAGACGCAAGGCGACGGCCCGGCCGATTCCCGAACTGGCGCCGACGATCCACGCGGTCTTCCAGGGGGGCGGGGGCATGCGGACCGATCCCGGTCCTCAGATGCGGAAATAGGGCTGCAGCAGCCGGCCGATGAGCCCCTTGAAGCGGGTCGGCGATTCGGTCGCCACCAGACAGATGCAGTCCTCCGGCGAATCCACGACGGGCGCGTGTTCGACGTCCTCGTCCAGATCGGCGACGTCGCCGGGCCCGTAGTGACCGGTCACGTCGCTGTAGGAGCCAGAGAGGATGAGGGTCAGCTCCGTGCCGCCGTGTCCGTGCTCGGGAACGGCCTTGCCGGGCGCGATCCGCAACAGCCGCAGGCTGCCGGCACCGGGCGTGACGGGGATCTCGTAGCTGCGCACGCCGGGCGCGAGCCAGCGCCAGCGGACCTCGTCGAGACCGCCGCCGATCAGCCGCGCCAGCGGTGCCGGCACGCGCGGGTCGCGGGGGCGCGGTGCCGGTTCCGGCATCGCGGGGCGGGCGGCGGCCGGGGTTTCGATGCGGGCCATGGCCCGGTCGAGCGCGTCGGCATCGAGGCTGACCGCATCGATTTCCTCGAGCAGCGCGCCGCCTGCGGCCTCCGCGGCGCGAACCGCCGCGCGGCACCGCGGGCAGATGGCGACATGGGCGGCGACGGCCACGCACAGGGCCTCGCGCAGCGTGCCGGCCGCGTAAGCCATGATCGTTGCATCGTCGAGATGATGATGAATGCTCAAATCTCGCCCTCGAGTACGTGCCGCAGCTTGTCGTAGGCCAGCCGCATGCGCGATTTCACCGTGCCTAGCGGAACGCCGAGCCGTCCCGCGATGTCGCGCTGCGACAGGTCGTCGATGAAGGACAGCCGGATGACCTCGGCCTGTTCCGGCGGCAGCGCGGAAAGCGCCCGGATAACCAGCGTCTGTTCCTGCCGCGCCGAGACCGCGTCGTCTTGCGCAACGACCGTACGGTCGCTGCCGGCGTGGTCCTCGGCGATCTCCAGATCGTTCACGTCGTCGAAATGCCGTACGGATTCGCGCCGCAGCCGGTCGATGCGCAGGTTGCGCGCGATGGTGAAGATCCAGGTGGCGGCCGACCCGCGGCCCGGGTGGTACAGCGATGCCTTGGTCCAGACCGAGAGCATCGTGTCCTGCATCAGCTCCTCGGCGAGCGCAGGGTCGGCGCCCTTGCGCATCAGGAGGTGCTTCACGCGTGGCGCGAAATGCACGAACAGTGCCTTGAAGGCTTCCCGGTCGCGCGCTTCGCCGATGCGGACGAGCAACAGGGTCATGGCGTCGCCGTGCGTCGCCGGACCGTGTTCGCTCGTGGGCTCGCTCATCTCGAAGGTCGCATACACACCGTGGTTTCCCTTTGATACCGCGAAGGATACGGCGAGAAAACAGCGGCGGATCATCGGGAATGAATGAAAAACGACTGATCCGTTTTCACGGATTGATCGTAGTGATGGCCGAAACGGCGGGTTGTGATACATACGGATTCGGGAATATGAATGCGGGGTGCGGATGGCAGCGCGCGGGGCGAAAAACGAAGACCCGCAAGTCACACCCAGCGAATTCTTAGATCCGCCCCGCGCGAATACGATCCGGACAGCCGGTGTTCGTGCCCCCAACCGGACACCGGCCAACCGCCCCGCGGCGGCAGCCGCGGGGCGGTTACTTGTCGATGCACCTCGTCACCCCGACAGATCGTTCGTACGCCGCCTATTTTTAGCCAACGGGTCGGTCGCATTCCGTTGGGTCGCGCGGTAATGTTTGCGCGAATCGAAACAGGGGGCGGCCATGACCGTTATCTATATTCTCCTCGGGATCATCGTGCTGGCGGTCCTGTACGTCATCGTCACCTACAACGCGCTGGTCTCCCTGAGGACGCGGGCCGAAGAGGCCTGGAGCGACATCCAGGTCCAGATGAAACGCCGCTACGACCTGATCCCCAATCTGGTCGAGACGGTGAAGGGCTACATGAAGCATGAGGCCGGCACCCTGGAAGCCGTCGTCGAGGCGCGCAGCCGGGCGATGGCCGATACCGGCGGCCCGATGCATCAGGCCGAGACCGAGGGCATGCTGCAGAAGGCGCTGAAGAACCTGTTCGCGCTGGCGGAAAACTATCCCGACCTGAAGGCGAACCAGAACTTCCTGCAGCTGCAGGCCGACATCACCGACACCGAGAACCGGATCAACATGTCCCGCCGCTTCTACAACGGCTCGGTCCGCGACCTGAACGTCAAGATCGACCAGTTCCCCTCCAACCTGGTCGCCCAGCAGTTCAATTTCGGGAAGGGGGAGTTCTTCGAGCTCGACGAGGCGGAAGCAAGCGCCGCCGCCAAGCCCGTCGAGGTCTCCTTCCACTGATGCTTGCCACATACCTGCGTCGTCTTGCGGTCGCCGTCGGGCTGGTCGCGTTCACCGTTGCGGGCCTGACCGGCTCCGCGCTCGCCCAGGTCGACGGCTACAGCCGCGAGGCGATCCGCGATTTCGCGGTGCGCATCGTCGTGGAGCCGGACGGCAGCATCCTGGTGACCGAGGACATCGAGGTCGTCGCGCTCGGCTACGACATCCGCCGCGGCATCTATCGCGACATTCCGCTCGGCGGGACCGCTCTCGGCCTGCTCGGCCGGGCGCGTTTCGATCTGGTTCAGGCGCTGAAGAACGGTCAGCCCGAGCCCCATCGCATCGAGAACGACGGCGCCAATCTCCGTATCTATTTCGGCTCGCCGGACGTGTTCCTTGACCAGGGCGTCTATCGCTATCGTCTCGTCTACCGGATGAGCGATCAGGTGCGCCGCTTCGACGACTTCGACGAGATCTACTGGAACGTCACCGGCAACGAATGGTCGTTCCCCATCGAGAACGCCAGCGCCGTGGTGATCCCTCCGCCGGGCGCGCCGGTGACCCAGACCGCAGTCTACACCGGCTTTTACGGCCAATCGGGCAACGATGCGGTGGTCGGCGAGACCGCCGGCGGCGAGCCGAGGTTCCGCACGACGCGCTCGCTCGCGCCCGGCGAGGGCATGACCGTCGCCGTCGGCTGGCCGCCGGGCTATCTCGACCCGATCACCGGCTCGCAGCGGCTCACCCAGTGGCTGGAGCGCTGGGGCGCCTATATCGCCGCCGCCGTCTCGCTCGGCCTGGTGCTGCTCTACTACCTGATCGTCTGGGTGAAGGTCGGCCGCGATCCGCGCGGGGGCACGGTCATCCCGGTCTACCACCCCGAGATCCCGCCAGCCGCGATGCGGTATATCGAGCGCATGGGCTTCGACGATACGTGCTTCGCCGCCGCCGTCATCAACCTGGCGGTCAAGGGCCATCTGGCGATCGCGAAGGACAAAAAGAAGCAGACGCTGAAAGCGCTGGACCGGGCCGACGGGAAGCCGATGTCCCCTGGCGAAACCGTCTTGTACGACGGTCTGTTCGCGTTTGACGACCAGGTCACCATCCAGCGCAGCAGCCGGAGCCTGCTTAACGCCGCGGCAAGCGCGTTGAAGGGGCATTTCGACAAGATCTTCAACCGCACCTATTTCCGTCGCAATCGCGGCTGGTTCGCGCTTGGCGTCGTGATCACGATCCTGGGGTGGGCGGCATCGGCGATCTTCTCGGCGCGGCATGTCGAGGCGCTGTTCCTGGCGATCTTCCCCGCCATATTCACGGTGGTCATCGGTTCGGCGGGGTTCCGCGCCTGGAAGTCCATGCGCCAGTTCCGTCAATCGGGCGAACCGGGGCAGATCGTGTCGGCGGTCTTGCAGGCCTTCATCGTCACCGTCATGGCCATCGGCATTAGCGGCGTCTTCCTGGGAATCGGCACGGAGATCGGTGTGATTCCGTTCCTGACGCTGATCGGTGTCGGCCTTCTGAACGTCGTGTTCTTCCATCTGCTCAAGGCGCCGACGGCGATCGGCCGGGCAGCGCTCGACGAGATCGAGGGCACGCGCCTCTATCTGACCGTTGCCGAGGAGGATCGGCTCAAGTTCGCCAATCCGCCCGACAAGACGCCGGAGCATTTCCACGAGCTGCTGCCCTACGCCATCGCGCTCGACGTGGAGACCGCCTGGACCGAGCAGTTCAAGGCCGAGATTGAAGCCGCCCGCACCAAGGACGACGGCAATCCGTATCTGAAGCCGTCCTGGTACTCGGGTTCCAGCCGCGGCGGCGGTTTCAGCGATACCCGCCAACTGCGCGCCGTCGGGTCCAGCCTCGGCGCGGCCTATTCGGCGGCAACCGTCACGCGCTCGAGCGGCGGCTCCGGTTCGTCGGGAGGCGGCTCCTCCGGCGGCGGCGGTGGCGGCGGCGGCGGTGGCGGCTGGTAGCGCCCGACGCCCGATCTCGCCGATCCGCGGCTCAGTGCCCGGTCGTGGTGCGCGGCTCCTCGGGGCGGCGCATGACATCCTCGACGAGACCATCGAGCCACGGACGCTCGGTGGTGCCGCTGCGCCGGCCGATGGACATCTGCTCGACCGGCGTGCCGATCAGTGCCGGCTGCGCGTCAGGCTTCGCCGCGAGCACCTCCCGCCAACCGGTCAGGCTGTCCAGGCGAGCGACCGGCGCGGTGTCGATCTGCACCGGATCGATCAGGAACGCGAAGAAGAAGATGCCGGACGCCAGGTAGATCAGCGCCATCGACTTCTCGCCGAGTTCGCCGATCCGCCTGCGGGTCCAGAACCTGTAGCCGGCCAGAAGGTTGAGCACGAAGAGGTAGGCCAGCACATAGCCCGCGGCGCCGAAGCTGTAGAGCACCGTCGGCACGACGACCAGCAGGATGAACAGCCACAATACCGCGCCCACGCGCGCCACCTTCCCTCTGGCAAATGTCTCGGAGTATCGGCTTCGACCGCCGGATCAGTTGCCCGCGGAGGCCTTAGCCTAACCAATCCACGAGGGCCGCAACAAGGCCTGGCACGCGGATATGGTTACGGCCCGCGCGGGCGCGGTCGGATGGTGCCGGGTCGCTAGCGGTTGGTATCGGGCATCCTGTTCGCCTCGACCATCATCGCCGTGCCGAGCTGGGCGAGCGCGTCCTTGTGCAGCGTCAGCGTGACCGGACCGTCCGGCGTCATCAGCGCGACGACGCACACCGAGGGCTCGTCCGGATGCGGCTGCAGATTATAGCGCAGGGCGGGCAGCAGCACCTCCGAACGGACGTAGCCCTTGCGTGGCTTGGGAGCCTCTTCCTTCGACATGTGACGCGCCTTTCCTGGAGCTCGATTGGCCGTTGCGGGCTAGCGGTTTCCCACCAAATTGTCGCCAGCGCAACCGGCGAAGTAGAGGGATTGCGGTTGCGGCCCCGCGCGCTCGCGGCATGAGGAGCGGATTCGATTGAATCCGCGCGCCGGTCGCGCCCGTCTTGGACTATAATTCCGAGGCGAATCGCCCGCACCTGCACACGGGCCGGTTGCATCATTGTCGGAGCGGGACCGCGTGGGCACACCTTACTGACCTGCAGCGAACGGAACACGAATGGAAAGACGGAACGAAACGGTTCGGCGTCGCACGTTGAAGGGCGCCAAGATCATTTTCAACAACAAGCAATCGACGATCGAGTGTATTGCCCGCAACATGACAGGGGAGGGGGCGAAGCTCGAGATGCCGCACACGGCGGAGGTACCGAACGCCTTCACGCTCGTGTCCAACGACGGAACGTTCACGCGGCAATGCGAGGTGAAATGGCGCAAGGCCGATTCGCTTGGCGTGGCGTTCACCGACTGACGGAAGTCGCTGCCGCCTCGGCCCGCGCATCGGCCGGTGCGCCGGCGGCGCCCAGCTCGGTTTCCAGCACCACCTTCTCGCGTTCCATCAACACCCGGTCGGTGATCGCCGCCGATAGCCATATGGCGCTGAGCGTCACCCAGGCGGTGAGGGCGAATATGGATGCTCCGGTGACGCCGGCGCCGACCGCGCATCCGCCGGCCAGCATGCCGCCGAAGCCCATCAGCGCCGCCCCGAACAGGTAGCGGCGCATCGATGCGGCATCGTGGAAGCCCTGTACGGCGAGTTCCCGCGTCAGCAGGGCGGCGAGGAACGAGCCGAGAAACACGCCGGGGACGAGCCCGACGTCGAAATCCAGAATGCTGCCGGGCGGTGACAGGAACAGCATCAGCGTATCGGCGGACGGTCCCGTGAACGTCACGCCTTCCACCTGGACCGGATCAAAGGCCCGCTGCGACATCGCGTAGGTGAACCACCAGGCGAGCGGGATCGCCAGCCCGGTGCCGACCGCCGCGACGGCGCGCCATACATGCGTGCGCGACCGGATGGCGACGAAGAGGCCGGCCGCGAGCCAGAGGCCGGTGAAGGCGATGGCCAGCGGCGTCGAGGCGCCGACGAAGGCGAGCAGGTCGTTGCCGCCGATATCGGCGGTCGTGAACAGGCCGGCGAGCGTCTCGCGCAGCGGCCTCAGGAAGCCGCGCAGGCTCGCCTGGGCGACGACGGCGAAGACCAGCCCGGAGAGAAGCGCCCGCAGGTTGCCGGTCGCCGAGAGCACCAGCAGCCGGCTGGCGCAGCCGCGCGACAGCACCATGCCGGTGCCGAACATCAGTCCGCCGAGCGCGGCGCCGGACAGGCTCTGCGGCGAGGCGAGCTGGCGGGCTTCGGTGAGGTTGGCCAGATCGGAGGCGATCAGCAGCTGGGTGCCGAGCACCGCAGCCGAGAACGTGAGCAGCCAGACGGCGAGCTTGTGGCCGATGGTGCCATGCGCGAACTCGATCACCGCCGCCCGGAGGCAGAACCGGCTCTGCTGGGCGAAAGCCCCGAACACGAGCCCGACCGTCAGGCCGCCGCCGGCGAGAACCCATGGTTCGGAGAAACGGTCGAGCAGAAATTCGAGAGTCATGACCAGAACGGGCCTCCAGCGACCCTGTTGCGTCATCCCGCATCCGCGGATGCCCGTCGACTTCGCCGGACAATGGACCTTGTCACAGGGCGACCTACATTGACGTGGCGCAACGGCAGGCGCATAAATTCAAAAAAATGCATATATCGAATAGCGGGAGGTCTCAACCGATGAACAGGGTACTGACGCGCCGCGACTTTCTGGCCGGAACCGCGGCGGCCGCGACGATGATGGGATTGCCGATCGGTCCCGCACGGGCTGCGACGGCCAGCAGCGTGTCGCTCGGCGACGCCGAGGTTCTGGTCGTTTCCGACGGCAGCCTGACGCAGCCGATGAGCTTCGTCCTGCCGGACCGGAGCCCGGAGGAAATCGCCGCATTGGGCCTGCCCGCGGACACGCTGCATCCCGACTGCAACGTCACGCTCCTGCGCACACCCGACCGCCTCGTGATGTTCGACGCCGGTTCCGGGCCACTGTTTCAGGACACCGTCGGCGCGCTTGCCGACAACCTCGCGGCCGCCGGTATCGATCCGGGCGACGTGACCGACGTCGTCTTCACCCACGCGCACCCCGATCACATCTGGGGCGTGCTTGATGATTTCGACGAGCTGGTCTTCTCGAAGGCGCGCTACTTCCTGCCCCAGGCCGAATGGGATTTCTGGCGCTCGGACGATGCCTTTGCGGACCTGCCGGAGGAGCGCGCGAGTTTCATTGTCGGCGCGCGCAACCGCTTCGACGCGCTCGAGGAGCAGGTGACACTGATCAGGCCGGGCGAGGAAGTGCTGCCGGGCGTGGAGGCGGTGGATACCGCCGGCCACACGCCGGGGCACATGTCCTACGTGCTGCATGGCGGCGGCGACAGCGTCCTCGTCACCGGCGATGCGATCCTGAACGCGGTGATCTCGTTCGAACGCCCCGACTGGCGCGTGGGTCCGGACCAGGACCAGGACCAGGGCGCGAAGACGCGGACGGCGCTGCTCGACAGGATCACGGCCGACAAGTTGCGGATCGTCGGGTTCCACCTGCCGCATCCGGGTATCGGAACGGCGGAGCGGGCGGGAAGCGCCTACCGGTTCGTTGCAGGCTGAGCGCCGGTCGCGCGGCGACTGGGGGCGGCTTCTGGTCGGGCGACGTCGGGGCGGGAGACTTCGGGGGCGGGCGGCTACTCGGCCGGGGCGCCGCCATGCGCCCCGCGGAACGGTGCCAGCGCCGATCCTTCCAGGAGCCAGGCAAGCCCCATCCGCGCCCCGAGCGCGATCGAGACGATGACGACTGGGGCCGAAATCGCCAGCGTCGATACCGCGGTGATGCCCTGCCCGACCGTGCAGCCCATCGCAAAGACGCCGCCGATGCCCATCATCACGCCGCCGGCCAGATGGCGGCCGAGTTCGCGGGCGTCGTCGCAGGCCTCCCAGCGGGTGTCCTTCTTGTGCCAGGCGCCGAGCGTCGCGCCGATCAGCGTGCCGACGATCAGGCCGACGCCGTAATCCGGCAGGCTGCCGGTGAAGGTGATGATCTGCAGAAGCAGGTCGCCGACGGGCACGACGAACGAGCCGGCTTCGATCTGCACCGGCACGAAGGCGCGCTCGGCGATCAGCACCGTGGAGAGCCAGCCGAAGGCGATGACGAGGCCGATCGTGACGCCGGTCGCGATCTGCCGGTATTTGCGTCGATAGGCGCGGTCACGAAAGATCCAGTACAGGAGGCCCGCGGCCATGAGGACCGCGACGACGGCCCGCACGTCCGCGCCGACCAGCGCGGAGGCGATGCTGCCGAGCGACTGGTCGCCCGCGAACGATAGGTCGAGCGCCAGGTTGTCGACGACCTGGATCCGCGCCAGGCCGACGAGCCCGCGCTGGGTGGCCAGTGCGGCGAGGCCGAGCACGATGAGCACGACCAGCGACCGCAGGCTGCCGCCGCCGAGGCGGATCACCGCGCCGAAGCCGCAGGTCCCCACGAGGGCCATGCCGAAGCCGAACATCACGCCGCCGATGATGGCGCCGGTCAGCCCGAATTCCGCGGCCAGATAGAAACTCGGCGAAAGGTCGATGACACCGGCGTGGATCATCGCCTGGGTGGCGACGAGGGCAGACGCTCCGGCAAGCGCCCACGTCCGCACGCCGGTTCCATCCCCCGCGTACCAGTAGCGCTCGAGGGCGGACAGCGTGCAGAACCGGTTTACCCGCGCGACATAGCCAAGCACGATCCCGGCGACCACGCCGAGAATCGGCAGCACGAACCGTGCGTCGAAGCCTTCCATGCGCTTCTCCCCTCCGTCGCTTTGCCGCGGCGGTTATTGTTTTTTCGCAATGCTACGCGTGGACGCGCGGCAAGGCAATTACGGGTAAAGCGGATAGAGAACGCGGATTGGGGGCGGCCGGGCGCCGGAAATCAGGGTCGGGATCAGGTGCCGATGATCAGGCGTCTTTCTCGAGCACCGGCTTGCAGAACAGATTGTAGAGCGCGCCGATGATCGAGGAGACCTCGTCGTCGGCGATGCGGTAGTAGACCATGCGGCCGTCGCGCCGGGTGGTCACCAGCCGGTCGAACCTGAGCCGGGCGAGCTGCTGTGAAACCGAAGCCTGCGGCAGGGTCAGCATCTCCTCCAGTTCCGAGACCGACTTTTCGCCGTTCGACAGCAGGCACAGCATCAGCAGTCGCGTTTCGTGCGACAGCGCCTTGAGCAGGTCGCTGGCCTTGCGCGCCTGTTCGACGAGCGCCTCGAAGTCCGCTTCGCTCGCCGGACCTGTCAGGTCGGGCAGTGCCGTGTCGAGTGTCCTGGGTGCCGGCATCTGTTGAGTCATTGTCTTGGTCTCGAAAGCGTATGTGTATTTTATGCGATTATTGCGCCGCAAAATAGTCCGCTCGGGTGCGCGCGCCAACCGCTAAGGCATCACATCCTCGGCGAGGTCGGCAGCTTTTCCAGCATCTCGCCGAGAAGCGGCCAGAAGAAATCCGCGCCGGGATAGCCGCGCAGCCGCGCGATCTCCACGCCGTCCTCGACCAGAATGAACGTTGGCGTCAGCCGCTCCCGCGCGATGTCGCCGAGATCGTCGGGCCACGGTTCGGCGATGTCGACGAACCGGATCGGCGCGCGCCGGCCTTCCTCGGTCTTGGGATAGGCGACGCCGATTTCCTCATGCCAGCGCACGCACCATTCACAACCGGCCTGTTGCAGCATGATGAGCTCGGCCGCGCGCGCCTGTCCCGCGACAAGAAAAGCCAGCACAGCGAAAGCAAAAAGGCTCTTCACGGCCCTCTCCAATCGATTCAGCGATTGCAATACATAGCAAATAGTAAATATGTTCGCTAGTTGCCGCACAGGTAGGGGATGCGGCGAGAAGCGGTGAAACGGCATGCTGGAAGTCTCCGTCGGCGCTGCATTCCTCGCGGGAGTGCTTTCCTTTGTCTCGCCTTGCGTGCTGCCGATCGTTCCCCCTTATCTTTGCTACCTCGCCGGCGTCAGCTTCGATCAGCTGAAGGGCGACACGGTGGAAGCCGGCACCTCGCGCCGGATCATCCTGTCTTCCATCGCCTTCGTGCTCGGCTTCACCACGGTCTTCGTCGGCCTGGGCGCCACGGCCAGCGTCGTCGGGCAGGCGATCGCCCGCTACTTCGACATGCTCTCGATCATCGCCGGCATCATCATCATGGTGATGGGCCTGCATTTCCTGGGCGTGTTCCGCATCGGCCTGCTCTACAAGCAGGCGCGCGTCGAGGTGCAGGGCAAGCCGGCCGGTCTCGGCGGCGCCTATCTGATGGGGCTCGCCTTCGCCTTCGGCTGGACGCCCTGTGTCGGCCCGGTGCTCGCCGCTATCCTGTTCGTCGCCGGCTCCACCGACACCGCCTGGCGCGGCGCCATGCTGCTGGCCGTCTACGCGCTCGGCATCGGCCTGCCGTTCATTCTCGCCGCCGCCTTTGCCACCCGCTTTCTCGGCTGGGCGGCACGCTTCCGTCGCCACATGGGGACCGTCGAAAAAGTGATGGGTGCGCTTCTGGTTCTGACTGGTATCCTGTTCATTACCGGTCAGATGTCGGCGATCGCGCTGTGGCTGCTCGATACGTTCCCGGTATTCAGCCAGGTCGGCTGATGCCGGGTGCCTTAGGGAGGACAATGATGCTGAAACGTCTGTTGCTCGTACTGTCCATGCTGGCATTCGCCGCTCCGGCCGGCGCGGTCACCATCGGCGACGACGGTCTGCACAAGCAGGACTGGTTCTCGATAACGTTCCGCGACATCGCCGAGGACATCGAGGCCGCCAACGAGGAAGACAAGCGCCTGGTCCTCGTCTTCGAGCAGCGCGGCTGCATCTACTGCAGGAAGATGCACGAGGAACTCCTGACCGACCCGGAAGTGCGCGACTACATCAAGGCCAACTTCAAGGTCGTCCAGTACAACATGTTCGGCGACGAGGAGGTCACCGACCTCGACGGCGAGGCGCTGACCGAAAAGACGGCCGCGCGCAAGTGGGGCTACGTTTTCACGCCGACGATCGTCTTCCTGCCGGAGCAGGCGCCGGAAGGTGGCAGCGTCGCGCAGGCCGCGGTCGTCACCATGCCGGGCGCCTTCGGCAAGTCGACCTTCCTGCACATGTTCCAATGGGTGCGCGAGAAGGGCTACGAGACCGGCGAGCACTTCCAGAAATACCATGCCAGGAAGCTCGAGGAAGGCCGCGCCGCGGGAGAAAATGCCACCGACTGATCGGGCTTCGGGCCCGCGTCCCGGCGAATTTGGTGATTGCAATACATTCAAAAAAGCATATTAATGCATCCATAAACAATGATGAGAACATGCGGCAAACGCATGAGAGAAACCGGATCAACCGGTTCGAGCGTAGGAGGAGAAACGCCAGAATGACGATACGTATGGGTATCGCCGGCCTCACGGCGATCGTGCTCGCGGCGGGGGCCGCCAGCGCGGAAACCTTGGCGCCCGGCGATGTGACCTTCAAGGACGGGGCCGTTGAATCGTCCCTGACGGGCCAGCCCGGCGATCCGGAAGCCGGGGCCAAGGCGTTTGCCGATCGCAAGCTTGGCAACTGCCTTGCCTGTCACGCGGTCTCGCAGATGTCGGACCAGCTTTTCCATGGCAATGTGGGCCCGGCTCTGGACGGTGTCGCCGCGCGGTACTCGCCTGAGACGTTGCGCGCGATCGTCACCAACTCGAAGGAGGTCTTCGGCGAACAGACGGTCATGCCGGGCTTCTACTCGCTCGATGTGGGCATCGATGTCGCCGAAGCGTTCCAGGGCAAGACGATCCTGTCCGCGCAGGACGTTGAAGACGTGGTGGCGTTCCTGGGAACGCTCCAGGAATAGCGCGAACACTGATGGAGATAGGCATGAAACTGACACGACGTGAAGCGCTCGCGCTGAGCGCCGGTGCCGCCGTATTCGCCGTCGCCGGCGGGCGTGGCACCGCATGGGCCAGCACCGAGGATACCCAGAAGGCGATCGACGCGTTCACTGGCGGCGCGGCTCCCCAGAGCGGCCGTATCACGCTGAACGCCCCGGAGATCGCGGAGAACGGCAACACGGTTCCGGTATCGGTCGCGGTGGACAGCCCGATGACCGACGACGATTACGTCGCCGCGGTGATGATCCTTGCCGAGGGAAATCCGAATCCGAACGTCGCCACCCTTCATTTCACGCCGATGAGCGGGTCCGCGGACGTGACCACCCGCATGCGGCTGGCCAAGACCCAGAACGTGATCGCGCTCGCCAAGATGAACGACGGCTCGGTCTTCATGGACAAGAAGGAAGTCAAGGTCACGATCGGCGGCTGCGGCGGCTGATCGGAGCAACGAGGACAGATACTGATGGCAGAATCCAAACCGCGCGTGAAAGTCCCGAAGTCCGCCTCGAAGGGTGACGTCGTGACGATCAAGACGCTGATCAGCCACCCGATGGAATCCGGGCAGCGGAAAGACAAGGAAGGCAACCCGATCCCGCGCAAGATCATCAACAAGTTCACCTGCACCTTCAACGGCAAGGAGGTGTTTTCCGGTGATCTCGATCCGGCGATCGCGGCGAACCCGTATTTCGAGTTCAACGCGAAGGTCGACGAAAGCGGTACGTTCGTTTTCACCTGGGTCGACGATGATGGCAGCGTCTACACGACGGAAGCCGCGATCGAGGTGAACTGACGAGATCAAATGATGATCGGACGGGCAAAGAACCCGCCGGCATAGTGGAGGAGGAGAAGCCCGTGGATATCAGCAAACTGGGCCTGGCAATCGCGCTGGGGGGGGTGGTCGGTCTGGCTTTCGCTCCGGCGCAGGCCGATCCCGTCGACGACACGCTCGTCATCGATGGCAAGGAAATGATCACGCGTGTCGATCCGCCGGACGGACATCCGTTCGATGAGGTGCTGTCCGGCTGGCTGTTCCGCACGCCCGAGACGCGCGCGCTGGAGACGGATACCTTCGCCAATCCCGGCATGCTCTATGTCGAGCAGGGTGAACAGATCTGGAACCAGGTCGATGGTGCAGCGGGCAAGTCCTGCGCCTCGTGCCACAACGACGCAGCCGAGTCGATGAAGGACGTCGGCGCCGGATATCCCAAGTGGAACGCGGCGGCCGGCAAGCCCTACAACCTCGAGCTCCAGATCAACGATTGCCGCGTCAACAACATGCAGGCTGAGCCCTACAAGTTCGACGCCGGAGAACAGAAGGCGCTCGTCACCTACATCAAGCATCAGTCGCTGGGGGCGCCCGTCAAGGTGGACCTCGGCGAGGGCGACATGAAAGCATGGTGGGACAAGGGCAAGGACTACTACTATACGCGCTTCGGCCAGTTGAACCTCTCGTGTGCAAGCTGCCACGAGGAGAACAACGGCAACTACATCCGTGCCGACCATCTCAGCCAGGGCAACGTCAACGGCTTCCCGACCTACCGGCTGAAGCAGGCCAGCATGGTGTCGCTGCACAATCGCTTCCGCGGCTGTATCCGCGACACGCGGGCGAGCTATCCCGACGCCTTCTCGGACGAGCTGATGGCGCTCGAGGTCTATGTGACCTGGCGCGGCACGGGCCTCTCCGTGGAGACGCCGGCGGTTCGCCAGTAGGAGGGTCGCAGTAACAGGGTCGCATCGGCGGAGCGTCCGGCTCCGCCGCGCCCGCTCTACCGGCGGAGGAGCGCCGGCTCAACCGATCGAAGGGGTGAACCGGAGCGGTGGCGTGTCGCCCGCTCCGACGGGGAGCCTTGCCCTGATTTAGCAATGGAGCATCGAGACGGCGATGGTGTCACGGCGCGAATTCCTGATGGCGGCGGTTGCGACCGGAGCCATCGTCGGTCCCGGATTGGGTGGACGCTGGACCCGCGCCCTCGCCCAGCAGCAACTGAGCGAGGACGCACTCCTGTCGATGGAGCCGTTCGGTAACGTCACCCTCGTCCACGTCACCGACATCCACGCGCAGCTCAAGCCGGTCTATTTCCGCGAGCCGTCGGTCAACCTCGGTGTCGGCGAGGTCGCCGGCCTGCCGCCGCATGTGACCGGCGCCGATTTCCTGGAGCTATACAACATCGAGCCGGGATCGCCGGAAGCCTACGCGCTCACCTACGAGGATTTCACCGCGCTGGCCCGGACCTATGGCCGCATGGGCGGCATGGACCGCGTCGCAACCGTCGTGAAGCGCATCCGCGCCGAGCGCGGCGACAACATGCTGCTGCTGGATGGCGGCGACACCTGGCAGGGCAGTTACACGGCCAACAAGACGCTTGGCGCCGATATGGTCGAAGTGATGAACGCGCTTGGGCCGGACGCGATGACCGGCCACTGGGAGTTCACCTATGGCGCCGACCGTGTCACCGAACTGGTCGACGGCCTGCCGTTCCCCTTCCTGGGCTCCAACATCTACGATGCCGAATGGAACGAGCCCGCTTTCGAGCCGATGACGATGTTCGAGCGCGGCGGCGTGAACATCGCCGTGATCGGCCAGGCCTTTCCCTATACGCCGATCGCCAACCCGCGCTGGATGATCCCCGGCTGGTCCTTCGGCATCCGCGAGGAGGATATCGCGGCCCATGTCCAGGAAGCGCGCGCCGACGGGGCCGATCTCGTCGTGCTGCTCTCGCACAACGGCTTCGACGTCGACCGCAAGCTTGCCTCCCGCGTCGACGGCATCGATGTGATCCTCACTGGCCACACCCACGACGCGCTGCCCGAACCGGTGATCGTCAACGACACGCTGCTGATTGCCTCCGGCTCGAACGGCAAGTTCGTCTCCCGTCTCGATCTGGACGTCCGCGACGGCGCGATGAAGGGCTTTTCCTATCGGCTCATTCCGGTCTTCGCCGACGTCATCGCGCCGGACGCCGAGATGGCCGCGCTGATCGACAAGGTTCGCGCGCCCTACGAAGCCGAGCTTGCCCGCGAGCTTGCCCGGACCGATACGCTGCTCTACCGGCGCGGCAACTTCAACGGCACCATGGACGATCTGATCTGCCAGGCCCTGCTCGAGGAGCGCGAGGCCGATATCGCGCTGTCCCCGGGGTTCAGATGGGGCACGTCTGTGCTGCCGGGCGACGCGATCACGGTCGAGGATCTGCACACCGCCTGCGCCATGACCTATCCGGCCGTCTACCGCTCGACCATGTCCGGGCAGGTGATCAGGGACATTCTCGAGGATGTCGCCGACAACCTGTTCAATCCCGATCCCTACTATCAGCAGGGCGGCGACATGGTCCGCGTCGGCGGCATGAGTTACACGATCGCCCCGACGGCGGACATGGGCTCGCGGATC
This sequence comes from Microbaculum marinisediminis, assembly GCF_025397915.1. Taxonomy (NCBI): domain Bacteria; kingdom Pseudomonadati; phylum Pseudomonadota; class Alphaproteobacteria; order Hyphomicrobiales; family Tepidamorphaceae; genus Microbaculum; species Microbaculum marinisediminis. The sequence goes on from NZ_JALIDZ010000007.1 coordinate 87,824, forward strand.
TCCGATATGACGGTGCTGAAGACCGGCGAGCCGATCGATCCGGGAAGGGACTATGTCGTCTCGGGCTGGGCATCGGTCAACGAGAACACCGAAGGGCCGGCGATCTGGGACGTCGTCGAGGCCTGGCTGAAGGACAACCCGGTGGTGACCCTAAAGGAGAACGGGTCCGTGCGCATCGCTGGCTGACGGTGGATCCGAGGCGCGGATAACGGCCACCGCGGACCCGGCGCGCGACGCCGTTCTGACGTAGCGGAATAATACGGACTATGCGATCCTCCGGTCGTGATGTACGCTGAAGAAAACGCGATAATTTTCGCTCCGTGCGTTTAAAAAATGGGGACCATGCTGGGAGGTTTGGGGCGCAGTGTTGCTCCGATGTTTGTGACGGCCACCGTCGCACTGGCCGCCGGGTCTTCTTTTGCCGACGGCGACCCCGGCAAGGGGGAAGCACTCTACCGATCCTGCAAGGCGTGCCATCAGATCGGCGCCGGTGCGCTGAACGGCGTCGGACCGCATCTCGACGCGCTGTTCGGTCGCACTGCCGGCAGCCTCGACGGCTTTCGCTATTCGTCCGCCATGCGGGAGATGGGCGCTGACGGCCTCGTCTGGGACGAGCGCACGCTCGATGCCTACCTGGAGAAACCGCAGACGATGATACCCGGCACGCGCATGTCGTTCCGCGGCATGCCGGACCCGGAGGCACGGACCCGCCTGATCGCGTATCTGAAGCAGGCCTCCGCCGCCGAGCCGGCCGCCGATCCGACGACGGCGGAAGCGCCGCGCCCGGAAATGGCCGCCGCGGTGCTGGAGATCGAGGGCGATCCTGACTACGGCGAGTATCTCGCCTCCGAATGCGTCACCTGCCACCAACCGTCCGGCCGCGCGGAGGGCATCCCCTCGATCGTCGGCTGGCCGAAGGACGCCTTCATTCGCGCCCTGTTCGAATACAAGACCAACGTCCGCAGCCATCAGGTCATGCGGATGGTCACCACGAATCTTGGCAACGAGGAAGTTGCGGCACTCGCCGCGTATTTCGAGCAGCTCGAGCCGCAATAGGGCTACGGGCGAATCCTGGGGAGGATAACATGACGAAACTTACTCGCCGTAGCTTTGGGATCTTCACCGGCGCATTGGGCGTGACGCTGGCCCTGCCGACCTATCTGCGCGCTCAGGATCGACCGAAGGTCGTCGTCATCGGCGGCGGCGCCGGCGGCGCGACGACGGCACGCTACATCGCCAAGGATTCGGAAGGGGCCGTCGACGTCACCCTGATCGAAGCCAATCCGCAGTACACCACCTGCTTCTTCTCGAACCTCTATCTCGGCGGCTTCCGGGATTTCGACTCGATCACCCACACCTACGACAAGCTCGCCTCGAACTACGGGATCTCTGTGGTCAACGGCATGGCCGACACGGTCGACCGGGAGGCAAAGGAAGTGGTCATGGCCGACGGCAGCCGCGTTCCCTACGACCGGCTGGTGATCGCGCCCGGCATCGACCTGATCTGGGATTCGGTGCCCGGCTATTCGGAGGAAGCCGCCGAGATCATGCCGCATTCCTGGAAGGCCGGTCCGCAGACGCAGCTCCTGAAGTCCAAGCTCGACGCGATCGAGAACGGCCAGCAGATCATCATGGTGGCGCCGCCCAATCCCTATCGCTGCCCGCCCGGCCCCTACGAGCGCGCCTCGATGTTCGCCCATGTGCTGAAGTCGAAGGGCCTCACCGATTCCAAGATCATCATCATCGATCCCAAGCCCAAGTTCTCCAAGCAGGGCCTGTTCCAGGAAGGCTGGGAGAAGCACTATCCGGGCATGGTCGAATGGTACGGACCGGACGTGCATGGCGGCATCACGGGTGTCGACCCGGCGGCGGGAACGGTGACGACGGATCTCGACACCTTCAAGGGTGCTCTTGTCAACGTGATCCCGGCGCAGAGGGCCGGCGCGATCGTGGCGAAGGCCGGTCTTACCGACGACAGCGGCTTCGTCCCGATCGATCCCTATTCGATGCGTTCGAAGGCGGACGAGAACATCTTCGTCGTCGGTGATGCCACCATCGCCGGCGACATGCCGAAATCCGCCTTCTCGGCCAACAGCCAGGCCAAGGTCGCGGCCATGACCATCCGCGGCGAGCTGACCGATTCCAAGGTGTTCCCGGCCAAGTACGCCAATACCTGCTGGAGCCTGATCGAGACCGACGACGGCGTGAAGGTCGGTGCGCAGTACGCCCCGACCGACGAGAAGATCGCCTCGACCACGAGTTTCATCAGTCAGACCGGCGAGGATGGCGCGCTGCGCAAGGCGACCTACGAGGAATCGATTGGCTGGTACGCCGGCATCACCAACGACATCTTCGGAGACTGAGTAACGCGGGCTGACCTGGCCCGCGCGCCGGGTACCGCGTGCGATCGTGGCTTTCATTGCGGCGGGTGCGGGGCTTTCCGCGCCCGCCGTTTCTTTTTTCGCTGTTGTTTGATTTCAGCGTTGTGCGATTATTTAGTCGGCACCAAAGTCTGGGGCGCGATTGATGACGGTGATTTCGCGACTGGCCCGAGAACCGCTGTTTCAGTTCCTCGTCATCGGCGCGGTCGTTTTCGCCGCTTACGCGGCCGTCGGGACGCGCACCGATGTCGCCGCGCCGGAGACGATCGTTGTCACACCGGGCCGGATCGCGCAGCTGTCCGAGACGTTTTCGCGCACCTGGCAGCGGCCGCCGACGCAGGACGAGCTGGACGGGCTGATCGACGCCTTCGTCAAGGAGGAGGTCTTCTACCGCGAGGGGCGCAGCCTCGGCCTCGATGCCGACGACACCGTCTTCCGGCGGCGGCTGCAGCAGAAGCTGGAATTCATGATGGAGCCTGATCCGGCGGACCTCGCGGCGTCAGACGTCGAGCTCGAGGCCTACCGCGCCGCCAATGCCGAGATGTATCGGGTGCCGGAGCACACCGCATTCCGTCAGATCTTCTTCAATCGGGATACGCATGGAGACCAGATCGATGCGGAGATCGACGTTGCGCTGGACGCGCTGCGCGGCGACGGTGCCAGGATCGAGGCGCGGAGCCTGGGCGACCGGACGATGCTGCCCTTCTCCATGCCACTCACCCCGACCGACCGGATCGCCATCAGTTTCGGACAGCAGTTCGCTGATGCCCTGAAGGCGATCGCGCCCGGTCAATGGCATGGCCCGGTCGCGTCGACCTTCGGCCTGCATCTGGTCCTGATCGACGACAAGAGCCCGTCGCGCGATCCGAACCTCGCCGAAGTGCGCGATGCCGTCCGGCGCGACTGGGAAGGGGAGAAGCGGCGGGAGATCGCGGAGGCGCGCTACCGCGCCATGCGCGACAACTACGACGTGACCGTGATCTGGCCCGAGGAGAGCGCCGGGCAGGTCGAGGCGCAGGCGGTGAACCAATGAAGCGTCTCGCCGCCGCCCTGGTTTTTGCACTCGCCGGCCTCGTCGCGACGATGGCGCAGACCCACGAGGTGCGCCCGGCCTACCTGGAGATCGACCAGAAGGGACCGGAAGACTTCGATGTCCTGTGGAAGGTGCCGACACGCGGGGAGGCCCGTCTGGCGCTCGACGTGTCGTTGCCGTCCGCCTGCGCGGAAACCTCTCCGATCGTCGCCGCCGATGCGGGCGCGGCCATGACCAGCCGGTGGAGCATCCGCTGCGCCGGCGGTCTCGGCGGCGAGACAGTGGCGATCGACGGTCTCGTCGGCACCTATACCGATGTGATCGCGCGGATCGCCTGGTCCGACGGGTCGGTCCAGACCGCCCGGCTGACGCCGGATTTCCCGGACATCGTCCTCGAGACCGCGCCGGGCGCGCTGGCGACGGCGAGGGCCTATTTTGTCCTGGGCGTCGAACACATCCTGCTCGGCATCGATCATCTGCTCTTCGTGCTGGCGCTGCTGCTTCTGATCCGCGATCTGCGGACGCTGATCGAGACGATCACCGCCTTCACGGTGGCCCACTCGATCACGCTTGCCGCCGCGGCCCTCGGCTGGACCCAGGTGCCCCAGCCGCCGGTCGAGGCGGCGATCGCGTTGTCCATCGCCGTCGTCGCCGCCGAGATCATCCGCGCCGAGCGAGGCGAGACAGACCTGTCGATACGCTATCCCTGGCTAATCGCGTTTCTGTTCGGGCTCCTGCACGGCTTCGGCTTCGGCGGGGCGCTGCGCGATATCGGCCTGCCGCAGACGGACGCGCCGCTGGCGCTGCTCACCTTCAATCTCGGCGTCGAGGTCGGGCAGCTTCTCTTCGTCGCCGCGGTCCTCGTCGTCGCGTTGGCTGCGCGCAGGCTGGTCGCCGTGCGCGGTGCGCTGATCCGCGGTCCGGTCGGCTACGCGACCGGCTGTGTCGCCGGCTTCTGGTTCGTCGAGCGGGTGGTCAGTTTCGTGGCGTAGCCGATCGGCCGCCGCGATCGGGCGCCGATGAAACTCGTGCCGGAAGTGGCGCAACAGGGAGATATCGCGACGGTTTACGTATGGTGAAGACGCAGTGGGCGCAGGGTTGCGCCGTAAGAAGTCAATAAACGAAACGCACGCGGGAGGGCGACGACTATGTCAATACTCATGCTTCGCGAATGGCTTCTGGCATTGGCTCTTGTTTCTCTGGCTTCGTTCGGCGCGAACGCCGATGACGCGCAGATCGCGCGCGGCGGCTATCTCGTCGGGATTGCGGGATGCAATGACTGCCACACACCCGGCTACTTCTTTGGCAAGCCGGATATGGCGCGGTATCTGGGCGGCTCCGATGTCGGCTTCGAGATCCCGGGCCTCGGCGTCTTTGTCGGCCGCAACCTTACGCCCGACAAGGAAACCGGCCTCGGCGACTGGAGCGATGATCAGATCGTCGCCGCGCTTCAGACAGGCGTCCGGCCGGACGGGCGCATGTTGGCGCCGATCATGCCGTGGCATGCGTTCGCGAGCCTGACGGCGGACGACGTGAACGCCGTCGTGGCGTTCCTGCGCAGCCTGCCGCCGGTCGAGCACGCGGTACCGGGGCCGTTCGGTCCGGGCGAGACCGTATCGACGTTCACGTTCCGGATCCTGCCGCCCGGCGAAACGGCGGCCGACGCGCCGTAGCGGAGCGCACCCGGATCTGCGTGCCGGACGTCGGGGCTGGTGCCCTGAGGCGACTGGCATGCCGGGCCGGGTGCCGCGAGCCTCGCGCGGCGCCGATCCTGGACGCCGGTCCCGGACCGCGCACGAGTCCGTCAGCAGAGGCGCGCGCCAAGCCGTCTCTCGCGAGCCGCTTCGACCACGATGAGGAAAGGGCCAGACCATGACTGATCCGCGCAAGATAACCAGCTACACCGTCGACGGTGCCCTGAAGATCGTGTCCAAGGACGATCCCGGTCCCGGTGGCGCGCATCACGCCTACGTCATTGCCTGGGGCAAGGGCGAGCTCCCGATAAAATTCCAGTTCGGCCATACTCTGGAGTCCGGTCACAACGGCGTCACCGACGAAGCGCTGCTTGCCGTCATCGTCGACAGGCTCCGGTCATTTCAGGCCGGTCCGCTCTCCTGCCGCGAAAACGAGATCGCCCTGACCAAGATCGAGGAAGCCCTGCACTGGCTGCATCATCGCACCCGCGACCGGCTGGCGCGCGGCGTCAAGGGGACCGGCCGGGCGTGAATTGCATGCCCCCTCGACCTGGCAACGCGGGGTATCCTGTTCAGTCAATGGGACGATTTTGGAATCGTTGAACGCTCTGGGGGCGGCCCCCGCATACGGCGTTCGCGGCTCGGTTTCCTATTTTTCCGTCATCTTCACGAACGCCGGGCCATCGAAGGTCGGAGCGCTCGATTTGTGGCCTCGGATATACGACAGATAAAACTGACTTGGGCCATCATCGCCGAACTCGGCCCTGATCGTCTCGAATAGCTGCTCCGCCGTCACCCAGTCCTTCTCGCGGAAATAAGTCAGGGCGGTCGAGAACTTCGAGCATAGTGCCATTTGCCGGTCGGTCGCGGTTGCGGATTTCGCGATGATCTCGACAACCGGCGTGGCGTCGGCCTTGCCGCTGAGAAGAATGTCCCCCAAGGGCCGCACCAGCAGTCCGTCAGGCGTCTTCAGGACGGTCTCGGCCGCCAGGACGTGGGTGCCCAGGTACTTGTTCAGGCTCTCCAGTCGCGCGGCCGTGTTCGCGGTGTCTCCGAGGATACTGTAGGCCATTCGGCCGCCGCCACCGGTGTGACCGACGTAGAAATAGCCGTCCTGAAGGCCGATGCGCGGATTGAGGCGCAGCCGGCCCCTCTGCGCGGCGAACCGCTCGATGGCATCGCAGACATCCAGCGCGGCGCCGACGGCCTTGGCGCAAACCTCGGGGGACGGTTCGGCGGACGTCCACGCGCACATGATCGTGTCGGCGTGAAACTCCGTTATGTCGACGTCGTGCCGTTTGAGCGCGGTGGCGAGCTCATCGAAGTAGCTGTTCATGAACTCGGCCAGTTCTTCCGGCTTCTTGGTCTCCGACAGCGTCGTGAATCCGGACATGTCGGTGGCGAGGCAGGTCCCGTAGACCACCTTATTGACTTCCGACGGATCGAACTCCCGTTGCGTCAGATCCTGGACGATGTTCTCCGGCAGGTACATGCTGATGGCACGCGTGACCTGTTGCTCCGCATGGCGCTTCAGCCGGTACTGCCCGATCAGCCCGATCAGGAGCGCGCACGGCATCTGCACCAGGGCGGGCGTGGCAAGCGGCAGCCAGACGCTGGTCTCGTTGAAGCGCCATTGGGCGAAGACCCCGTACAGGACCGCAAGACCAATGACGGTCGGCACGCCCGCTGTCGCCGGCAACAGAAAGCCCGACAGGCCGGCCACCAGGCCGAAAGCCACGATGATGGCAATCTCCGTGCGAAGAGCGACAGGTCGCACGTTTCCCTGTGTCAGCAGGTTGGAGAAGGCGGTCGCCATGATCTCGACGCCGCTCAGGTCGACGCCGTCATCCCCCGTGAAGCTCGTGAAGAAGCGGTCCGGCTGGTCCGGGGCGAACAGATCGGAATAGCCGATGAACACGACGGTCCCCGCCAGGTCGGTGGTGCCGGGCGCGGGCGCGCGGTCGTCGGAAAGGACATCCTCGTAGGGAATCGTGGGGATCGAGCCCGGCGGTCCGTAGAAATTCAGGAAGTAGTGATCCGGCCCCCCGTACAGGGTAGCAAGCGCCGCCAGGAGCTGGCGTTGTTTGTCGTCGGGCTGTGCGTCGATCCTCCAGCCGACCCGTTCGGCGAGCGAGGGATCGTTTACGAAGATCCCGCGGAAGGCCTGCATAAGAGCCTTGATGTCGTCGGGGCTCCTTAGCTGCTCAGCGGTTGCGGGAAGGGCGTCGAGACCGGACGCGCCCGCCTGTCCCAGCAGGGCGATCCATGTCTCGTAATAGGGCAGAGCCTTCATCTGGAGCGCCAGTGCCGGGATGGTGGCGTTGTCGCCGAGGCTCGACTTGAACGTCCAGAATTCCGTGGCGGCCTGGTCGATCTTGGGCAGCGGGAATGGGCCGATTGCGCTGGCCGCCTCGGCCAGGACCGGCGTTGGTGATCGCTTCTCCTCCACCCAGGTCCAGCCTGCATCCTGTCCGTTTGCGCTCACGAGACGTTCGCGGTGTGCGGAGAGCCATTCGAACAGGACGACGCGATCGGCGCTTGTTATCGCCCGGGCGAAGTCCGCGTCCTCGTCGCCGGGCTTGGCGCGGCTGAAGTCCATGTCGAAAACGATGATGTCGGCGCCCCGCGCGACCAGACGCTCCACGAGCATGCCATGTGTCGAGCGGGGCCAGTCACGCGGCAGTCTCGCCAGATCGAGCATGCGGCCGGTTCGGTTGTTTATGCCGACCACCGCCACGCCGGGCGGTGGCGTCGCCTTGCCACGTGTCTTGAACAACCAGTCGAGGCCCTGGGTCCGCTCGAACTCGTTGCCGAAGGGTGACAGGATCACTGCAAGGCCGAGCGCGGCGCAAACCACGCCGGCACCGAGGCCCATTGCGAAACGCCTCAGCCGCGAAGAGCCAAATTGTCGTCGTATGCCGGCGCTCACGTTAATGCGGTTCCGCCCGCCGCGTTACAGGCGAGACACATCCACTCTAGCGAACCTCGTCTATCATGGTGTCTCGCCTGCTCATTATAGTCCTAACCAGTCAAACAGCGTAGGTCGTCTGTCTTCGTGAAGGGAGCTAGTCGCAGATCTTCATGCGCCGGCCATTGACCTTCTCGTACACGCAAGTGTTGTTCCCGATGGTCCCCATCGAGATGGCATCCAGCGCCGTCAACGGATCTCCGCCAAGGCAGCTGTTTACCTGGCCGGGGGCGGTGGGCGTCAGGTCGCCATTGCAGAAATTCGCGAGGTTGGTGCCACAGCCGCACAGGTTCACGTCCTGTTCCTGCGGTTCGATTTCGAAGGCCTGAACAAAGCCGGGCATCGTGTCATAGGCCCCGCAGATCGTGGCTACCTGGCCCTGGCTCACCGGGCACGGTCCACTCGCGAAGCACACGGTCACGTTGCTTGGAAGTTTGTTTGCGTTGTTGATCGGCGATTGGACCTGATCGAGCACGACGCTGTCGCCGCACATGATCAGGGAACCGTTCCGCCGAGTGATCGTCGCTTCGAAACCTTTGCGCCCCTTCTGCTGGCTATCGTTTCGTACGTCCTCGATCTGCACCTCGGTGCCGTTGACGATCGTTGCCCACACGCCCCCGCTTTGTTGCGGCAGGCTGGTCGGCGTGAATTCCACGGTCTGGCTCGGATCCAGAACAAATCCGCAGATTTCCGCCGCATCCGCGCAGGTCGCGTCTCCCTGGACATAGATCGGACAAATCCCCGCGGGGGTGCGGTCATAGACGCCGTCGCACATCTCGGCCGCCCCGACACTCGTCGATAGGCCGGCGGCTGTTACGACAGCACATGTGAGCAGAGTACGGACAGGTTTCATTAGCCTCTCCCCTTGCGATCTGTGGCGACAAATTAGTCGCCTAATCACATCTTAACCATAATTGCTCAGAAGTTAAGAGTGATCCGGCCCACGATCTGCATGGCCGGCAGGTAAGGTCCGATTGACGGCTCGTCGCGGAACTCCCGGAAACTGTCGTCCTGGTAGAAGAATTTCTCGTCGAGCAGGTTGCTGACCGTCAGGCTGGCGATACCCCTGCGATCGGGGAACCGGAAGCCGATGGCCGCGTCGACGACGAAGAAGTCGTCGGATCCGTCCGCGAGCCCGAGGTTGGTCTTGGCGGCCATCGTCCGCGTGACCTCCTGGTTGACGTAGGTTCCGCCGAGCCCGGCGAAGAAGCCGCTCGGATGGAAATACCGCACCATGATCGGAACGCTGAAGGTCTCGACCTTCAGCGGGACGTCGCCGAAAACGGAGGAGTCGTTCACGCCGGTCTGGAACCGGTCGTAGGAGACCCGGCCGCTCAACGCCCAGCGATCGTTGATCGCCCAGTACAGATACGCGCCGCCGAGCTGCTCTTCCTGGTCTTCGAAGGTGACGCCGGTCGGGATGAAGACCGGGACCGTCAGGTCGCGCCACGTGAATTCGGCGCCGATGAACAGGTCATCGGTGATCTGATAGTCGATCGCGCCGCCATATCGCCATGCTTCGTCGGCGTTGCCGTCGTCGAAGAGCTGGTTGAACCCCGCGATCTGGGTCGGTTCGATGGAGCGGTTGGCCACCAGGGCCGGCTTCACCGTGCGGAATGCGGCGCCCCGGACCACCAGGTCGTCGGTGATCTTCCACTGGACGCCGAACTTGGGGTTGACCTTCTCGACCTTGAGCGCGCCTTCCTCGTAATCGTCGTAGCTCGCCCCGACCGTCCAGGTCACCGTCTCGGGAAGCGAGATGTTGACGTATGTGTAGCCGTGAAAGTGGGTGATCGGCGAATCCGAGACGACGAACGGCGGAAACGGTCCGAACTGCGCGGTCGTCGTCGCATCCGCGTCGGTGTATCCGAGGCCCGCGACGACATTGAACAGGTCGGCCCTGTAGATGTACTGCCCCTCGTACTGATAGCCCTCGTCCTTGCCTTCGACCTTGAAGTCGAAGCCCGGGAAAAGTTCGCGGGCCCGCCGTTGGTCGCGGCTGCCATAGATGACAGATGCGATGATGTCCGAGTTGGGAGTCGGCGAGTAGCGCACGCCGATCCTGGCCATGTCGCGGTTCAGATTGTTGCGAACGGTCGGATCGTAGGAATCCGGATCGAAGTTGAAGGCGAGGTCGCCATACTCGGTTTCGCGCTGGCTCCATTCCGCCTGGATGTTCAGGTCCGGCGTGAGTGCGACCTGGCCGTAAAGCTGAAAGATGTCGTGCTGGACGTCGTTGTTCGGCCGCCAGCCGTCGCTTTCGTATGTGAAGGCGCCCGCGCCCAACGAGAGCTGGTTGTAGATCAGGGACGCGACGCCCTCGCCGCCGATCGACTCGTCGTTGCCGACGACACCGGAGACGATGACCTGGCCCCCGTTCCGCTCGAACAGCGGCGTGAACTCGTCGAAGCCCGGATCGGCCGGCCCGCCGCGCGCGACGATGTTGAGGTTCGTCTCGACGAGGCTCGGCTGGATCGGATTGATGTTCACGTCCTGCAGGAGCTGCGACTGCAGCATCTCGCTGACGCGCGCGCTCTCACGGCGGGGAATGCCGATATACATGTCCGAGAGGAAGCGATGCGCGGACGCATTGTTCGGCGCGATCGTCAGCGATTGCGCGCCTTCATTCAGGCCGAGGGACCGGAAACCCAGGTCGTCGTAGACCCGGGCGAGGCTGGCGCCGCGCGCCGCGCGGTCTGAATCCAGCAGCTCCCGGCTGCGGTAGATGGCGCGATTGTCGTTGAGATCGATCGATGTCTGCAGCTCGTGCAGCGCCTCCACGGGCCTGTTTTCCGTCTGCAGCATGATCGCGTTGTAGAGGTATGGCGTCGGATCCAGCGGATCGAGTTCCTTGGCCAATGCGAACTGCTCCTGGGCCAGGTCGTCCCGATGCTCCTCGAAATAGGCCTTGCCGAGGTAGGAGCGAAGCAGAGACCGCGAGGAGTCGAGGGCGACCGCCATCTCGATCTGCCGCCGCCCTTCGGCCAGGTTGCCGTCCCGGATCATCGCCAGGCCAAGCCCGAAACGCGCCTGCGGATCCGACGAGTCGAGGGTGATCGCCCGTTCGAAGGCTTCCCGCGCCTGCTTGGTACGGAATTCCGTCAGCGCGGCGTAGCCCAGCACGATTTGCGTGCGTTCGATGCTGGGATCCAGCGAAACGGCAGTCTCCGCCGCTTCGCGCGACAGGTCGCGATACCCGAGCATCAGCCAGAGTTCGCTCAACCGCGCCCAGCCGATCGCGTCATTCGGCTGCTGCGCGGTGGCCTCGAGCATCGTGTCGCGGGCGGCCAGCAGGTCGAACTGGGCCTGTTGCGCGAAGGACAGGGCAATTCTCGGCGCCGTTGCATCCGGCGCCAACGCGACGGCTCTGGTGGCGTCCGCGAGAGCGGCCTCCCTGTCGTTCTGCACCACCGCGATGACGGCGCGCAGCGCATAGGCGAGCCCGACATTCTCTCCCCGCGCCAGCGTCGCGTTGATGGAGGCCCTCGCTTCGTCGACGCGCCCGACCGAAAGAAGTTGCGCGGCGTCGTAGATCGGCCCGGAGCGCGCGCCACCGGCGGCGAGGATCGGAGGATAGAAAAGGCCCCACTGCACCGCGTCGCGCGGATGGACGAGCGTGAAGGATTGCGGCGGCGCGCCCTTCGCCGAGCGGACCGACTGGCCGCTCGCGACCGAGACATCCCCGCTGTCGTTCGAGGCGGAAACCACCCCTTCGTAGACCGTCATCGTCGCATCGTTCGCCGACGTACGAATGACGAACTCCGTCCCTTCGATCGTGGCATTCAGATACGGCGTGTTGACCTCGAGTTCCCTGGGATTGCGGCTGAAGGACTGGAACGCCCCGCGGACGAGGTCAAGGACCGACCGTTCCTCTTCTTCACCGGCGATGTCGGCGAGGTAGATGGTCGTGTCCTGATCGAGCCGCAACACGGCGTCGTTGACGAGCATCACCGCCGCGCGGCTTCGCGGGCCGGTTCTGACGATGTCGCGTTGACAGAGGTCCTGATCGAGCACAGCCAGCCGGGAGACCCGGTCCCGCTGAACCTCGACGTCGCCATCTATGGAGATGAGTTGTCCTGCGACCTGAGCGCAGTCTTGTGCATAGGCGTCCGTCGCCCACGCGTGCCAGGTTACGCCACACAGAATTGCGATAGGTACACTACGCCGCATCCAAGCCAATTTTCCTGCCCCCGAAACTTGGCCTGTCCATCAACGAACGCTGACGCTCCATCAATGGACACGTCCTGTTGATTTACAAATTGTTAGTAAACCACACGTTTGGTTAGCCAGCTAGTATTATTTGTGCGACAGGCTGTTTCGCGAAGGCTGCCGGCGTCGTACCAAGGTGGAGACGGGGCGCAGGGAAGATATGATCCGCTTTGAAAGCAGGCCTACGGAGTATGCGATTTCGTGCTGCCGGATCCGAGGGGGGCGATGCTGACGGTGGCACGGGCCATAAGATCGCTACCGTTCGTCCGAACTGCCGGCGGTGCCCGTCAGTGGTTTCAGGCCTCGATCGAGCGATCGCCCGCCGATCGGCTGGAACGTCGTACATTCGCCGGCGAAGTCGGCCACCACGGCGGCAAGCGTCGCGGCGGCGTCGGCGGGATAGACCGCCCAGTACTCGACCGCCGGCAATCCCGGGTCTGTGCGCAGCGTCCGAAGCTTTCCCGCCGCGATCTCGGCTTCGTAGAGGGCGGGCGGCAGGGTGCTGATGCCGAGGCCCTGCAACGTCAGGCTCGCGATGGTGTGCAGGTTGTTGCACAGGGCAACGCGGCTGAGTTGGGCGCCGGCCTCGTGAAACCATCGCTCGGTGATCGCATAGAGGTTCGACTGCGTTGACAGCAGGATGATCGGCCAGCTGGCAATGTCGGCCGGCCCCAGCAGCCGCTCCGGAACCTGCAGGGCCGGGCTCGCCATCCAGGCGAAGGGCGCGCCCCCTAGATAGACCGAGCGCGACCGTGGCCGTTCGATCGGTCCGGGAAGCAGAACCACATCGAGCGTGCGCTCCTCGAACTTGCGCCACAGGGCGGCGGTCAGGTCGATGTCGAGTGCGACCGTGATCCCCGGATGACGCTTGTTGAGCTGCGCGACCAGCGCCGGCAGCCACGTCAGAGCCACCAGTTCGGCCACGCCGACGCGTACGGTGCCGGTGAGAACCGTCGGATCGCCGATCTGCCGGCGGATCGTCTGGTCCAGTGCCATCATCTGCTCGGCGTAGGGGATCAGGCCGCGTCCGCGGTCGGTCAGGCGTGCCCGGCGCCCGGACCGGTCGAACAGCGCGACCCCGAGTTGCGCCTCCAGTTCCTTTACGCGCAACGAGATCGTCGGCTGTGTGATGTGGAGGCGCTCCGCCGCCGCCGCGAAATTGCCCAGTCGGGCAATCCATAGGAATGCTTCGATCTGCCGTATGTTCATTCACATAGGAAAAATCAATCAAACACCATAATCAATTATAATTTGATCCGATAATTTATCCTCCTTAGCGTATTCCGATCGGACCGGGCTGTTGGTGCCCCGCAGTCGCGGGTCTCGGGAGGAATAATGCACAACGAAGAAAATACGCGGCCGTCACGCACGATCACGGGGGATCGCGTCAACCTTGCCGACATCGAGGAGCGGCTCGGAGCGCCCGCCAGTTACGATGGGCTGCGGGAGCATTTCCGCGTGGCGGTTCCGGAGAGCTACAACATGGCGGCCGACACGGTTCTGCGTCAGGCGGCCGGACCGCGCGCGCAGGCCGTGGCCCTGGTCTGCGAGCGGGAAGACGGCAGCGTCACGCGCCACAGCTTCGCCGAACTGGCGGAGGAGTCGGCGCGTCTTGCCACGCTCCTGCGCCGCCACGGCATCGGCCGCGGCGACATCGTCGCCTGCTATCTCGGCCAGGGCCTCGAGGCGGCGCTGACCTATCTGGCGGCGTTCCGGCTGGGGGCGGTGGTCGCGCCGCTTTCGCAGCTCTACGGGCCCGAGACGGTCCTCCATGCCCTGACCGATTGCGGTGCATCCCTGCTGGTCGCGGACGCCGCACTTTGGGCGCGGATCGCCGGCTTGCGGGCGCAATGCCCGGACTTGCGCAGCGTGCTTCTGGTCGGCGACGCCCCCGATGGAACCGTGTCGTTCGACGACTATCGGGCGATGCCGGCGGAATGGCCCTGGGTGCGGACGCGCGCCGACGAGCCGGCGCTGCTGCTCTACACCTCGGGTTCGACGGGGTTGCCGAAGGGCATTCTTCACGCACACCGGATCCTGCCCGGCTACCTCGCCTCCGTATCGCTGTTCTACGAACTGCAGATGGGCGATCCCGACAGGGTCCTCTGGACGCCGTCGGACTGGTCGTGGGTTGCCGGCATATTCAACGTCATGCTCACGGGCTGGTACTTTGGCCATACCGTCGTCGCCAGCCGCATGCGTTTCGATCCTGAAGGCGCCTTCGCGTTGATGCAGCGCCATGGCGTCACCCACTGCTTCCTGACGCCGACGGCCTTGAAGCGCATGGCTGCGATTCCGGATCCCAAGGCACGCTGGCAGGACCTGGCGCTGCGCGCGATCGGCACCGGCGGCGAACCGCTGCCCAGCGCCGTTCTCGAATGGGGCGATGCGGCCCTGGGCGTGCCGATCAACGAGTTCTACGGCCTGACGGAAGTAAATCATCTGATCGGCAATTGTCGTCGGCTCTATCCGATCCGCCCGGGCTCGATGGGGCGCGCGTATCCGGGCCATGAGATCGCGGTCATCGACGAGCAGGGCGATCCGGTCCCCGACGGCGAGGTCGGGGAGATCGCCGCGCGCGACGACGACCCGACGCTTTTCCTCGGCTACTGGAAGCAGCCGGAGCGGACGGCGGCGATGAAGAGCGGCCGCTGGGTCCGTACCGGGGACTTCGGGTCGCGCGATGCCGACGGCTATTTCTGGTATCGCGGGCGCAACGACGACCTGATCAAGAGCGCGGGCTATCGCATCGGTCCGGCGGAAGTCGAGGACGCCCTGGTGCGTCACGACGCGGTCGCCGAAGCCGCGGTGGTCGGCAGTCCCGATCCCGATCGCGGACAGATCGTCAAGGCGTTCGTCCGCCTGGCGTCCGGCTGGAGCGCCGACGACGCGCTGATCGGCGACTTGCAGGCGCACGTCAAGCGGTCGCTCGCCGTCTACAAATACCCCCGAGAGATTGAGTTCGTTGACGAATTCGCGTTGACCACCACCGGAAAGATCGATCGCAAGGTGCTGCGTCAGCGCGAGGTCGCGCGCAAAACGGCGGAAAGCCGATAAGACTGAACCCCATAATGGAGGAAGCCCTAATGCAGAAATTCCTGACTTCCGTAGCGGCCGTCGCCTTCGGCATCGTCGTTGCGAGCGGTGCGGTTGGCACGGCCGCCGCGAAGGTGACCTTGCAGATGAACCATCAGTGGCCGGCCAGCACGGCCGGGTCCAAGGTCGATCAGTGGTTCGCCGACGAGGTCGAGCGCCGCACCGACGGTGAAGTGAAGATCAAGATCTTCTGGTCCGAGGGCATCGCCAAGGCCCAGGAGGCGTTGACGCTGCTGCAGGACGGCGCCCTCGACATGGCGGCGATGTCGCCGGGCTATTTCCCCGCCCAGCTGCCCCTGCACGTGGCGCCCAATTCCATCCCGATGGCGATGGAATCGGTCGATCAGGCGAGCGAATTGATGAAGCGCCTGATGAGCGAGGTCCCGGCCTACGCGGACGAAGCCAGCGCGAACGGCATCAAGGCGCTGTTCTTCCACCACCTCAATCCCTACCTGCTGGTCTCGCGCGAGCCGATCGTGACGGTCGAGCAGATGCAGGGCAAGAAAATGCGCACCTGGGGCACCGACATGCCCCGAATGGTCGAAGCCGTTGGCGGCACCCCCGTTACCATGATGTTGCCCGAGATCTATGAGGGCCTGAGCCGCGGCGTGGTCGATGCGGCACCCTTCGCGGTCGACCTCGTGGTCAATTACAAGATCTTCGAAGTTGCCAAGAACGTCAGCGAGATCACCCTCTGGGAAGGACCGAGCTGGGGTGTCTGGATCTCGGAATCCGCGTGGGCGAAGCTGACGCCCGAACAGCAGAAGATCGTCGAGGAAGTCTCGATCGAGGCGATGGACCGTGACCGCGCCGCGGTGATCGCCGCTGGTGAGGAAGCCAGGCAGACCCTGGCCGAGAAGGGCGTTACCTTCCACACGTTCCCGGCCGAGGAGAAGGCGAAATGGCGCGCCGCGCTGCCCGACTTCTTCGAAGGCTGGATCCAGCAGATGGACGAGCAGGGCAAGGGCGACGCGGCCCGTCAGGCGGTCGCGATCTGGAAGGAAGTGGTGGCCGACTGAGCCGCCAGCCGCATAGACCTCACCCCCCGGTCAGCGCTGCTGTCCGGGGCGGTGAGCCCCGCTTGCCCCTTTTTTGGAATCTCAGGTGAGGCGATGACACGTTCGCTCTCCGCGCTCGAGCGCATCCTGCGCCGCTGCAATCGGCTCTTCGCTGTTTCCTCCGGCATCGCACTGCTTGCCATGATGCTGGTCGGCGCGATCGACGTCGCCGGTACCAGCCTGTTCAACCAGCCACTGCCGGGGACCTTCGAGGCAACCGAGACGCTGATGGTGGTCACGATCTTCCTGGCCCTGGGCCTGTCGCAGCAGCGCCGCACCCACATCAGCGTGGAGGTCGTCGTGAAATGCATGCCGGTCTGGATGCAGCGGCTGTCCGGCCTCCTCGCCGCCGGGCTTAGCCTGCTGTTCTTCGCCCTGATCGCGTGGTTCGGCTGGGAGGCGGCGGCCAGGAGCTACGCCGTCGGAGAATTCTCCTCGGGGATCGTCAATTTTCCGATCTGGCCCGCGAAGGGGGCGCTTGCCCTGGGCGCCAGCCTGATGGCGGCGCAATGCCTCTGGGACATGGGGGTCGCCGTCGTGCGCGGTCCCGCCGATATCGACGGCCTTGGCGCCGTGGAGGCCGACTGATGGACACGCTCACACTCGGCTACCTCTGCGTCGGCGCGCTCTTCATCCTGCTGGCGCTCGGCGTGCCGGTCGGGGTGGCGATGGGCATGCTCGGAATCGCCGGCATGTACTTCGGCTTCGGAGAGGCCTTCGCCTTCGGACAGCTTCGTACGCTGCCTTTCGCCGTCGTCGGCAACTACGCCTTCGCGGTGCTGCCGCTGTTCGTGCTGATGGGGGTGCTGGCGGAAGCGGCCGGCATCACTGGACAACTGTTTCATGCCGCCGACCTCTGGCTGCGCCGCCTCCGGGGTGGGCTCTACCAGGCGGTGGTCGTGGGCTCGGCGATGTTCGCCGCGGTTTCCGGCTCCACCATCGTCAACGCGGTGGTCTTCACCCGCCTCGCGTTTCCGCAGATGGTCCGCTACGGCTACTCGCGCAGCCTCGCGATCGGTTCCATCGCGGCCTCGGGAAGCTTTGCCGCGATGATCCCGCCGTCGATCACGATGGTGATCTACGCGATCATCACCGAGCAGTCGGTCGGCAAGCTGCTGATGGCCGGTATCTTCCCGGGCATTCTCACCGCGGTCGTCTATCTCGCCGGCATCGCCCTGCTGGTGCGCCTCAAACCGTCGCTGGCGCCGGAAATCACCGATCAGCCGAGCCGTCGCGAGCGCATCACCGCGTTACGTGGGGTGACGCCGGTCATCGCGTTGATCGCGCTGGTGCTGGGCGGCATCTACTTCGGCTTCTTCCCGCCGTCCGCCGCCGGTGCGGTCGGGGCGTTCGGTGCCTTCGCCATCGCGGTCATGCGACGTTATCGCGACGGCATCGGCTGGCTGGGCGAGACCCTGCGCGATGCGGCGTCGATCAGCTGCATCATCTTCATCATCCTGATTGGCGGGCTGATCTTCTCGCGCATGCTCGTCGTCTCGGGCGTCATCGACGGCTTCGTAGACCTGGTGAACACCTTCGCCGGCTCGCCGGTGCTGTTCATGATCTTCGTCTCGCTGATGTACCTCGCGCTCGGCTGCTTCCTCGACACCACCTCGATGCTGGTCGTCACATTGCCGTTCGTCTTCCCGGCGGTCGATGCATTGGCGATCGACCCGATCTGGTTCGGCATCGTGCTGGTCAAGCTGATCGAGATATCGGTCATCACGCCACCCGTCGGCATAAACCTCTTTGCGGTGCTCGGCGCGGTTTCCGGACAGGCCCGGTTCGGCGACGTGGTTCGCGGCGTGGCGCCGTTCCTGCTGATGGAGCTGCTGGTTCTGGCGCTGCTGATCCTGTTCCCGGCGATCGCCACCTGGCTGCCCGAGCAGATGATAGCCGGTTAAGGGGGGCGGACAGCATGGATGCGCGACCGCTCATTCTCGGCGGCGATATCGTTCCCTTCCGCCGTTACAAGGATGGAACCGGACTGCGCGACTGGGTGCGCCGCGCGGTCGCCGGTGCCCTGACGGACGCGGCGATCGAGGCAGGGGATATCGATGCGGTGATCACCGCTTCGGAGACCGACTTCCTCTCGCTGCAGCTGGTTCCCGGGCCGCAGCTGCTCGACGAGGTGGGCCTCGGCGGCCGGCCGGTGATGCGCGTGGAAAGCGGCGGGGCGAGCGGCGGCAACGCGCTGCGTGCGGCCGTGATGCACGTCATGTCCGGCCTTGCGCGGCGCGTCCTGGTGATTGGCTACGAGCACGCCGCCAGCCACCTGGCGGGCGATGACGTCCGCCTGCTCTACGGCCTTTCGTTCGACGCCGACCTGGAAGGCTGGGCGGGCGCCACCGCGACGATGCTCTATGCCCTCTCGATCCAGGATCATATGAACCGGTTCGGGACCACGGCCGAGCAGCTTGCCGCTGTCTCCGTCAAGAACCACGGCAACGCGCGCTTCAATCCCTGGGCGCACAAGCCGATGGCGCTGGAGATCGCGGACGTCCTGGAGTCCGAGGTCGTCAACACGCCCTACCGACGGCTCGACTGCAGCCTCATCAGCGACGGGGCCGCGGCGCTCGTGCTGGCCCACCCGGACGCGGCGCCGGCGCGGTCGGACCGTCCGCGAAGCCGCATTCTCGCCAGCGCCTGCGCCTGCGACGCAGCGCGCCTCGGCGACCGGCCCGAGCCGGGTCTCTTCCGGGGCAAGGCCAACGCCGCGGCGGAGGCATACCGAATGGCGGGAATCCGCGAGCCCGCGCGCGAGATCGAGGTCGCGGAGCTATACGATTCCTACACCGGCGCCGAAGTCCAGGCGATCGAGGCCCTGGGTCTCTGTCCGGACGGCGAGGCCGGGTCTCGCCTGGTGGCGGGGGAGTTTTCCGCCGACGGTCGACTGCCGGTCAATCTCTCCGGCGGTCTGATCGGTCAAGGCGGCGCGCCGGGCGCGGTCGGCCTGGCCCAGGCGATCACCGTCGCGCGCCTGCTCGAAGGCCGGTACTGGCCCGAGTCGCAGAACGGCCGGCCCTACCGGCGCGGCCTTGTCGATTGTCATGCCGGGGTCGCCACGGTCAACGTCACCCATGTCCTCGAAAGGGTTGAGCCATGAGCGCCGACGCGGCCAGCCCGCTTTCTCAGGCCGCCGGCAACCTCGTCGTCGACCTGGGGCTTTCGCTGTCCTACCGGCACGGCTTCGGTGATCTGTCGCCGTTCTTCAAGGCCCTGCTGGAAGGCCGGGCATTGGCAAGCCGTTGTCCGGCGTGCGGCGACGTCCGCTATCCGCCGCGTCTCGTCTGCCCCCGTGACGGGACGGCGACACAATGGCAGGCCCTGTCTGGCGAGGGCAGCCTGACGGCATTCACGATCGGGCGTTGCCGTTTGCCGCTTGGGCAAGATGAACGCGACCACATCTTCGGCGAGGTTGCGATGGATGGCGCGAGCAATCGCGTATTCGCCCGGATCGCGGCAGCGGCCGAGCAACTCCAGCCCGGCGTGCGCGTGCGCCTCGCGCCGCCCGCGGCGCCACCGCCGCCGCATCCGATCCAAGCCCTGATCTTCATTCCGATCTGATGGGAAATCCATGACCGACATCCGTAGTTTTTATGCCGACGTTGCGGCGTGTTCGAATCTCCGTTGGGATGAAGCGGAAGGGCGATACGTCATCGCCATTCCGGAAAAGGCGAACATCGCGGCCGACACCATCGGTCGGCACGCCCAGGGGGCGGCACGCGACAAGATCGCGCTGATCTACGAACACGAGGACGGGTGCGTCGAGGAGCTGAGCTTCGCCGATCTCGATACGCGCGCGAACCGCCTGGCGGTGGCGCTGCGTCGCCTCGGAGTCGGCAAGGGCGACCCTGTGGCGGTCCACACCGGCCAGCGGCCGGAAACCGCGATCGCGCACATGGCGATCTACAAGCTCGGCGCCGTGGTGCTGACCCTGTCGCAGCTCTACGGGCCCGATACCCTCGGACACGTGCTGACGCACTCCGGCGCGCGCGTGATCCTCACCGAGACGGCGTCATGGTCGCGCCTCGGTCTCGATCCCTTCGCCACCGGGCAGCTGGAGCATGTCATCGCCATCGACGAGGCCGGACCGGGAATGCTGGCCTATGCCGATTGCCTGCCGGAAGACGATGGCGGCTTCCGGCCGGTCGAGACGGCCGCCGACGATCCGGCATTGCTGATGTACACCTCCGGATCGACGGGCCTGCCCAAGGGATTGCTGCATAGCCACCGGGTGCTGCATGCCTACCTGCCGACCGTGGCGATGTTCTACGACCTGGAACTCGATCATCCCGATGCACGCTTCTGGAGCCCGGCCGACTGGGCCTGGGTGGGCGGGCTTCTGGACCTCGTGCTGCCGGCGTGGCTGGCCGGCCAGACCGTGGTGGCCAGTCAGCACCGCTTCGATGCCGAATGGAGCTTCGACTTCATGGCGCGGCATCGCATCACGCACAGTTTCATGACCCCGACGGCGCTGAAGCGTCTCGCGGAAACCGCGAAACCGCGCGAACGCTGGGATCTGGCCCTGCGCGTCGTCTGCACCGGCGGCGAAAGCCTGCCGGGCGAGATCGTGCGCTGGGCGGAACGCGAGCTCGGCATCACCTGCAACGAGTTCTATGGCCTGACCGAGTTCAACCATCTGGTCGGCAACTGCCGCAGGCTCTACGAGATCAAGCCGGGATCGATGGGGCGGGCCTATCCGGGCCGGGTGGTCGCGGTGATCGACGACCAGGGCAACCCGGTGCCGGACGGCGAGGTCGGCGAAATCGCGGCGCGCGACGACGATGCAACGCTGTTCCTCGGCTATTGGGGCGACCTGGGCGTTCCGGAGCGGCTGCGGGTCGGGCGCTGGCTGCGCACGGGCGACCTCGCCCGGCGGGATGGCGAGGGCTACTTCTGGTATCAGGGCCGCAACGACGACCTGATCAAGAGCGCGGGCTACCGCATCGGCCCGGCCGAAGTCGAAGACACGCTGCTGCGTCATCCCAGGGTCGTCGAGGCGGCGGTGATCGGCAAGCCCGATCCGGATCGCGGTGCCATCGTCATGGCCTACGTCAAGCTGGCCGACGGGGCGGAAGGCTCGGACGAGATCAAGCGGGAGCTTCAGGCCTTCGTGAAGACCAATCTCGCCGCCTACAAGTACCCGCGCGAGATCGCCTTCGTGTCCGCCTTTCCTCTGACCAGTTCCGGCAAGATCCGCCGCAACGAACTGCGCCGCCTGGCAACGCAGGACGCATGAGCCCGGCGGTTCGGCGCGGGCCCTGGGGGGCGGTCGGACTGGCAGCCCTGCAGGTACTGGGGCTTGGGTCGCTCTATGCCTGGAGCGTGCTGATCGGGCCGGTCCAGGCGCGTTTCGGCGTCGGCCGGACCGAAACCGGGCTGGTGTTCGCGCTGGCCATGGCGGTCTTTACCGTGGCGGTTCTGCTCGGCCCGCGTTGCATCGCCGGTCGCCGCCCGCCGTATGTCGGCGCGTTCGCCTGTGTCGCCGGTGCGGCCGGTCTCGGGTCGGCGGCCCTGGCGCCGACCTTTCCACTGTTCCTGATGGCGTATGCCGGACTCTTCGCCGCGGCGAGCGGGCTCGGATATGCCGCCGGACTCCAGATCGCCGCCGGTAGCGGTTTGGCCAGGACGGGCCTGGCCACCGGCGTGGTGGTCGCAAGTTACGCCCTGGGTGCGGTGACGCTCGGCCCGGCGATGAGCGTCCTGGGCGATGCGTTCGGCCTGGCCGTGGCACTCGCCCTGCCGGCTTGCATGCTTGTCGTGATCGCCGGGGGCACCGCCGCCCTGGGCGCGTTGGCGCCAGCCACGACGACGCCAAAGGGCCCAATTTCCCGGGAGCGGGATGTAGCGGGTGCGCTGGGGCGCGAATTGCCATCACCGCCCGCCGGCCTGATTGCCCTGCTCTGGTTCGCCTTCGGCTGTGGCGCCGCCGGTGGCCTGATGGCGATCGGCCATGCCGCCGGCATTGTCGCGGCGGCCGGCGGAACCGCCGCCGTGGGCGGTCTGGCGGCTGCCGTCATCGCAACCGGCAATGCCTCCGGGCGTCTCGCCTGCGGCCCGATCGCCGACCGCTTCGGTCCGCGGCCGGTCCTGGTGGCGGCGGCGTTCGGCGCGGCCGCCGCGATCGGCGTGATGGCCTCGGTCTCCGATGTCGCGGTGCTTCTGGTCTCGCTCGGCGTGATCGGGGTGAGCTACGGCATGATGGCGACCGGCTATCCGGTCGCCGTGCAGCGGTTCTTCGGCGCCGCGCGCTTCGGCGTCGTGTACGGGCGGGTCTTCACCGCCTGGGGGCTCGCGGGCCTGACCGCGCCCTGGCTCGCCGGTTGGATATTCGACCGAAACGACGATTATCGACCGGCCCTCGTGATCGCTTCGGCCGCTGCGTGTCTCTCCGCCCTGGCCGCGTCACGGATTCCCCGGTAACCGGAGAACCCGCCGGGACCCGGCCGGGATCCGGGTGGTCGCGGCGACCATGTCCGCCGCGAACGCTCATTCACCGGTTTCACGGTCCAGCAGGTAGGTCGCGATCGCGTTCAGATCGTCATCCGTGAGGAACGACGTGCTGTCGCGAACGACCTCGCCCATGGTTCCGCCCAGCGCGTCGCCGTCCGGTGTCACACCCAGTTTCAGGCCGGTGACGATGGCATCCGCGTCCCAGCCCGCTTCGGAAAGGGCCGTCGGCGTGATCGGAGGGGAGCGGTCGCCGCCCGGAAGGTCGCGGCTGCCCGCGTAGGCCTCGCTCGTGACCAGCCCTCCGAGCAGGTTTCGGGGGGTGTGGCACGCGGCGCAGTGTCCGGGCCCGCGAACCAGGAAAGCCCCGCGGTTCCATTCGGCGCTGCGCGACGGGTCGGGCGCAAAGCGGCGTGGCTCTAGATGCCAGGCCCGCCAGAGTTTCAGGCCCGGCCGGAAGCTGAATGGAAAAGCGATTGCCTGGGGGGGAGCGGGCCGTGCGACCGGCGCGACGGTTTGGAAGGCGGCGTAGAGGTCGGCCACGTCCTGGTCGGAGAGATTTGCGTAGAATTCGTACGGGAACGCGGGATAGTACGGACGGCCGTCCGGCGAAACCCCGCGACGAACGGCGGTGGCGAAGTCGCCGAGCGACCAGCTACCGATCCCATGCTCCTTGTCGGTCGTGATGTTCGGGGCGCGGAACGCCCCGAAACTGGTCTTGATCGCCGGCCCGCCGGCCAGCGGCGGGCCGCCGTTCGCGAAATCGGTGTGGCAGCCGATGCATCCCGACGCGCGGGCCAGATAGGCCCCGCGGGTTGGATCGCCGACGACGGTCCCGTCGATCGCCGGTCCACGATCCAATGGCCAGGCGAGAAGGGCCGCGAGCCCGGCGCCACCGGCCAGGACAAGCGTACCCACAGCAACAATGATGCGGCGCATTGTTCAGTTCTTCTCGGCCCGGAAGCGCGTGTGGCAGGACGAGCACGTCTGGGTGATCATCCCGAAAACCATGCCGGGCGGCATCTGGCCAAGGTCTTCCGCGGCGTGCTGCGGCATGGCGCCGGTCGCCCCCCCGGAACCCATCATGCCCTGACCCATCATTCTTTGGCCCATCATGTCTTGACCGGAGCCGCCCATCATCGTGCCCTGCTGGCCCATCATGCCCGCGCCTCCGGGCATGGCATCGCGCGGATTGTCGGCCGCCGCCGCAAGCCCGGCACCGAAGGTTTCGAGCTGATCGGCCAGGGCCTGGAATGTTTGCCAATCGGTCCAGATTTCGGGCTTTGCCTCGGACGGCGGGTCGAAGGTGCCTTCCGGGAAGAGGGCCGTCATGGTGGCCCCGCCGTGGTCCTTGACGGTATTGGCCAGGGTCCGGACTTTGGCCGGGTCGTAGGGTGCCTTGCCGGTGAACATGGGGGTCAACTGCTTCATTGCGTCGCTGAGCATCTTCATGTGGCCCATGCGTTCTCCAACGATGCCCGTCGCTCCGGAATGGGCGAACACGCTCGCGGACACGGCGGCGCCGGCTACGATGACCCCCGCGAAAATTGCGGTCTTGTAGAGCTTCATCTGCGCTCCTCCTGATTTGCGCTATCGATCCTGGATGGGTAGCCCTGCGCTACCCTGGGATCAGGCGCGTGGAGGAGGTGTGTCCACCGGGGCGAAGACGCCGGTGTAGCGCTGGTCGGCCATGGAATTGATGTTCGCCGACAAAGCGACCGGGGTGGCAAAGACGGTCGGCATCGCGGAAACGCCGGCCTGCGCGCAGTGGCTTGTCGATACTTCGGAATAAGGTATGGACGAACCGCCGCCCGGCTCGGAACCGCATGTGTCGGCCGCTACCGGGCAGTGCCCGGAAGCGATCGTGCCCGCCTCCGCGTGGTCCGTCGCCTGGTCATGCGACGCCCATTCGTGCGCCTGCGCTGAGCCGGCAAAGACGACGATCGCGAGCGTCAGCAGCCCTGCAAGGGTCGGGGCGCGGAACCACGGAAATGCGGTGTGTCGTGCCATCTGCCTTCGATAACGAACGGGCGGACGATTATCAACGTGCACCCCCGAGACGTCACTGTATCGTGAAGTGAGGCGAAAAATTGATAGGCGACTAATCCGGCGGCGGCGCGCCGCCGCCGGGAGGCGTCGTCACTCCTTCTCGATCTCGATCACGGTCAGGTCGCCCCGGATCCGGTCGGCCCGGAACTGGATCTGATCGCCGACAGCGACGGTTTCGATCATCGCCGGATCGGCGACCTTGAACACCATCATCATCGGGTGGTCCATGCCGATATGCGGCATTGCGCCGTGGCGGATCGTCAGCTTGTTCTGGGCATCGTCGATCTTGGTGATCTCACCTTTCACCATCGGGATGTCCTGCGCGAGGGCGGGGGCGACAGCGAACTGGGCCGTCAGGCCCAGCAGTGCGGCGGCGAGGGTTGCGGGCATACGCATTTTTGATCAGCTCCTTTTGTGGTGATCGTCGTGGCTGGATTTTGGTGTCGGCTCCGAAGCGCCAGGCGCCTGAGCGGCATCGGGCGTGTCTCCGGTCCACTCGTAGGCGACCGTGCCGGGGGGGTGGTCGAAGTCGCCGGGGTCGGAATAGTCGCCGGCGGCAAGCCCCTCCCGCACCTTCATGACCGAAAACATCCCGCCCATCTCTATCGGTCCGAACTGCCCCCAGCCGGCCATCATCGGCAGGGTGTTGTCGGGGAGTGGCATCGACATTTCGGCCATCTCGCCCATCCCCGTCGCGCCCATGGGCATGTAGTCCGGAACCAGTTTGCGGATCTGCTCGGTCGTCAGACGCTTGTCGGCACCGATGAACGTTTTGACGTCATGGCCCATCGCATTCATGGTGTGATGCGACTTGTGGCAGTGGATCGCCCAGTCGCCTTCGTGGACCGCGTCGAACTCGTAGGCCCGCATCGCGCCGACCGGGATGTCGATCGAGACCTCCGACCATCGCGCTTCCGGCGCAACCCATCCGCCGTCCGTTCCCGTCACGGCGAAATCGTAGCCGTGCATATGAATCGGATGGTTTGTCATGGTGAGGTTGCCGACGCGAACGCGGACCCTGTCGCCCTTTGCCGCCACCAGCGGATCGATGCCGGGGAAGAGGCGGCTGTTCCAGCACCACAGATTGAAATCCGTCATCGTCATGATGCGCGGCACGCGCGCACCGGGGTCGATGTCGAAGGCGTTCAGCAGGAACACGAAGTCGCGATCGACGCGGTGCTGCTGCGGGTCTCTGGGATGGACCACGAAGAAGCCCATCATGCCCATCGCCATCTGCACCATCTCGTCGGAATGCGGGTGGTACATGAAGGTGCCCGACTTCGCGAGCTGCCATTCATAGACGTAGGTCTTGCCCGAGGGGATGTGCGGTTGCGTCAGCCCGCCGACCCCGTCCATGCCGCACGGCAGGATCTGTCCGTGCCAGTGGATCGTCGTCTTCTCCGGCAGCTTGTTGGTGACGAAGATGCGCACCTTGTCGCCTTCCACCGCCTCGATCGTCGGACCGGGCGACTGGCCGTTGTAGCCCCAGAGGTTGGCCGTCATGCCTTCGGCCATCTCGCGTTCGACCGGCTCCGCGACGAGATGGAACTCCTTCCAGTCGCCGTTCATCCGCCATGGCAGGGTCCAGCCGTTCAGCGTGACGACAGGGTTGTAGTCCGGGCCTGACGTTGGATGCAGCGGCGGCTGCATCGTCGCCTCTGTCATTACCGGCGCTTCGGGCAGTCCGCGCGAAAGCGCCGGTGCCGCGATGGCGGTCATGCCCAGCGATCCAACGGCGCTCCCGAGGAAGCCGCGACGTGTGATCGTATCGTTCATGATGCGTCCTCCTGCGTGTGCCTAGTGGTCGCCGCCGCCGGCCCCGGCGGCGGCCGAAGCCATGTCCCCGGGCGCGGCGTCGCCCGGTGCGCCGCCGACCAGGGCGACATCGAGGTCGACCGTGGCCAGCCAGTAGTCGCGCAAGGCTTCGCTTGCGGCGACGTTCGACTGGATCGCCGCGCGGGCATCGTTGATCAGATCGGTGACGTCTTCGATCATGCCGTTGTAGCGAAGCAGCGACTCTTCCGAGACGATGCGGCGCAGTGGCACGACTTCGTCGCGATAGAGCCGTGCGATGTCGTAGGTCGCGCGATGGACCTGATAGGCTTCGCGCGCCTGCGAGCGCGCCTCGACGCCGCGTTCCGCGAGCTTGTTGAGAGCCAGCAGATAGGTTTCCCTGGCACGCCGGACCTTGGTTTCGCCGAAGTCGAAGATCGGGATCTCCAGCGCGACCTCGAAGCCCGGGCGGTTCGTGGTCTCCGTGTACTCCACGCCGTCCTCCAGAACGAACTCGTCCTCGGTGACATAGATCGCGCTCAGCTCCGCGAGATCGATGAACCGTGTCGCCTCTTCCAGCTCAAGCGACTTGGCGAGGGCGTCCAGTTCGAGACGCGCGACCTGTACGTCGAGGCGCCGCCGCAGGGCCTCGACCTCGATATCCTCCGTCGTGGCCGGTCTGGCCGGCAACGGCGGCAAGCGTCCGGTTTCCTTCAGCCGGTCCAGATCCTGGCCCCAGAGGCCGAGGACCCGGTTGAGCGTCTCGGCCTCCCGGGTGTGCGCGACCTTCGCTTTGGCGAGCTGGGCGGCGACTTCGGCGTAGAACGCCTGTTCGCGGGCCTGGTCTATCTTCGTCGCGGCGCCCGTGCGGCCAAGTTCGGCAAGAAGCTCGGACGTTGCGTTTGCCGAGAGCCGAGCCTGCTCGAGCAGATGGACGCTCTGGTGCGCGGCGGCGGTGCGGTAGTAGGCACGCCTGGCCTCCGCGCCGACCCGCAGGGTCTCGAGCGCCGCCACGTACTGGGCCTGCCGAAACCGCGTCCGGGCGATCTCCGAGCGTTGCGGCAAGGTCGCAAGCGCCAGGATGTTGACGATGATCTGCCGCTCGATCTCGGTGGGCAGGCCGCCGGCCGCGATCCGGCCGATCGATATGGTGGGATTGGGCGGCAGGCTTGCGGCGACCATGTCTGTTTCCGCGAGCCCGAGCTCGTTGTAGGCCGCCTGCAGCCCGCGATTGTTCAGCAGCGCGATACGGACCGAACGATCGGCGTCCAGCGGCTGCTGCAACAGGTCGCGAACCAGGGCCTGCGATTGGGCCGCGGTATCCGCGTCGCGTATGACCGTCGGGCGCGCGTCCAGCTCGCCGACCACGGCCGTTTCGACGAAGGCGAGGCCGCCGTCTTCGGAATAGGTCGCGCACCCGGATAGAAGGCCCGCGAGCCCGATCGGCAGAATTGCCCGGTAGCGCCGTTTCATTGGTCACCACCCCCCGGCGCGACGCGCCGATTGAGCTGCGGCCAACCTTGCGGCTCCACGGGCCGGCGGGTCTGGTAGCCGTCCAGGACCGGACGGTAGGCCACGCGCGCGCTTTCCTGACGCGGATCGCTCGCGTCGCGTATTCCAAGATCGGGGGCGGCGGAACAGCCGATCAGCAGCGCGCCGACCGCACCCAGCAACAAGACTTTCATCGATGAACTCCCAACCAATCCGGCAGGCGCGCCGGACCGCTTTCAGCAGGCGGAAAAGGTCTGCGCGGGGCGGCCGTTCTCGCGGCTAGGAGCCGGAACGAGAGCCGTTGTCGCGCAGGCGATTGGTCAGGAAAGGCGGGGTGGGCGTTCCGAGGCGGGCACTGGAACGGGCGCGAAGTTCACCGGCGAAGACGCCCCGTATCCGCGCGGAACGACAGCCTGCCTTATGGCAATATCCGGCTCGATCGTTCCGACTGTCTGGCACATGGACGGGCAGCAACTCCCGTTTTCGTCGGCGCCAACAGGTGATTCCGAACGGTCGCAGCCGCCCGTGCCCTGGAGCGCGGTGGCGTCGCTCTTGTCTGCCGACATGTGCATTGCGTGAGCGTCGGTCGGCTGAACCGGTCCGCCTGCCATGTGGGCGGGCATCGCCATCGCGCTGGCGACGGCCGAGACCTGGACCGCACTCGAGGCGATCCAGACGGCGATCAGCAGCAGATATGTCAGCACCCGTGCCATGCTTAATTCAATGCACCAACACCTGGTCGTTCGCAAGCGAATTGCCGCTGCGGCGAACACATCCTCGCGAGCAGGCCGGATTCCGGCGGGGATCGGCGGCAATTTTCGGCGTTTCGGCGGTGGATAGGGAAGACGTGGCGCACCCGAGAGGATTCGAACCTCTGACCTCTGCCTTCGGAGGGCAGCGCTCTATCCAGCTGAGCTACGGGTGCTTCGAGCGCCGAATGCGGCGGAACATAGTGTATTGCCGCGGCCGCTGCAATTGCCACGGGACGGTTTGATCGCATTGTTTTCGCGGTCAGTCCCGAGGCGCCCCGGGGCCGCCCGGTTCCGCGCTCGAAAGGGCCGATCGGCGTACGGCGTCCATGAGCCGCGAGGCGTCGCCGTCCCATTCGCCGCACCAGTGGTGCTTGTCCGTGGTCGGGAATTTCTGGACGACCGTGCCCGTCTGCGGGTTCATGTAGATACCCGGCGGATACCGATGGCAATGGCCGACGGTACCGGAAGAAGAAGCGCTGTCGAGCTGCCAGTAGACGCAGCGGGAGCACAGGGGATGCAGGTGTTTCATGCCGGCACTCCATTCCTTCGCTCGGGGCCATTCCTTCGCTCGGGGCAGTATCCGGCAGAACGATGAAAAAAGTATTCGGCTAAATTCTATGGCGCGCCGAGCGCCGCGGCGATTCGAGCGACGTAGTCGCCGGCCCGCTCGGCGTCGTGGTAGATCCCGAAACCGATGCGCAGCCTATCGCGGCGATAGTCGACGACGATGTTGTCCGCCATCAGCCGGTCGTGGATCGCGGCGGCGTCGGGCGTGCGAAACGTGAGGAAGTGGCCCATCGCGTTTCGGCCGGGGCGGCGCAGCAGCAGGGCCGGATCGAGGCCGGCGACGGGGCGGTCGGCGAGGGCGATGAGGAAGGCGTCCAGAACGGCGCGCACATGGGTGTCGATATCGGCCACCGAAAGACCCAGTCCGTCCAGCCAGTCCATCACCGCGTTGAAACGATAGAGGCCGGTGGGATCGAACGTCGCGCCCAGGAACCGGCCGCCGTCCGGGGCGTAGCCGACCTGATCGGCCCGCGATCCGATCGCGCCGAAGGCGGCGTACCAGCCGGTGTCGCGCGGGCGCGGGGCGTATCCTGGCGGACAATGCAGGAAACAGGCGCCCTCGCCGGCCATGGCGTACTTGTAGCCGCCGGCCATGTAGAAGGCGCGCCCGGCGATGGCGGACAGGTCGGTCGGCCGTGCCATGAAGCCGTGATAGCCGTCGATGACGACAAGCGCCGCGTCGTCGGGCACGGCGCCCATGATCCCGGCCAGGTCCTCGACGACGAAGCCGGAATCGAAGAACACCTGGCTCAGGAATACGAGGTCGTAGCCGCCCGCCGAGGCCGCCTGGCGAAAGCGGGCCTCGAACGTGCCGAACGGTTCGGCGGGAACGCGGGTCACCGCCACGATCCCATCCTCCTCCAGGCGTGCGGTCTGGCGGGTGAAGGAATGGAACTCGGCGTCGCTCGTGAGAATGCGCGCCGGCCGCTCAGCGGGCAGGCAGGACAGCAGCCGCCGGACGAAGTCGAACGTATTCGGGGCGATCGCGATCGTCTCCGGATCGGGCAGGCCGAGGTGTCGCGCGACATGGCGCTGGAAGGCCGGCACGATCTCGCCGAACACATGGTCCCATTTGCGGTCGGCGAGCGCGATTGCGTCGCGCCAGGCCTGCGCCTGCGCGGCTTCGGTAACGTCCGGCCAGGCATGGTGACTGTGGGCGGCGAGATGCAGCCGGTCCGGATCGGCCGCGAAGAACCGCGAGAAATGGTCGGCGTAGGGCATGTCTTGCTCGCCGCTCAAGCGGATTCGGAGGCGCCGGATCCGGCCGGCGCATAGGCGAGGGACATGGCGCGGCGCACCTCGTCGGGCAGCGGCGGGCGCGCCCGGCTCGGCATCAGGAAGGTCGCGAGCGCGAACAGGTCGGAGAAGATCCGGTGCCGCTCCACCGTCTTGTGCAGGTAGCTGTGGCCGGACGAGCCGCCGGTGCCGAGCTTGCGGCCGATCATCCGCTCCACCATCAGCGCATGGCGGAAGCGCCAGGTGGTCAGCGTTTCGTCGACGTCCATCAGCAGGCTGAGGAACCGGAAGGGCACCTGCAGCGCCGGCTCGTCGCGATAGAGATTGATGAACAGGGCGGCGAGCACCGCGCCGCGTCCCATCCGCCAGCCGGGCGCAGCCTCGGCCAGGTCCGCGGGCGTTCCGGAGAACAGCGCGTCGAACCGGTCGAGCTCCTGCTCCAGCGCCTTTACCTGGGCCGCGCGCTGGCTGTCGCTCAGCGCCGCGCTCCTCTCCGCATAGGCGATGTCGCCGCGCACCGCATCGGCGACGGCGGAGCGATAGGCCTCGCGGAAACGCCAGCCCGCGGTCTCGACGAAGGGGACGCGCGACAGCCACGTCTCCACCAGGTCGAATACGCTGCGCGCCCGTTCCTGGTCGAGGATGCGCGTCTGTTCGCGTTCCGTCAGGCGTTTCTCGAAGGGCTGGTCCTCGAAGGCGTAGCGATCCTCGCGGCGCAGGCCGAGGCGCACCTCGACCGCGCGGAACTGCGCGCTCTGGAAGCCGGACGCGGGATAGAGCAGATCGCGGAAATCGAGAAAATCGAGCGGCGTCATCGTCTCCAGGAGGTCGATCTGGCGCACGCCGAGCCGCAGCACCTCGACGATGCGGGCAAGGCCGTTGGCGGCGGCGGCCACGTCGCGGTCGTCGACCCAGTCGCCGGCGAAGATCGCCTCGATCCGGTCGATCTCGAACAGGATCTGCTTGAACCACAGCTCGTATACCTGGTGGACGATGATGAACAGCATCTCGTCATGCGCTTCGCGCCCGGCCGCCGCGCTTTCGGGCACCTGTGCGTTCAACAGGACATCGAGCTTCAGGTAGTCAGCATAGGAAACGGGCTTGTTCACCATCTGGATGTCTCCCACCAGGGACGGCCTTAAGGCTTGTCGGGTCTAGGCCTTCGGATAGTCATGCCGGCTCTGCCGCGATGGCCGGTCGCAGATCGAACCAGGGCCGCGCCGCTTCGAGCTGGGCGGCGAGTTGCAGCAGCGTGCCGTCTTCGCCGTAGCGGCCGACGACCTGCACGCCGATCGGTAGCCCGTGTTCGCTCCACGAAAGCGGCAGGCTGATCGCCGGCTGTCCCGTCGCGTTGAACGGCCCGGTAAACGGGGCGAGGCCGAACAGCTGACCGAGGATCCCGTCCGCATCGGGTTCGTCCGTCGCGTGGACGCCGAGCTTCGGCGGCGGGGCGCTCAGGGTCGGCGTCACCAGAATATCGTAAGTCTCGAAAAAGGCGGCGAGGCGACGCACCTCGCGGTTCATGACGGCCATTGCCTGTATGAACTCGGGCAGCGTCGTCGCGCGGCTGCGGGCGATGACGGCATGCGACATCGGCTCGAGGTCGTCTTCTCCGATCGGGCGTCCGCGCTGCCGCGCCCAACCATCGGCAAGCGGCGCAAGCTGGCCGATCAGTACGGTCATCATCGCGTCGATGAGCGCCGTGTGGTCGAACGCGGGCCTCGCCTCCTCGACGCTGTGGCGCAGATCGGCGAGTGTCCTGGCCGCGTCGTCCACCGCCCTGGCGCAGTCTGGGTCGACGGGGGTGCCGTCGAACCGGGTCGCCAGGACACCGATGCGCAGCGTCCTCGGCGGCTCGTCGATCAGGTCTCGGAACGGCTTCTGCGGGCGCGGCGAGAAGAACGGGGCGCCGACATCGGGTCCCGCGGTGACGTCGAGGATCGCGGCGCAGTCGCGCACCGTGCGCGAAACCGCGTGCTCGTGGCCGATGCCGTGATTGCCGTCGCCGCGATGGGGGCCGTAGGGATTGAGCCCGCGCGTCGGCTTCAGCCCGACGAGACCGTTGGCTGACGCGGGGATCCGGATCGAGCCGGCCGAGTCCGTGGCGTGTGCCGCCGGCAGCATGCCGCTTGCCACCGCCGCGCCGGCCCCGCCGCTCGAGCCGCCGGCACTGTGTTCGCGGTTCCAGGGGTTCCGGGTCGGACCGTAGGCGCGCGGTTCGGTCGATACGTTCAGGCCGAATTCCGGTGAATTGGTGCGGCCGAGAAAGACGAAACCGGCGGCGCGCAGGCGCGCGACAAGCGCCGAATCGAAGTCGAAGACCATGCCCTGGAACAGGCGGCTGCCATTGGTCAGCGGCATGCCTTTCACGGGTGCGTGCAGGTCCTTGATCAGATAGGGTACGCCGTGGAACGGCGCGCGCCCGTCGCGCATCTCCAGGTCGTCGAGCGCGGCCTCGTAGCATTTATAGATGACGGCGTTTAGCGCCGGATTGAGCGCCTCGATGCGGGCGATCGCGGTCTCGACCGCCTCCCGGGGCTGAACCTGGCCGGCGGCGATCAGCTCTGACAGGCCGACGGCGTCGAGGCTTTCCCATTCGGACGTCGAAAGCATGGCTACCCCCTGTCTGGCCCGCCCGGCTTCACGGCGTCCCCGTCTTCGCTGGCATCGTAGTCTGCGCCGTCACCAGTCTCAAAGCGTAGTGTGCC
Source organism: Microbaculum marinisediminis (assembly GCF_025397915.1). Taxonomy (NCBI): domain Bacteria; kingdom Pseudomonadati; phylum Pseudomonadota; class Alphaproteobacteria; order Hyphomicrobiales; family Tepidamorphaceae; genus Microbaculum; species Microbaculum marinisediminis. Next base: position 121,292 of record NZ_JALIDZ010000007.1, read on the forward strand.
GGTAAAGGTCTTGGCCATCCATCGGCCAAACGGCACTTCGGCTCGGCAATGCTCGTTGCATGGCGAGCGAACCCGTAGGCGCGCCGTCGTCACCTCCCGATATGGAAATGATGGATAAACAAACTGAACCCGAATTATCGAGACCCCGAACGGGAGTTCAACGGGCGCGCTCTATTCGAAAGCCGATGATTCTGATCGGAAAACCTAGACTCCGGCGTGCCGGGCAACCCATTGAATATATAGCCGGTTTTAGGCTTCCTGGGTGGGTCTACATAACGGCTCCGACCACCCACGGGACGAACTCGTTGTCGCCGTAGCCGAAGATTTCGCTTTTGGTTCTTTCGCCGGATGCAACGGCGATCATCGCTTCGAAGATCGTCTGGCCCGCATCCTCAAGAGACTGTTCGCCATCGATGATGCCGCCGCAGTTGATGTCTATATCCTCCGACATGATTTCGTACATCGGGGTGTTCGAGGCGATTTTTATACAAGGGGCGGGCTTGAAGCCCGATGTCGATCCCCGACCGGTCGTAAAACATATCAGATTGGCCCCGCCCGCCACCTGGCCGGTAACGGCGACCGGATCGTTGCCGGGGGTATCCATGAAGACCAGACCCTTTTCCGTGACCGGTTCGGCGAACGCGTAGACCGCGTTCACCCGGGAGCTGCCGCCTTTGGCGACGGCGCCGAGCGACTTCTCGAGAATTGTAGTCAGGCCGCCCGCTTTGTTGCCATGAGAGGGATTGTTGTCGAGAACGGCACCATTGCGTTCGGTATACTTCCGCCACCATTCAATCCGGGCAAGGAGAGCCTGACCAATTTTCGGCGTCGCGGCGCGGCGTGTCAGCAGGTGTTCCGCACCATAAATTTCCGGCGTCTCGCTGAGAATGGCTGTGCCGCCATCCGCGACCAGGAGGTCGCATGCTTTCCCCAGGGCGGGGTTTGCCGAGATGCCCGAATAGGCATCGGATCCGCCGCATTGGAGGGCGACCACCAGGCTCGACAAGGGCTGCGACGTTCGCCGGTCCCGGTCGACGACCGTAAGCATATCCTCAACCGCAGCTATGGCTTTCTCTATCGTCTTTCGGGTGCCCCCGACATCCTGGGTATTGAACATTCGGAGCCGGTCGGATGGTTGCAGCCCGTGCTCATCCATCATCAGGGCGATCTGGTTGGTTTCACAGCCCAGGCCGATAAAGATCGCGCCGCCGACATTGGGATTGCGCGCATATCCGGCGAGCGTGCGGGTGAGGTAGGTATAGCCCTCCGCATAGCCGTTGCTCGAACAGCCGCTTCCATGTGTAAACGCGACCACGCCGTCGACATTGTCGTAGCGTGCCATGATGTCGGGATTCTTGAAGTGTTCGGCGACGGCCCGGCACACGGTGGCCGAGCAGTTCACTGAAGAAATGACGGCCACATAATTGCGTGTTCCGACCGCGCCGGACGCTCGCTGGTATCCCAGGAACGATTTCCGATCGGCGAACGCAACGGGACCGATCTGTCTGGCATCTAAGGAAAACTCGTACTCGGGATTGACCTCGAGCATCTCGAGATTGTGGACGTGCACATGAGCGCCGGGCTCTATGCCGGTCTTGGCGACGCCGATTACCTGCCCGTATTTCAGGACTCTGTCACCGGGGGCGATTGATCCGATCGCAATCTTGTGGCCGAAGGGTATGTCTCCAGCTGCCTTCGCGTCGATCTCGAGCAAGGTTTCGCCGGCGGAAATATCCCGTCGCGCAACGCCGACATTGTCGCAATCGTCGAGGATGAGAATAGAAGGCGCGTTGGGAAGCATCGCTCGACCGTCCGGCGTTGTAGAAGATTGCTGCAAGGGCGGTTTGCCGTGCGGGTTCCTAAAGGCTCCGCACGGCAAACGCGGGAGTGGTCTGACGGCGCAAAGTGTTGCGCAGCGGCTTGCCAAATGCGGGAACGTCGATCTCGAAGATGTCGCCATCCCGCGTTTCTATGCCATGGGCACAGCTCAATATCGGCGCACCGAAGAAATAGGCATGCAGATCGCCCGGCCGGCGGAACATGTCATAGCGGAAATGATAGTGCTCGAGATTGGCGATCGAGTGGGACATGTTCTGTTCGCCGCTTGCGAATTCCCCCTCCCACAAGACACTCCCGTTTCGGATGACCCTCACGGTGCCGCGAATGTCCTGAGGAAGATCCCCCACGAACAGTTCGGGGCCGAAGGAACACGCGCGCAGTTTGGAATGAGCGAGGTAGAGGTAGTTTTGCGCCTCGGTCACCTGATCGGAAAACTCGTTGGAGATCGCGTAGCCGATACGCCACGGGGTGCCGTCCCGACCAATGATGTATAGGCCTACGATCTCGGCTTCCTCGCCTCCCGCCAAGGCGAAAGCCGGCATCGGCATGTCCTCTCCCGGCGGAACTACGCTGGTGCCGGTGCCCTTGTAGAACCATTCGGGTTGAACTCCGATGCCACCGTCGCGCGGTTTGCCGCCTTCGAGGCCCATCTTGAAGATCTTCATGGAGTCGGTGAGGTCGCCGTCTCCGTCGCTATGGGCCAGCTCATGCATCCTGTCCCGAGCCTGCGCGCTTCCGATATGGGTAAGCCCCGTTCCCGTCAGCCAGAGGCGGTTGGGTTCTTCGTGATCGAGAGGCGGCAGCACACGGCCACGGGCAAGCAGGTCATCGAGTTCAAAGAGCGCGCCTCTTTCCTTCTCTCCGATTTCCTCGGCGAGACCGTGGCCGTTGTCGATAGCCGATGCGGCGAGTTCGCGGACGGTTGCTGCTGCGGCGAGAGCGGACAGGGTATGGCCGTCGTTTGAAACGATGCCCACGCGACGTTGCCCTTCATCGTCGAGAAACTGAACAAGGCGCACTGACGAAACTCCTGTTGGGGACAAGGCGGCCGTGCCGCCGGAAGCGGGCGAATTCAAAGGGGAACGACGGACGTGTTGATCTCGACACCCAGGCCGGGCTTGTCTTCGACATACATGTATCCGTCACGTACTTCGGGCGCGCCTGTCACCAGTTCTCCAAGAAAGGTGTCACCGTCCCTTCCGTGATGCGGAAAATGCTCGATCAACGGTATGCCGATATGGGACATGACGAGATGAACGTTATGGATGTCCGGGGCATGAGGAACGACGGGAAGATTGAAAGCCTGGGCAAGCGCGACGATTTTCCTGGCTTCGGTGAAACCACCGCAGCGATTCACGTCGAGCTGCACTATGTCGACGCAGCCGTTGGCGATGAGTTGCTTGAAGCCGTAACGGGTGAATTCATGCTCGCCGCCGGCGATCGCGATCTTCGTGGCCGAGCGTAAACGCGCGTACCCGTCATAATCCTCGGGAATCAGCGGTTCCTCTAGCCAGGCGATATCATAGGGCTCTAGCAGCGGGAGCATCTCCAGCGCGTACTGGAGCGTCCAGCCCATATAAGCATCGGTCATCAGCTCCATGTCGTCGCCGATCGCTTCACGAAGCCTGCGCACCATTTCGACATTCCGGCGCATGCCCGCGCGGCCGTCACGGGGGCCCCAGCCGAAGCGCATCTTCATGGCGGTGAAACCTGCCTCCCGGTACCCCTTGGCCATGTCGACCACTTGGTCGAGGTCGTCCATCGCGTAGCCGGCACTGGCATAGGCACGAATTTTCTCGCGCGTGCGGCCGCCCAGAAGGTCGAAAACCGGGCGCTGCGTGGTCTTGCCCATGATGTCCCACAGCGCGATGTCCAGGCCGCTGATGGCTTCGAGCACCAGCCCCTTGCGGCCGATATTGATCGTGCTGCGGAACATCATTTCCCAGACCAGCTCTACATCGAAGGCGCTTCGGCCCAATACCAAGGGAGCCAGTCTGGTTTCGATGATGCTCGCAAGGGCCTCGGAGCCGAGGCCGACGATCCCCAGGCCGGTCATGCCGTTTTCGGCGGTTACGCGGACGATGACGGCGAAAACGTCTTCTCCGGACGCGGAAATCGGCTTGTTGAACAGGCCCATCGCGCCAACCAGCGTCCTGTCGCCAGCCTCATAGAGCGCATCCATTGGGCTGGTGCTCCACCAGGCGGGATTGGTCCACGTAGGTTCGGGGATTCGAATGGCCTCAACCCGGGCAATTTTCACGGCAACCTCAATAGCATCTGGATGGCGAAAAAATATGTCTATTGCAACAAAAGTCAACAAATGATATAACAAAAAAATGTTAGAGAACCAAGAACATAGTGGAAATTCCTTCGTCCAGAAGGCGGCAAGGGGTACGGGTGCCCCGCACCGCGCCGAGGGGATTTACAACAAAATATGCGCGGATCTGCAGAAGGGAATCTATGCCCCGGGGGACAAGCTTGTTCTGCGCGAGTTGGCGGCTGAATTCGGTGTCAGCCTCACCCCGGTCCGGGATGCTCTCAATCGGCTCGTCGGGGAAAGGGTCCTCGAGATGCGGCCCAATCGAACCATTGCGGTGCCGATTCCGCTTGCCGCGGAAGTCCGGGAGGTGCGCCGTATTCGCATGGAGATCGAGGGGTTCGCTGCCGCGGAGGCTGCCAGTCGCATTTCAGTCGATGAGCTTGAGCAGGTCGAGCTTGCCTGTGACCGATACGTGGCCGCGCGCAAGTCCGGTGATGCGGTAGTTACGCTGGAAGCCAATCGGGTCTTTCATTTCAGCGTTTATGCGGCGGCAAGGATGCCGTTCCTCTTGGAAATCATAAATGGGTTCTGGCTGCGCAACGGCCCGCTACAGCATCTGTTGCTGCAATCCGGGACGCCGCGGTTCGATCGCTCCGATACCCTTCATCGGGCTGTGCTCGATGCCCTGCGCGACAGGGACGAAGTTGCTGCCCGCAAGGGGGTGAGTGACGATATCGACTATCCGACCAACGACATCATCATGGCTTTGGCAGAGCTGCGGGAGTCACAAGGACGATAGCGACAAGCAGCGCAAGGGTTCCGGCAGGCGCCGGTGCGTTGCACGGCGTTCGTCCGACAAAAATATGAAAAACAGGCATCGACGTGTCGGTGCCCGCCAGGGGGGCAGAGTGTCAGTAAACTTCGATAAGAACGCCGAAATCGGCTATCTGACGGCAATCGATCTCAAGCAGGCCTATACGTCGGGTGCGCTCTCCGCGAAGACGGTGACGGAACAGATCCTAGACCGGATCGCGGAGCTTAATCCCGAGCTAAACGCGTTCTCGGCCCTGACGGCCGATCAAGCCATGCAGGACGCGGCGAACGCCGACGCACAGAGAGCCGAGGGGCGAGACGCGCCGTTGCTCGGCATTCCGGTGACGATCAAGGACGCCTACGACCTGGCAGGTGTCAAGACCGAGACTGGCTCCATCTGGCTGAGCGAAACCAGCGCGGTTGCCGACGCGGACAACGTGGTCGTCAAGCGGCTTCGCGATGCGGGGGCCGTGGTGCTGGGCAAGACCACAACCTCGGAGATGGCCTGGTCGGGACTGAGCTGGAGTCCTCTTACCGGAACGACCCACAACCCCTGGGGCAAGGGGCTCAATGCCGGCGCATCCTCCGCGGGGGCCGGGGTTGCCGCCGCCGCCGGGTTCGGGCCGCTTCATCTTGGATCGGACGGTGGCGGATCGATCCGCATGCCCTGCCACTTCTGCGGCGTCTTCGGCCTCAAGCCGACATTCGGCCGGGTTCCGCATGTTCCGATGTCGAACAACGATTATGCCACTCACATCGGTCCAATGAGCAAGACGGTGGCCGACAGTGCCCTGATGCTGAAAGTCATGGCGGGTCCCCATCATCTCGACCACACGTGCTGCGAGAGTTCGCCGCCTGATTATCTCGCCAGTCTTCCCGCCACCATGAAGGGGAAGCGGATCGCGCTGAGTGTCGATCTGGGGCATGCGCGCGTAGACGACGATGTCGCGGCCTCCGTGCGCGAAGCGGCAAAACTGTTTTCGAGCCTGGGTGCCAATGTCGAGGAGGTTACGCCGAGCTGGGGCGAAAAAGGTGCTGATCTCGCTCGGTTCTTCTGGGCTGCGAAGGAGGGGCGCAGGGCCAACCTCATCGAGGAATGGGGCAGCAAACTTGGGGCGGACTACGTTGCCTGCATGCGGGCCGGTGCAGAGTACAGCGCACCCGAATTCCTCAATCGCCGGCAAGAGAAATACGATTATGTCGCGGAGATGCAGTCGTTCTTTGAAGATTGGGATTTCTTGCTGACGCCAACGGCATCCGTCACTGCTTTCCCGCCGCAACAAATGCGCCCGGATCACTGGCCTCAGCACGAATGGGATTGGATGGCATGGGCCGAGTTCCTCTACCCGTTCAATCTCTCCGGCAACCCCGCGGCTTCCGTGCCATGTGGTTTCGACGGCTCGGGGCTGCCGATCGGCCTGCAAATCGTGGGCCGGCGCTTTGACGATCTAGGCGTTCTGCAGGCGTCCGCCGCCTATGAAGCCTCCAATCCGATTTACCGGCAGCGTCCGAGCTTCGACAGCTTCCGGTGAAGATCTGGGTTGCGCGCAATCGCGCGCCAAGAAAAACGCCGTCTCCCAGAGCGGTCTCTTAGAGGGAACAGCTATGAACTATTTAAAGAATTTAGGTTGCGCGTTGGCTGTGGCAGTCGTGTCCGTCGTCACGGGGGCTCTGCCGGCGTCTGCACAGTCCGCGCTTGATCGCATTCTTTCAGCCGGCAAGATCGTTATTGGCGTGCAGAACGATGTGCCGCCATACAGCCAGATCGGCGCCGACAACGAAGTCGAGGGCATGGATATCGAGATCGCCCGAGCCATTGCGCGGGATCTCGAGGTTGATCTTGAACTCGTGATCATAACCGGCGCGAACCGTATTCCCACGCTCGTCTCCAATATGGCCGACATGGTGATCGCAACCGTCGGTATTACACCTCAGCGGGCCAGTGCCGTTGCGCTTTCCGATCCCTATACGGCTTTCTCGATGGTGCTCGTCGGGCCGAGCGATGTGGAAATGTCTAGCTATGACGACACCGCCGGCAAGGTGATCGGTCTGACGCGGGGCACCATGCAGGACGATATCGTCAGTCGAAATGCGCCCGATGCCGACATTCGTCGGTATGACGATGATGCGACGGTCGTTCAGGCTCTGGCCACGCGCCAGATCGACGCAACGGCTTTCGGCAACACCGTCGTTGCCAGCCTCATGCAGAAATTCCCCAATCTCGAACTGGAGCGTAAGTTCGACGCCTATTCCACGTTTGCCGCAATTGCTGTGCGGCAGAGCGATGCCGACCTGCTCCAGTGGGTCAATACGTGGATCTTCTTCAATCGGCATAACGGCTACCTGGCGTCACTGCACAAGAAGTGGCTCGGAATCGACTTGCCGCCGCTCGATTGATCGACACCGTCAGGAAGGCTTCGGCTTTCCTGACGCCCCCTTCCTCTTGGTCTCGCCTTTTCTTCCGTCGCCATGACGCACGCGGTGCCGCCCCGGCGCGGCCCGATGGGGGGTGCCTTTGTCCATTACAAGCAGAACCAGGGACCTTTCATGACCTATGTCCTTCAGTTCGGGCCGGTCTTTCAGCGGTCCGATCTCATATGGGCCGGGCTGTTGACCACTATACAATTGTCGGTCATCGCGATTTCGGCCGGTTTTGTCATTGGAACCGTTTGCGCCCGGATGCGAGCCGAGGGCGGTACCGTTTCCCGAACCATTGCGGCAACTTATGTTGAAGCGATCCGCAACACGCCGTTTCTTGCCCAACTATTCCTGGTTACGTTCGGGCTTCCCCAATTCGTTGCGATGCTCGGTGCGCCGATCCGGCCGTCCCCTTACACGCTTGCCATCATCGCTCTCAGCATCAACCTCGGGGCGTACATCACCGAGATCGTCCGAGCGGGTCTGGAATCCATTCCCAGGCAACAGGTTGAAGCTGCGCAGAGTCTGGCGCTCAAGCCGCACCAGATTTTCCTCAGGATCAAACTGCCTCCGGCGCTCGCCAACGTCTATTCGGCGCTCAGCGGGCAGTTCATCCTGCAGATGCTGGGATCCAGTATCGTATCAGTGATCGCGGTACAGGAACTGACGTCTGCGGCCGGCCGGATCCAGTCCGAAACATTCCGGACCTTTGAGACCTATCTGGTCGTTGCCGCTTTATATTTCGGCCTCGCCTTCCTTCTGCGCGCCATATTCTACGCCATTGCCTCAATGCTTTGGCCATGGCGCAGAAAAACGGTCGGGTGAGCGATATGTATAGTATGCGCACCTTTGGTCTTGATGAAGCGCTCTACTTGCTCCAGGCCGCACAGTGGACAATCTATCTTTCGGTTCTGACCTTCGCGATGGGCGGTCTCGTGGGGTTTGTCATCGCCCTGGCGAGGTCCTCTAGATCCCCCGCCCTGCGCACCATCTCTGGAGCCTATGTTCAGATATTCCAGAACACGCCGCTGATTATGCAGTTGTTCATCGTCTATTACGGGCTCAGTCTCCTCGGGTTCAGGTTGCCGGCCGTAATCGCGGCTGGCGTGGCGTTGACGTTCTTTGCGTCTGCTTTCCTGGGCGAGATCTGGAAAGGGTCTATCCAGGCCGTGCCTCGCCAACAATTCGAGGCTGCCGATGCGCTCGCTTTGTCGCCCTGGCACAGGACACGGTACATTATATTGCCCCAGGCGATCCGTATTGCGACGCCTCCAACCGTGGGGTTCTTCGTTCAGATCGTGAAGAATACGTCGTTGACGAGCATCGTCGGCATGACGGAACTCATGCGGGCCGCAACGATCATGAACAATGCAACCATGGCGCCGCTGAATATCTATGCGGTCGTGTGTCTGATCTATTTTCTGATCTGTTTCCCGCTCTCAGTGCTGAGCCGCAAGTTGGAGGCCCGCGTCAATGTCGGTCGTTAAAGTCCATAATATTCGCAAGAGCTTTGGGAGCGTAGTCGTTCTGAAGGACATCAGCCTTGAAGTCCAGTCGGGGGAAGTGCTTGTTCTCCTGGGGCGTAGCGGCTCGGGAAAATCGACGCTCCTGCGATGCCTGAACGGGCTCGAAACCATCGAGGCGGGGTCGATCGAAGTTGCTGGGCATCCCATGACCTACAACGGGGAATCCTTGAGGGCCCTGCGCAAGGATGTTGGCATCGTCTTTCAGCAGTACAATCTGTTTCCGCACATGACCATCGGGCAGAACATCATGCTCGCCCCGCATCTGGTGAAACAGGTGCCGAAGGCGGAGGCCGAAGAGAAGGCGCGCAAGATGCTGGAGAAAGTCGGCCTGCTCGACAAATTCCATGAGTATCCGGACCGCCTTTCCGGAGGGCAGCAGCAACGCGCCGCCATAGCGAGATCTCTCGCCATGGAGCCCAAGCTCATGCTGTTCGATGAAGTGACCTCGGCACTCGATCCGGAATTGACCGAGGAAGTGCTTGCGGTCATGGCCGCACTGGCGGAGTCGGGCATGGCGATGGTCGTCGTGACCCACGAAATGGGGTTCGCCAGCAAGGTCGCCGATCGCGTGATCTTCATGGATGACGGCACGATCGTCGAGGAAGGTTCCCCCGACACGATCTTCGCCTCGCCGTCGACGCCGCAGTTCCGTTCTTTCCTGGCCAGGGCCAATTGATTGCGCGGGCGTATGCGGCAGACAAGCGTGGGAGACCGCAGGGCAAATTGGCTGTCCCGTGGCTTTAGCGCGGCCTCTGTGGAGCCTTGCTCCGCAAGGCGACAGCGAGGGGCCTTTAAGCCGGACCATCGAAAATCGGCGAATGCCGGGAAGCCTGGCCAATGACGCATTCAAATTTCTTGCGTGAACGCGATATCCGCTTTCATCTCCATTCCCAGACCAATCCTGAAGCGCTGAGACGTGACGGGCCAATCATCATCGAACGCGGTGAAGGACCTTATGTCATCGGTGAAGACGGAAAGCGCTATCTCGACGTTATGGCCGGTCTTTGGTGTGCTTCGCTCGGCTTTGAAAACGAGAGAATAGCTGGGGTTGCAGCGCGGGCCTATCGGTCGCTGGCCTATTATCACAGCTTCAGTGGGCGCGCGTCGCCCGATGCGATTGATGTCGCCGCATCGATCGCGCAGCGGGTTCCCATCGAAAATGCGCGGATCTATTTCGCGACATCTGGGTCGGAAGCGATCGAAACCATGATCAAGCTGGCCTGGTTGTATTTTCGAGGAAGGGGCCAGCCGGAACGACGAAAGATCATCGCGCGCGACAGGGCGTTTCATGGCTCGACCATCTTTGCCGCGTCGCTGACAGGTCTGCCCCATATGCATCGGGAGTTCGGCTTGCCACTGGGGGGGATAGTCCGCGTCTCCTGCCCGGATACCTATCGCGGCAGGATTGCCGGTGAAAGTGAAGATCAGTTCGCCGATCGCCTTGCCGCGGAACTGGATGAGGCAATCGTCGCGGAAGGGCCCGAAACGATAGCGGCGTTTATCGCAGAGCCCATAAACGCCGGGGCAGGGGTCATCGTTCCGCCGGATACCTATTTTGAGAAGGTACGGGCCGTTCTGGACAAGTACGGCATATTGTTGCTGGCCGACGAAGTGGTTTGCGGCTTCGGGCGCACAGGTGAGTGGTTCGGCTGCCAGGCTATGGGCATGAAGCCCGATATGATGGCGATGGCCAAGGGGCTGTCATCCTCGTATTTCCCGATTTCCGCCGTGGCGCTGACCCCGGAGATCTACGAGGCGATCGATGCGGCAAATGCGCATGGAACCAATTTTGGTCATGGCTTCACCAATTCGGCGCACCCGGTCGGGGCAGCAATCGTCAGGGAAGTACTTGCGATCTACGACGAGATGAACTTGCTCGAACGTGTATCGCGACAGGGCAAGCTTCTGCGTGAACGGCTTTCCGAGGAGCTATCGGATTGCAGCATCGTCGGCGATGTCCGAGGCCGAGGTCTCATGGCTGGCGTGGAGATCGTGGAGGACCGGAACAGCAAGGCAGTCTTTGCTGTCGAAAAGGCGGTCCCCGCGCAGATCGAACGAATGGGGATGGACTATGGTCTGATGCTTCGGCCGCAAGGGAATACAGTGACATTCTGTCCGCCATTTATAGTAACCGACGAGCAGGTCGAGGAAATGGCGAACAAGGTCGGAGCGATACTCCGTGAGATAAGTTCGCTATAGGGGGCCGGCGATGTCTTGTTCCCTGTTCGACCTCAAGGGGCGCATGGCGCTCGTTACCGGCTCGAGCCAAGGTATCGGATTATCTCTGGCGAAGGCCCTTGCGAAGCAGGGCGCTCAAGTCGTTCTCAATGCCCGCGATGAAACGAAACTGAGCGCCGCCCAGGCGCAGTTGAAAACTGCGGGCTTGGATGTATATCGCTGCGCCTTCGACGTATCCGATCATTCGGCGACGGAAGAGGCTATAGCCCGTATTGAGAACGATATCGGTCCCATCGACATAGCCATCAACAACGCGGGTATTCAGTATCGCGAATCCTTGGAAGCGTTCCCAGTCGATCGGTGGGAACAGCTTCTTGCCGTCAATGTTTCGGGCACTTTCCATGTGAGCCGCGCTGTCGCGAAATACATGCTGGCGCGAGGGCGTGGCAAGATAATCAATGTTGCTTCAGTTCAGTCCGAACTGGCGCGATCCTCGATCGGACCCTACACCGCGACCAAGGGGGCAGTCCGGAATCTTACCCGGGCAATGGCCGCGGAGTGGGCGCGTTACGGACTTCAGATCAACGCACTGGCACCGGGCTACTTCAAGACACCACTCAATAGCGCGCTTGCAAGCGATCCGGAATTCACGGCTTGGCTCGAGACGCGCACCCCGGCGGGGCGTTGGGGAGAAGTTGATGAGTTATCGGGAGCCGCGATTTTCCTGGCCTCCGATGCATCCAACTTTGTTAATGGACATACGCTCTTCGTCGACGGCGGAATCTCGATCGCGCTCTGACCGCATCAGACCCGCGTCGGCCCTCCGTGATGGCTTCGGGGCACAGGGCGTCATCGGTGCCTGGATAACCATCCGCAACCTGATCGAATGGATTGCGTTCCTGATCTCAGAACGCCAAGGGAGACGAATTACCAGGGTCGAGATCAGGGAACCGCGGCGTAAACCCGAAAAGGGGGCCACCTTGGAAAAGCCGCCAAACCGCCTGCAATTCCGGGACCGCTTCGGCGAAGTCTTCAGGATTCAGATTCGGTATTCAGCGGACACGCTCCAGGTCGACGATTTCTCGTTCAGGAGGGCTTTTCGTTTCGGTAGTCCGGTGGCGCTATTTAATCGGATCTGCATTGGCCTGTGCGGCAGCCGGGGCCTGCACCAGGCCCCGGATCATGAGTCGCACGTCATACCGACTATCCGCGCGGGGATTCTCTCGCAGCCGGCCCGTCCATCGGCGTTCGATGGGGCCGTCGCTGGGCCTACGGCCGGAACGGCGGTGAGGACGGAACGCTCGTATCGAAGGGCTCGTTGAGCATCGGCAGAAGGCCGGCGCGCGGATTGTAGTTGACCGGCGGGGGATAGTACAAACCGGCGCCATCGCCGCCGCCGGCGGTGCTGCACGCCGCCAGCACCGGAAGCGATGCCAGAAGCGACGAAACAATCAAAACTCTACGCACTTGCATTCTGGATCTCCCGGGTCTGATTCGCCGAGCGGAACCCTAGCACAAGCGGTGTCCGTGTCACCGACATTGCGGCGCGCCCGTACCCCGGTTCCGCTGCATTCCCGGCCTTGCGATCCGCAGGAACCTTGGCGGCCGGGACTGCGTTCTGGCCGATAATAGGCTGTAAATGTGGTTAACGCATTATAAAGGCCGCGCCCGTGCCGATGTCTGCAGCCGCGGTGTCGGCGCCCACTGGCTTTTCGCGCCCACCGGACTAAGAATCGGGGCATTCGGGGAGCGTCTCCGTTACTTGACAGGGATTCGATCCGTAGGCTCCGGCGAACCGGGCAAGAGGAGTCGAATGCGAAGCGGGGCGAATTCGGTCTGCCGGACGTGCGTCCTGGCGACGGCTGCCATGGTGGTCGTGCTGGGCGTCGCCGCTGTCGACCCGGGCCGGGCGCAGGGCCAGGCCCAGGCCCAGACCCAGAACAGGGCACAGGATCGCGCGCAGGACCAGGCGGCAACCGCCAGTTCGCTTCCGCCGCTGGATGGCGAGCGGATCAGCGCGGCCGCGGCCCGGAACAAGCTCGTCGTCTTCGATGCGGCGATCGCCGGGGGCAAGCTGATGGTCAGGGGCGTGGCCTCCGAGCCGGGCCAGCTTGTCCGCCTCGACGGCCGGTACCGGACGCGTTCGGACGAACGCCAGTATTTCGAGTTCGCCCATGTCTATCTTCCGGACGACTGCATCGTAAGACTGCGGGCCGGCAATCGGCGGGCGAGGGCGGTCGTGCAGAACTGCGGGCCGCGCGGACGAAAGGGCCGGCCTGGCGCCAGGGGGGCAGCCGGCGGGCCCGGTCCCGCCGGCGCCTCCGGCATCGCGGGCACATACGGCTTCAGCGGCCAGGTCGGCCCGATCGCGGGCGGCCCGTCCGAACCGCCGGTCTTCGCGGGGGAGACCGTCGACCTCACGGTCACGGACGGGCAGAGGATCCTGGGGGCCGCGCAGGCTGCTCTGGGGCTCACCGGCGACAAGACGAGCGCCGGTCGGGTCGGGCTCTGCTACCAGTCCCTGCCCGATGGGCCCGTGCAGGACGTCAACGGCAGCGATTTCCTGTTGGTCACGTTCACCGCCGAACGGCAGATCTATTCGGCGGGCGGCAGCGTCCAGGTCCCGCCAGGGCCTTATCGCATCGGGTTTTGCGTGCAGAACCTCGGCGACGCGCCGCTGGACGACAATGACGTCGCCCAGGGCTGGGTGATGGTGACCAGCGAGTAGGCCGGTCGGTCCCGCCTCGCGGCGGGCCGTCGCCTACTGACAGTTGGCGAGCGTCAATCCGCTGGGCAGTTTCGTGGCCGCGTCGCCGCACGCCGTCGCCAGCATGTCCTGGGTGAGACCGGAGGCGCCGGTCAAATCGGCACCGGACAGGCGTGAGCGCTGCAGCGTGGTCCGGTCCATTTTCGCTCCCGTGAACTGAGCGCCGGAGAAATCGCCATGCGACATACGGGCGCCGCTCAGGTCGGCGTCGATGAAGGACGCGTTTATGGCCTGGGCCCGGTCGATGTCGGAGCCGCTCAGGTTGGCCCCTGAAAAGTCGGCGCCCTGGATATCGGTGCGCTCCAGATTGGCGTCGTTGAGCTGCACCTTCTCCAGCACCGCGCGTGCCATGACGGCGCGTTTCATCGTTATGTCGCGCATGTCGGCGCCGGCGAAGTTGGCGTCCGTCACATCGGTTTCGTCGAAATCGGCGTTGCGCAGATCCGCGCCGGAGAAATTGGCGCCGGGGGCCTTGCCCTTCTCCATGTCGGCATTGCGCAGCTTGGCGTTGGCGAAGGTGGAGCCGGACAGGTCGGATTCCTCCATCTCGGCGCGCTGCATGTCGGCGTTGGCGAAATTGGCGTTGGGCATGCGCGCGTACTTCATGTCGGCATTGCGCAAGATCGCGCCCGACAGGTCGATGTCGGCGCGGTCGATGTCGCGCAGATGGGCCGACCGCAAGTCGCATTTCTGGCAGCTTCCGGTCGAAATGAGCTGTTCGATCGCGCCCGTCGGGTCCACCGGCTGCGGCTGCATGTGCGGAATGACGAAAATTACCGCTCCGGCGATCACGATCAGGAGCGGCAAACCAAACAGAATGAGCAGTCTCGGAGTCGACATGTCGGTAAGGCCTCGTCCCGCGTGGGCCCGTTCTCGATATTCGGAATATGCGGTTTCGCGGCGGAATTGACCAGACCCTGCCGACCTTTCGGACCGGAACGGCCGTGATCTACAGCGCCGCCGACGGTTTGGACGTTCGAGCGTAACGGAACTTTACCAGATACACCTTAAGCGCCACCACATGACCCACCATCGAGGGCGCGGCACGGATCGTGCTGCGACCGGGGCGAAGAGACGGCTTCCGTCGTCGATTGTACCAGAACGGAGCATTAGCGTGCCGAATACATCCCCCTCCGTGCCTGATCGGATCGATTGGGTCGATATCGCCAAGGGATTCTGCATCATCATGGTCGTGATGATGCACTCGACGCTGGGCGTCGAAAAGGCCGCTGGCGCTGAGGGCTGGCTGCATCCGCTAGTGGAGTTCGCGAAGCCGTTCCGCATGCCCGACTTCTTCCTGATCGCAGGCCTGTTTCTGGCGCGCCGCATCGATCGGCCGTGGGGGGAATATCTCGATCGCAAGGTGCTGCACTTCGTCTATTTCTACATCCTGTGGATGGGTATCCAGACCGTGCTCAAGACCGGCCTGGCCGGTGACGGGTTCGCCGCGATGCCGCGCGACTTCCTGTACGGCCTGATCCAGCCTTACGGCACGCTGTGGTTCATCTATCTCCTGCCGGTGTTCTTCGTCGTCACCAAGCTGTTGCGCCCGGTCCCTCCGGTGGTCGTGCTGGTCGCCGGCGCCGCGCTTCAGGTTGCCCAGGTCCACACCGGCTCGGTCATCGTCGACGAGTTCGCCAGCCGTTTCGTTTTCTTCTACGCGGGCTACGCGCTTGCTCCGGCCATCTTCGCCTTTGCAGCGAAGGTCCAGGAGATGCGGCAGGTGGCGCTCGGCGCGCTGATCCTGTGGGCGCTGGTGAACGGCAGCCTGGTCGAGGCCGGCCTCGCCGACGCGCGCTTCGTCAGTCTCGGGCTCGCCGTGCTCGGCGCCATGGCGGTCGTGTCCGTTTCGGCGCTGCTCGCCGCGTCGCTGGCCGCCGTGCCGCTGCGCTATTGCGGCGAGAACTCCATCGTCATCTATCTCGCATTCTTCCTGCCGATGGCCGTCACGCGGATCGTGCTGCTGAAACTCGGCATCGTGCCCGATATCGGCACGATGTCTCTGATCGTCACCAGCGCCGCCATCGTCGGCCCACTCGTGATGTTCTGGATCGTGCGCGGCACCTGGTTCGGCTTCCTGTTCGAGCGGCCGGCCTGGGCGCGCTACGAACCGACGCGGCGCCTGGCGCATGCCGCCGAATAGGCAGGGACCGACGCCCGCCCCCTAAAAAGGGTCGCCAAGCGGCACCGGCCGGGGCATAGTCCCGGCCATGCCGAAAACCGAAAATCACCCCGTCAAATCCGGCGACCATGTGTTCCTGGTCGACGGCTCGTCCTACATCTTCCGCGCCTACCACGCGCTGCCGCCCCTGACGCGCAAGTCCGACGGGCTGCCGATCGGCGCGGTGCACGGTTTCTGTCAGATGTTGTGGAAGCTGTTGCGCGACGCCGAGGAAAACGGCGACGCCGACAAGCCGACGCATCTCGCCGTGATTTTCGACTATTCGGCGAAAACCTTCCGGAACGAGATCTACGATCAGTACAAGGCGCACCGCCCGGAGCCGCCTGAGGATTTGCGCCCGCAGTTCGGCCTCATCCGCGAGGCGGTGAAAGCCTTCAACGTGCCCGGGATCGAGCTGGAGGGCTACGAGGCCGACGACCTGATCGCGACCTACGCGAGGCAGGCCGCCGACAAGGGCGCCACCGTGACGATCGTCGCCTCCGACAAGGATTTGATGCAGGTCGTCGGCGACCACATTGAGATGATGGACCCGATGAAGGAACGGCGCATCGGGCCCGCCGAGGTCGAGGAGAAGTTCGGCGTCGGTCCCGAGCATGTCGTCGACGTGCAGGCGCTCGCCGGCGATTCGGTCGACAACATTCCCGGCGTGCCCGGCATCGGCGTGAAGACCGCCGCCCAGCTCATCCTCGAATACGGCGACCTCGAATCGCTGCTGCAGCGCGCCGAGGAGATCAAGCAGCCGAAACGGCGCCAGAACCTGATCGAGCATGCCGACAACGCCCGCATCTCGCGCAGGCTCGCTGAACTGAAGTCCGACGTGCCGGTGGAGACGGATCTCGGCGAACTCAGCGTGCGCGCGCCGGAGCCGGAGCGCCTCATCGCCTTCTGCAAGGGGATGGAGTTCACCACCATCACCAAGCGCGTCGCCGACGCGACCGGCGTCGACGCGGCCAAGGTCGAGCCTGCCGAGGTGCCGTTCAAGTACTGGCCGCCCGAAGGCGGAGAGGGCGGCGAGCCTAAGGCCGACAGGCCGGCGAAGACGAAGGTCGCGGAGAAGACGGAAGACCAACGCCAGGCGGCGGTCCAGCCTGCGGGCGGTCCGGGATCGCCGTCGGCTGCGGTCGAGGCCGGCGCGGCGGCCGCCAGGTGTGTTCCGATCGATTCCTCCGCCTATGAGATGGTGACGACGCTGGACGTGCTCGACGCCTGGATCGCCGAGGCGATGACGGCGGGCGTCGTGGCGGTCGACACGGAGACCACCTCGCTCGATGCCATGCAGGCGGAGCTTGTCGGCGTCTCGCTTGCCACCGGCCCGGGGCGGGCCTGCTACATCCCGCTCGGCCATCGTGCCTCGGAAGGCCTCGATTTCGGCGACGACCGCCCGGAGCAGATCGAGATGTCGGAGGCGCTCAAGCGTCTCAAGGTGCTGCTGGAGAACCCCGGCACGCTGAAGATCGCGCAGAACCTCAAATACGATTGGCTGATTTTCATCCGCCACGGCATCGACGTCGCCCCCTTCGACGACACCATGCTGCTGTCCTACGCCCTCGATGCCGGGCGCGGAGGCAACGGCATGGACGAGCTGTCGCGGCGCTGGCTCGACCACGAGCCGATCAAATACGCCGATGTCGCCGGCACGGGGCGCAACAAGGTGACGTTTGACCTCGTTCCGATCGACCGCGCCACGGAATATGCCGGCGAGGACGCGGACGTGACCTACCGGATATGGCAGGTCCTGAAGCCGCGCCTGGCCGCCGAGCACTTGGCCACCGTCTACGAGACGCTGGAGCGGCCGATGGTGCCGGTGCTCGCCCGCATGGAGCGGCGCGGCATCACCATCGACCGGGCGATGCTGTCGCGCCTGTCGGGCGATTTCGCCCAGGCCGCCGCCGCGCTCGAAGCCGAGATCCACGATCTTGCCGGCGAGTCCTTCAACGTCGGTTCGCCGAAGCAGCTCGGCGACATTCTGTTCGGCAAGATGGGGCTGCCCGGCGCCAAGAAGACGAAGACCGGGGCCTGGACCACCGGGGCGAGCGTGCTCGAGGATCTTGCCGCCGAAGGCCACGAGCTGCCCAGGAAAGTCCTCGATTGGCGCCAGCTTTCAAAGCTCCGCTCGACCTATACCGATGCGCTGCCCGGCTACGTCAATCCGGAGACCGGGCGCGTCCATACGTCCTACGCGCTTGCCGCGACGACGACGGGTCGGCTGTCGTCGTCCGAACCGAACCTGCAGAACATTCCCGTCCGCACCGAAGAGGGCCGTCGCATCCGCAAGGCCTTCGTCGCCGAGAAGGGAATGAAGCTTGTCTCGGCCGACTACAGCCAGATCGAGCTGCGCGTGCTGGCCCATATCGCCGATACGCCGCAGCTCAAGCAGGCGTTCGACGACGGGCTCGACATTCACGCGATGACCGCCTCGGAGATGTTCGGCGTGCCGGTGAAGGGCATGGATCCGATGATCCGCCGCCGCGCCAAGGCGATCAACTTCGGCATAATCTACGGCATCTCCGCCTTCGGGCTCGCCAACCAGCTGTCGATCCCGCGCCAGGAGGCGGCCGACTACATCAAGCGCTACTTCGAGCGTTTCCCCGGCATCCGAGACTACATGGAGGACACCAAAGCGTTCGCCCGCGCGCACGGCTACGTCACCACGATTTTCGGGCGGCGCTGCAACTATCCCAACATCACCAAGGGCCATCCCTCCGAACGCGCCTTCATGGAGCGCGCGGCGATCAACGCCCCGATTCAGGGCTCCGCCGCCGATATCATCCGCCGCGCCATGATCCGCATGGAGGATGAGCTGCGCAAAGCCAGGGTGAAGGCGGAGATGCTGCTGCAGGTGCACGACGAACTGATCTTCGAGGTGCCCGAGGACACGGTCGACGATGCGATCCCGGTCATCGTCAGGGTGATGCAGGAGGCGCCGCTGCCGGCCGTTTCGCTGAAGGTCCCGCTTCAGGTCGACGCCCGCGCCGCCGACAACTGGGACGAGGCGCATTGACGCCGCGACGGTCCGGATGTGCGCCAAGAACATCCTCTGGATCATGTGCGACCAGCTCCGGTTCGACTATCTGAGCTGCGCCGGACATCCCTACCTTCAGACGCCGAACATCGACGCGCTGGCCAATCGGGGCGTGCGGTTCAGCCGGGCCTATGTGCAGTCGCCGATCTGCGGCCCCTCGCGCATGAGCTTCTACACCGGCCGCTACGTGCGCTCGCACGGGTCGACCTGGAACGGCGTGCCGCTGCGGGTCGGCGAGCCGACCCTCGGCGACCACCTTTCGGAGATCGGCGTGCGCACCGCGCTGATCGGCAAGACGCACATGCGTGCCGACACCGAGGGCATGGCGCGGCTCGGCATCGATCCGGAGTCGCTCATCGGCGTGCAAGTCGCCCAATGCGGCTTCGAGCCCTACGAGCGCGACGACGGCCTGCATCCCGATGGTCCCTACGCGCCGGACCCGGCTTATGACGACTATCTGCGCGACCGGGGATTCGGCGGGTCCAACCCGTGGGAGCAATGGGCGAATTCGGCACAGGGCGAGGACGGCGACATCCTGTCCGGCTGGCTTCTGGCGCACGCCGACAAGCCGGCGCGCGTGCCCGAGGCGCATTCCGAGACCGCCTACATGACCAATCGCGCGATGGCCTTCATCCGCGAGGCCAAGGCCGACGGACGGCCGTGGTGCGCGCATCTCTCCTACATCAAGCCGCACTGGCCCTACATCGTGCCGGCGCCCTATCACGACATGTACGGGGCGAACCAGGTGGTTCCGGTCGTCCGCTCCGGTCGCGAGAAGGAGAACCCGCATCCCCTCTACGCGAGCTACATGGAGGAACGCTTCTCCAGGGTGTTCGCCCGGCCCGGCGTGCGCGAGCGGGTGATCCCCGCCTACATGGGCCTCATCAGGCAGATCGACGATCATGTCGGACGGCTAGCCGCTTTCCTTGAAGAGGAAGGGTTGACCGACTCCACCATGATCGTCTTCACCTCGGACCACGGCGACTATCTCGGCGACCACTGGCTCGGCGAGAAGGAGTTGTTCCACGAGGTTTCGGTGAAGATCCCGCTGATCGTCGTCGATCCCTCCCGTGACGCCGACGCCACGCGGGGGACCGTGACCGACGCTCTGGTCGAGGCGATCGATCTGGCGCCGACCTTTCTCGACGCCTTCGGCGGCAAGGCGAAGCCGCATGTGCTGGAGGGGCGGTCGCTGCTGCCGCTGCTGCGCGGGTCGCCTGACTGGACGCGGCGCGCGGTCATCAGCGAGTACGATTATTCGCAGCGCCGTGCCCGGGTCGATCACGACGTGCCGGTTGCCGATTGCCGCATGACCATGGTCTTCGACGGACGCTGGAAGCTCGTCCATGTCGAGGGCATGCGGCCGATGCTCTACGACCTTGAAAGCGATCCCGAGGAGTTCGTCGATCTCGGTGACGATCCGGCCTGCGAGGCCGAGCGGGCCCGGCTCCTGGGCCTGATGTTCGCCTGGGCGCGCAATCCGGCGAACCGCATCACAATGTCCGAGGAGCAGATCGCCGCGGCCTACGACACCGAACTCGATGCCAATATCCTGATCGGCTACTGGGACGAGGCCGAGGTCGACGCGGCGCGGAAGGCGCGCGGCGATGCCGAGTGACGGCGCCGAGTGATGACGCCGCGAGGCGCTGGCGCCGGTCCGCCTGTCGGCTAACCCGGCATGCCCTCGTACGGGGCGATGTCGTCGGAAAGGCACAGCCAGTCCGGCCGGTTGCGGGCGAAGACATAGCGTTGCGGATGCCACAGCGCGGAGTCGTCGAAGGTTCCGCCGGCGATTCCCTGCAAGCCCGGCAGGAACTCCAGCGTCCAGCCGAGCGTCGTGCCGCAGGTCGGACAGAAGCGGGTCTCGATCCAGCGCCCGGCATCCGATGTCAGCCGGTAGGGCCGCGTCTCGCCCTTGAGGAACGCGACGTCGGCGGCGTCGAAATAGACGGATAGGCCGAGAACGCTGCCGGTCCGCTTCCGGCACCAGTGGCAGGAGCACGCGCTGATCCGCTTCGGCGTGCCCGTCGTCCGGTAACGCACGGCGCCGCAGACGCATCCGCCGCAGACGCATCCGCCTTCGTGTCCGTCGCTCATCGTCGCCTCCGTCCTGATTAGAGGAAGGTCGTACCGTGCTGGAGGGGCGGCAGCCCCAGATGCGCGGCGACCGTCTGCCCGATATCGGCGAAGCTCGTCAGCGGCTGCGCGGGCCGGCCGTCGATACCCGGGCCGAAAGCCAGAACCGGGATCCGCTCGCGGGTATGGTCGGTGCCGGCGAAGGTCGGGTCGTTGCCGTGGTCGGCGGTCAGGACGACGAGATCGCCGGGCCGCAGAAGTGCCATCAGCTCGGGCAGCCGCGCGTCGAACTGTTCGAGGCAGGCCGCATAGCCGGCGACGTCGCGGCGATGGCCGTAGAGCTGGTCGAAATCGATGAAGTTGGTGAAGACGAGATCGCCGTCCTTCGCCGCCCGCGCGGCCTCCAGCGTCCGCTCGAACTGGCTGGCGTTGTCCGGCGCCTTCAGCACCTGGGTAGCGCCCCGGCCGACGAAGATGTCGGAGATCTTGCCGACCGCGTAGACGTCGTGCCCGGAGGCCTCGACCGCATCGAGCAGCGTCGGCGCCGGTGGAGGCAGGGCGTAGTCGCGGCGATGGGGCGTGCGCACGAAGGTCGCCGCGCTGTCGCCGAGGAAAGGCCGGGCGATCACGCGACCGACGCGCAGCGGATCGCACAGCCTGCGCGTGATTGCGCAGAGGTCGTAGAGCCGGTCGAGGCCGAAGGTCTCCTCGTGCGCGGCAATCTGCAGCACGGAATCGGCCGAGGTGTAGCAGATTGGCTTGCCCGTGCGCATGTGCTCCGCGCCGAGCTCCGCGATGATCTCGGTGCCGGAGGCATGCTTGTTGCCGAGCAGGCCCGGCAGATCGGCCTGCGTGATCATGGCGTCGGTAAGAGACTTCGGAAACGCCGGCTCGGTCGTCGGGAAATAGTGCCAGGCGAACGGCACCGGTAGTCCGGCGATCTCCCAGTGGCCGGACTGGGTGTCCTTGCCCTTCGATACCTCGCAGGCATAGGTCCAGACCGCCGACGGCCGTTCGACGCGTGCCAGGCCGTCAGGATGGCGCCCGGTCGCGGCCTCCGCCGCGCGGCCGAGGCCGAGCGCGTTCATGTTGGGGACGCGCAGCGCCCCGGACCGGCCGCCGGGCACGTCGGCGCGCCCGGCCGCGCAGGCTACGGCGATATGGCCGAGCGTGTCGGCGCCCTCGTCGCCGAAGGCGGCGGCATCGTCGGCACCGCCGATGCCGACGGAATCCATCACCAGGATCAGCGCCCGTTTCATCGTGCCGTCTCGTCGATGCGCGCGCACACGACCGGCCGCGGCTCCGGCGCGTCGCCGATCGTATAGGCGCCTCGCAGGGCCTCCGCCCCGCGCTCGGCAGCCGCCTCGTTACCGGCGTGAACGATGCCGATCGGACGGTCGGGACCGACCTCGTCGCCAAGCCCGGCAAGCTGCGTGAACCCGACCGCGGGATCGATCACATCGTCCGTGCGCCGCCGCCCGCCGCCGAGCGAGATCACGGCGACACCGACGCCGCGCGTATCGATCGCCGCGACATGGCCCGCGTCCCGCGCGAACACCGCGCGCCGGATCGGTGCCTCGGGCAGGTGGACCCAGGGCCGCTCGACGAGATCGGCGGGGCCGCCGAGGGCTGTAACCATCCGCGCGAAGGTCTCCGCCGCCTGTCCGCCGTCCAGGACATTCCTCGCCATCTCGAGACCGGCCTCCGTCGATCCCGCCAGGCCGCCCAGGCGCAGCATCTCGCCGGCGAGCGACAGCGTCACGTGCTCCAGCCGTCCGTCGCGTCTCTCGCCGGTCAGGAAGTGCACGGCGTTGGCCACCTCGACCGCGTTGCCCGCGGCCGAGGCGAGCGGCTCGTGCATGTCGGTCAACAGGGCCGTCGTCCTCAGCCCGGCGCCGTTGGCGACCGAGACGAGACTGACCGCGAGCGCCCGGGCCGCTTCGTAGTCTTCCATGAAGGCGCCGGACCCGAGCTTGACGTCGAGTACCAGTCCGTCGAGCCCGGCGGCGAGCTTCTTCGACAGGATCGAGGCGGTGATCAGCGCGATCGATTCGACCGTCGCGGTCACGTCGCGGATCGCGTAGAGCCGCCGGTCGGCCGGTGCCAGATCGGCGGTCTGGCCGATGATGGCGCACCCGACGTCGGCGATCACCCGGCGAAACGTGTCGAGATCGGGCTGGCTCCGGTAGCCGGGTATCGAATCGAGCTTGTCGAGCGTGCCACCGGTATGGCCCAGGCCCCGCCCGGAGATCATCGGCACGCGCGCCCCGCAGGCCGCGACGATCGGGGCGAGCATCAGCGAGACGGTATCGCCGACGCCGCCGGTCGAATGCTTGTCGAGCACCGGGCCGCCGTCGGCCGTCCCGCCCGTTCGGGGCCAGTCGAGCACGGAGCCGGAATCGCGCATCGACAGCGTCAGCGCCACGCGTTCGGCCGTGTCGAGATCGCGGAAGAAGATCGCCATCGCCAACGCCGCCACCTGGCCCTCGCTGATCGACCCGTCCGTCAGGCCCTGGATGAAGAACGAGATCTCCTGGGCCGAAAGCGTCTCGCCGTCGCGTTTCCTGCGGATGATTTCCTGCGGCAGAAGCA
This sequence comes from Microbaculum marinisediminis, assembly GCF_025397915.1. NCBI lineage: Bacteria > Pseudomonadati > Pseudomonadota > Alphaproteobacteria > Hyphomicrobiales > Tepidamorphaceae > Microbaculum > Microbaculum marinisediminis. Next base: position 144,965 of record NZ_JALIDZ010000007.1, read on the forward strand.
TGACCGGCTAATATCCCGTCCCTGTCTCTCTGGCAGCCGTGCGTCCGTCGAGTTCGGCCAGCAGGGCATCGAGCAGCCCCGAGGCGCCGAAGCGGAAGGTCTCCGGCCTTGCCCAGTCCGCCCCGAGGATCTCGTCGGCGAGGCCGAGATAGGTGGCCGCGTCGTCGAGCGTGCGGATGCCGCCGGCCGCCTTGAAGCCGACCTTTCCGCCTGTCTCGGCGATTACCGAAAGCATGATGCGGGCGGCCTCCGGCGTGGCGTTGACCGTCACCTTGCCGGTCGAGGTCTTGATGAAGTCGGCGCCGGCGCGGATAGCGATTCCGGACGCCGAACGTATCAGCGCCGGATCTTCCAGTTCGCCGGTTTCGAGGATGACCTTCAGTGTCGCGCCCCGTGTCGCACCTTGGGTCGCCGCGCGTACCCGCGCGACCTGCGCCTCCGCTTCGGCGGGATCGGTCGCGATGCGGCGATACGCTATCACCATGTCGATCTCGTCGGCGCCGTCGACCATCGCCCGGTCGGTCTCGTCGAGGATTGCGTCGATAGCGGACTCCCCATCGGGGAAGTTCACGACGGTCGCGATCCGCACCGGCGTCCCGGTGAGCAGGGGCCGTGCCTGGGCGACGAAGCGTGGCCAGATGCAGATTGCCGCCACGGGCCCGTGCGCGGTCGTCGCGCGCGCACACAAGGCCGCGACGTCCGCGGGCGTGCAGGTCGCATCGAGATTGGTGAGATCGAGACAGGCGAGGGCGCGCATCGCCACCGCCCTGCAGTCGACGATGTTCATCCGATCTCCCCGACGAGGCGCGTCAGCAACCGCGCGAGCTTGTCCCCGCCCTCGGGCGCCATCGCCTTCGTCTCTTCGTGCGACAGTTCGGCCCCGGTGATGCCGGCGGCCATGTTGGTGATGACCGAGAAGGCGAGCACCCGCATCCTCAGGAAACGGGCGAGGATCACCTCCGGAACGGTCGACATGCCGACGGCGTCGGCGCCGAGCACGCGCGCCATGCGGATCTCCGCCGGCGTCTCGAAGGTCGGACCGGAGAACCAGGCATAGACGCCGGAGGCGAGGCCGATGGCTTCGGCCTCGGCCGCACGTTCGGCGGCGGCGCGAAGGTCGGCGTCGTAGGCCATCGTCATGCCGACGAAACGGTCGTCTGTCGGCTCGCCGATCAGCGGATTGGCGCCGGCGAGATTGATGTGGTCGGTAATCATCATCACCGAGCCGGGCGGTGCCGTCGGATCGAGGCTGCCGGCGGAATTGGTGAGGATCAGCGTCTCGACCCCGATCGCCTGCAGCATCTCGAGCGGAAACCGCATCGCATCGGCGCGGCCCTCCTCGTAATAGTGGGCGCGGCCGGACAGGACGGCGACGGGCCTGCCGGCGAGCGTGCCGATGACGAGCGCGCCGGAATGGCCCGAAACCGTCGGCTCCGGGAACCCCGGCAACTCCGAGTAGGGGATCGAGGCGGCATCGGCGAGCGCGTCGACCAGCCCCCCGAGCCCCGAGCCGAGCACGATTCCGATCGTCGGCTGGTGCTGCGCCTTTTCAGCGATCAGCGATGTCGTCGTGTCCTTCATCGTCCCTCCGGTCCGAATGCGCGCGGCAGCAACTCGCCGAGCGTTACCGTTTCCACCACGCCCGTGGCATCGCACAGATGAATGCGGGTATCGGCCGTGCCGAATTCCCGGATCCGTTGCCGACAGCCGCCGCAGGGCGGGATGCATGCCACCTTCCCTGCGACGATGGCCACCTCGATGATCGCCCGCTCGCCGGCGCCCACCATCTGGGCGATCGCCGAGGTCTCGGCGCACCAGCCTTCCGGATACGAGGCATTCTCGACATTGCAGCCCGAATAGATCGCGCCGCCGGCCGACCGGATCGCCGCGCCGACGGGAAAGTTCGAATGCGGCGCGTAGGCCTTCGCCATCGCCGCCTTCGCGGCCTCGAACAAATCGTGCGGATCGCTCATCACCGCTCCTTCGCGTAACCCGCGCCGCCCTTCACCGGCGCCGAACATCCCGTCTTCACCTGCCCCGGTCCGGGTCGGGCGCCGCCAGGATCAGTGTCCAATAGGTCCCGTACTTGTCATCCGCCCGCGCCGCGCCGACGCCGATCTCGGTTGCCTGCGGCTCGAGCAGGTTCGACCGGTGGCCGGTCGACGTCTGCCAGCCCGCCAGCGCCGCGTCGAAGTCGTCGTAGCCGGCGCTGACATTCTCGACGGCGACGAGCCAGACGTAACCCGCCCCCTTGAGCCGCTTGTGCAGTGGGCCGATCAGGTCGTGGCCGAGCCGTCCGCGTCGCGCCATGGCCATTGCCTGCCGCTCGGCGATGGCGTTGAGGCGGCTGTTGGCGTTGACGGGGCCGCGTCCCTGTGCCGTCCGAAAGGCGGTGGTGGATGCGGCGGCGGCCCGCGTATTGACCGCAACGGGGCTGACGCCGCCGAAACCGCCGGGCCCGGCGCACGCTCCCACGAGTAGCGTCAGGCAGAGGATAACGGGAAATGCCGCCCGGGCGGAAATCGCCTTCACCGGGCGCCCCGCGGTGCGCGGCAGCGCCGCTGCGCGTCTGGATTCCGGCTGGTCACGTGCGGGGCTTCGGGTCTTTGGCGGTGGTGAGAAATTCGTTCGCCATGTCCACCTCTCTATCGAAAAACCGTCCGGCCAGATCGTGGGCATCCGTCTTGCCGGCCGGCGGGAGATTGGCACGGGCAGGGGGCGGTTGCACCCGCTTTGTGACGGCCGAAGGTCGATTTGTCCCGCGTCTTTCCAGCCATGTGGCTGATGTCGATCCCGACGGTCGGCTTCGCCCGCATTTGCCTTGGCGGTCGCGACCTGCTTAACAGGAAGGCCCAGCCACCCCGTTTCCCTGGAGGCCGTGATCCGCGCCGCAACGCCGAATGGAAATATCGTAATCCTCGGATACGGAACGATCGGCCAGTGCGTCCTGCCGTTGCTGATCGACCGCTTGAACCGGCCTGCATCCGATTTCACGATTATCGACCGGATCGATCCGCCGGGCATGCTGTCGCCCTTTCGCGAAAGCGGCCTCACCTATCGGAAACGGGCGGTCTCGGCGCAGAATTTCGCGGAAGTTCTCGCGGAAGCCACGGAACCGGGCGATCTCCTCCTCAATCTCACCATGGGCGTCGATTCCCTCGCCGTCGCCGACTGGTGCCACCACCATGGCGTCTCCTATGTCGATACGGCGCTGGAGCCATGGGAAGGCTTCGTCGAGGACTCCGATCTGCCCGCCGGCGAGCGCACGGAATACGCCCTGCACCAGCGTGCCCGGCTGCACGCGGAGAAGACCTGGCGGACCGATGGTCCGACGGCGATCATCACCCATGGTGCCAATCCCGGCCTCGTCAGCCACTTCGCCAAGGCGGCGCTGATCGAGATAGCCAAGGGTATGAAGCTCGATTTCGCCGCGCCGTCGACGCGGTGCGACTGGGCCCGGCTCGCCCAGCGGACCGGCACCAAGGTGATCCATATCTCCGAGCGCGACACTCAGGTCTCGGCCACGCCGAAGATGCCGGGAGAGTTCGTCAACACCTGGAGCATCCCCGGCTTCGTCGAAGAGGCGATGATGCCGGTCGAACTCGGCTGGGGCACCCATGAGCGCGCCTTGCCGGACGACGCCCTCGAGCACGCGGAAGGTCCCTGCAACACGATCTACATCGACCAGCCGGCGGCCCGCTTCCAGATGTACTCCTGGGTACCGACGTCGGGACAGATCCTGGGTCTCGCCCTGCCGCACAGCGAGAACGTGACGATCAGCGACTACCTGACGGTCGAGGCCGACGGCGAGCCGACCTACAGGCCGACCGTCGCCTTCGTCTATCTGCCGTGCGACGGCGCCTTCACCAGCCTGCACGAGACGATGATGGGCGGCTGGCAGGAACCCGAGGCCGAGCGCGTCATCAAGCGCGACGTCGTCGAGGGGCAGGACGAACTCGGCGTCCTGCTGCTCGGTCACGGCCTGAACGGGCTCTGGTACGGGTCGCAGCTCGATATCCACGAGGCGCGGCGCGTCGTGCCCCATTCCAACTCGACGGCGTTGCAGGTGGCGGCCGGCGTGGTCGCATCGTCGCTATGGGCGCTTGAGAACCCGAATGCCGGCTTCTGCGAGCCGGAAGACCTGCCGCACGATTTCGTGCTCGAGGCGGCACGGCCGTATCTCGGCCGCGTGGTCTGCGAGCGGACCGACTGGACGCCGGTCGATCAGCGCCCGTTCATCGATGCCCCGCCGGAGCCGAAGGATCCGTGGCAGTTCGCCAATTTCCGATCCGGCACCTGAGGGCGAACCGGGGTAGGCGGTCGCGCATCGCCCGCCACCACAAACAAAAACGGCGGGCTGATCGCCCGCCGTTCTCGTTCAGTCGTGTGAGGCCAGGCCTCAGTACCGGTAGTGGTCGGCCTTGTACGGCCCTTCCTGCGACACGCCGATGTAGCTGGCCTGCTCGGGGGTCAGCGTCGTGAGATTGACGCCGAGCTTGGCCAGATGCAGCGTGGCGACCTTCTCGTCCAGGTGCTTGGGCAGCACGTAGACCTTGTTCTCGTAGGCCGCGCCGTTGGTCCACAGCTCGATCTGCGCCAGCGTCTGGTTGGTGAACGAGGCGCTCATCACGAAGCTCGGGTGGCCGGTCGCGTTGCCGAGATTCACCAGGCGGCCCTCTGAGAGCAGGATCATCCGCTTGCCGTCGGGGAACTCGATCATGTCCACCTGCGGCTTCACGTTGGTCCACTTGTAGTTCTTCAGGCCGGCTACCTGGATCTCGTTATCGAAGTGACCGATGTTGCAGACGATGGCCATGTCCTTCATCGCCCGCATATGGTCCACCGTCAGCACGTCCTTGTTGCCGGTGGCGGTGACGAAGATGTCGGCATGGGGCACCGCTTCTTCCATGGTCTGCACGGCGAAGCCGTCCATTGCCGCCTGCAGCGCGCAGATCGGATCGATCTCGGTCACGACCACGCGCGCGCCGGCGCCGCTCAGCGACTGCGCCGAGCCCTTGCCGACGTCGCCGTAGCCGGCGACCAGCGCCACCTTGCCCGCCATCATCACGTCGGTCGCCCGGCGGATGCCGTCGACCAGGCTCTCGCGGCAGCCGTACTTGTTGTCGAACTTCGACTTGGTCACCGAGTCGTTGACGTTGATCGCCGGGAAGGGGAGGTCGCCCTTCTTCTGCATCTCGTAGAGACGCAGCACGCCGGTGGTGGTCTCCTCGCTGACGCCCTTGATCGAGGCCTTCACCTTGGCGAACCAGCCCGGGCTCGCGGCAAGCCGCTTCTTGAGCTGTGCCACCAGCGCCTCTTCCTCCTCGCTCGTCGGCGTCGGCATGGCCGAGGCGTCGGCCTCCACCTTGGCGCCGAGCAGGATGTACAGCGTCGCGTCGCCGCCGTCGTCGAGGATCATGTTGGCGACTTCGCCGTCCGGCCAATGGAAGATCCGGTCGATATAGTCCCAGTACTCGGTCAGGCTCTCGCCCTTCACCGCGAATACCGGCGTGCGCTTCGCCGCGATCGCCGCCGCCGCGTGGTCCTGCGTCGAGAAGATGTTGCACGAGGCCCAGCGCACCTCCGCGCCGAGCGCCTGCAGCGTTTCGATCAGCACCGCGGTCTGGATCGTCATGTGCAGCGCGCCGGAAATCCGTGCGCCCTTCAGCGGCTGCGAGGCACCGTACTCCTCGCGCGTCGCCATCAGGCCCGGCATCTCCGTCTCCGCAATCTCGATCTCCTTGCGGCCCCAGTCGGCCAGTCCAAGGTCCTTCACAACATAATCGCCAGACATCACCTGTCCTTTTCCATTTGAATTCGCATTACACGGAAGGGGCAGCCGAAGCGGCCGCCCCGTATTTAGATCGATCAGGCCGATGGCCTACGCGGCCGCCGAGCGGATGGCGTCGGCGAGATCCGTCGTTTCCCAGCTGAAGCCGCCGTCCGTTTCGGCCGGCCGGCCGAAATGGCCGTAGGCCGCGGTGCGCGCGTAGATCGGCTGATTGAGCTTGAGGTGCTCCCGGATGCCGCGCGGACGCAGGTTCAGGACCTGGCGCAGCACCGACCCGAGCTTGTCCTCGGCGACCTGTCCCGTCCCGTGCATGTCCACGTAGATCGCCAGCGGATCGGCCACGCCGATCGCGTAGGAGAGCTGGATCGTGCAGCGGTCCGCGAGGCCCGCGGCCACCACGTTCTTGGCGAGGTAGCGCGCGGCGTAGGCCGCCGACCGGTCGACCTTGGTCGGGTCCTTGCCGGAGAAGGCGCCGCCGCCGTGCGGGGCCGCGCCGCCGTAGGTGTCGACGATGATCTTGCGGCCGGTCAGCCCGCAGTCGCCATCCGGGCCACCGATCACGAACTTGCCCGTCGGGTTGATGTGCCAGTCGGTCTTGGCGGTCAGGAAGCCGTCGGGCAGCGCGCCGCGCACGTAGGGCTCGACGATGCCGCGGATGTCGTGCGAGGTCAGGCGGTCGTCGAGATGCTGGGTGGAGATGACCACTTGGGTGACCTCGACCGGCTTGCCGTCGACATAGCGCATGGTCAGCTGGCTCTTGGCGTCGGGGCCGAGCATGCCCGACTCGCCGGACTTGCGGCCGTCCGCCATGAGCTTGAGGATCTTGTGCGAATAGTAGATCGGCGCCGGCATCAGATCCGGCGTTTCCTTGCAGGCATAGCCGAACATGATGCCCTGGTCGCCGGCGCCTTCGTCCTTGTCGCTGCCGGCGTCGACACCCTGCGCGATATCCGCCGACTGCGAATGCAGCAGCACCTCGATATCGGCGTGTTCCCAGTGGAAGCCGTCCTGTTCATAGCCGATATCGCGGATCGCCATGCGGGCGCGATGGGCGATGAGCTCCTTGGAGATGGTCTTCGGACCGCGGGTCTCGCCGGCGATGACCACGCGGTTGGTCGTGGCCAGCGTCTCGCAGGCGACGCGCACCTGGCTCGGATCCCAGCCTTCGGCGAGGGCGATCCCGAAAAAGGTATCGACCACCTCGTCCGAAACGCGGTCGCAGACCTTGTCCGGATGACCTTCGGAGACGGATTCCGAGGTGAAGAGATAATCTTTCTGCATTGGGTGTTCCCCCTTTTCTGGGCAGACGGACTTAGGCTTGCCGTCGCGAGATCACATAGGTTTCGTCGTTGAACCACAGGCCGCCGTGCTTGCGCAGGACACCGGCGGTCGCATCGATGTAGCGGCCGTCCTTGACGACATCGCTCAAACGCTCGTCCTCGATCTGGGCCACGTAGATCGCCGCGTTCCAGGCCGCGAACAATGTCGAGGTGCCTATCGCCCCGGCAAGTTCGTTGGGCAGCGTGTGCATGTCGTAGCGGAACACCGACCGCGCGTCCGAATAGGCGTTGTACTTCAAATCCCGGTGCGTGGAACCGAGGATTTCTTTCGTCGCCTTGAGAATGTCGTGTCGGTCGTTCGTATAGGGCCGCTCTCCCGGCCAGACCGTCTGCACGATCTCGAGTCCCGGATCGTTGCCGTGGCTGTGGATACCCACGAGCCGGCCGCCGGGCCGGAGCGCGCGGGCCAGCGGGGCGACCACCTTGTTCGCCTTGAACTCGGCCGGCACGCGCAGGCGATAGGGCTGCGATGCGATGATCAGGTCGAAGTCGGCCGTCGCCATGCCCGGCTTCGGGATCACCGAGTCTAGCAGGAAACGATGGTCGCGGCGATAAATGACGAGCACCACCGGCCGCTCGTAGATCGGATTGCCGGTTTTCTCGCTGGTCTTGGCCTGCCAGTGCTCGGCGAGGAACGGCTGAAGTGCCGTGATCTGTTCCTCGAACTCGAAGGACGAAGAGCCGTCCAGCGCCACCTCGTGCCAGACCAGGCTGTTGGCCGCCGCCGGAGAGCGCACGCGCAGCCACGGCGCCTCCGAATAGTACATGTTGGTCAGCACCAGCACCGAGGCGGGGTGTTCGTGGAACCGGTCCGGCATCTTCTCCAGCGCCAGCCGGATGTCTTCGAGGCTGATCTCCTTGCCTGAGATGTAGTGCGGCATGGTCGGGAAGCGGGCGTGCATGGCCCGCATCAGACGGGTCAGCACCGTCCCGTCGCCGAGGCCCGCGTCGAACACGCGCACCGCCGGCGGCGCCGGGTGGATATGGGCAAGCTCCATCGCCACGCGGTTCGCGACCACCCACTTCTCCGAGCAGGTGTTCACGAACATCAGGTATTTCTGGCGATTGTCGAAGAAGCGGAAGTTCTTGCCCTCGCTTGGTTCGTGCGTCTCGGTGTCGCCCGAGGGGGCCGCTGTCAGCGATCCCTGCGCTGCGAGCGTCTCTTTCGGCACCATTGCGCCGTTCGGCCCGAGCACCGTTTCCTCGGCGTCGGCATTGCCGCTGTCGCGGCTGCCGTCTCGGTTCATGAAGTCTTGCAGGCGTTCAAGCGTATTGAGCGTGACGCTTTTGCCGTCGCGCAGTCTGGCGACGAGCTTGCCGTCGTTGACCGCCAGTCGACCAAACGTCGATTCCGCCATCCGATGGCGCTGGCAGTATTTGCCGATATCGGCGAGCAGCGCTTCGTGTCCGGACATGGCCGTTTCCTCCCGACACAGTTCTTGTTTGGCTGACACCAATTGCAACGCGGCTGGGCTTTCTTGTCAAAGTGAACGTTTCCCATGCAGATAATGGGAAATTTTCCGGAATGCAAGGCGGGGCGGCGCCCAGCTGGATGGGATTCGGCGCATTTCCGATGATGTTTTCGGGAGAATTCGGCGGTTTTTTGGAAATATGTCGCCGAAACGCGAGGGTCGGCGTTTCCTTCGGGCGCAACGCGCTCGTTTGGCGGCCCACGAAGCGGAAACGCTGTGGGACGGGTGTCATATAGCGTCGAGTGGGCTGTGGCCCACTCGATATCCGTTCCTAGACGACCGGGGGGCGAGCCGCGCCCATGTGCTTGAGCAGCCCGACGAAGGCGGCTAGACGGTCGCGCTGATAGGCGGCCACGTCCATATCGGAGTAATCGAGGAAGCCCTCGCGGGTCTTCAGACCGATGCGGCCGGCCTGCATGTTGTCCTCGACGATCTTCGGCGCCGTATAGCGATCGGTGCCGAGCGCTTCGCTCATGTAGCGATCGGCGTGATAGAGGATGTCGCCGCCGCCCCAGTCGATGAACTCGAGCACGCCGAGGACGGCGAACCGGAAGCCGAACCCGAAACGGGTCGCCTTGTCGATCTCCTCCGCGCTTGCCACGCCTTCCTCGACGAGCCGCGCCGCCTCGTTCATGCACAGTGCCTGCAGCCGCGGCACGATGAAGCCGGGGCTCGCCTTGCACACCACGGGCACCTTGCCGATGCCCTCCAGCAGGTCGACCAACCGCTGCGTGACGTCGTGGTCGGTCTTCGCCCCGGGCGAAATCTCCACCAGCGGTACCAGGAAGGCGGGATTGAGCCAGTGCGCGTTGAGAAAGCGCTCCGGCGGCGTGACGAAGCCCTGCAGCTCGTCGGACAGCATGGTCGAGGTCGTCGAGGCTATGATCGCATCGGCGCGCGTATGCGCCGACAGGAGCGCGAAGGCGTCTTGTTTGGCCTCGATCGTTTCCGGCACCCCCTCGAAAATCACGTCGGCCCGGGCGAGCGCGGCCGGGGCCTGATCGGCGATGGCGAAGGTCACCCGGGACAGGATCGGTTCGATGGCCTCCGCGCCTATCATGCCGATGCCGGCGAGCATGGTCAGCGTCTGCCTGATCTCGCCGAGCGCATCGTCGCGGACGCGGACCGCATCGGCGCCGTCGCGCGGCTTCAGGTCGACCAGCGTGACGGGGTGGCCGGCATAGGCGAAGACCACGGCGATGCCGCGGCCCATGCGGCCTGCGCCGGCGGCTGCAACCATCTCCCTGTCGGAACCGGCCATCACACGCCCTCCCGAAGCAGTCTCGTCATGCCGGCACGGTCGAGCCCGGCAAGACCGAGCCCTTCGAGGGTCCGTCCGTTGGCCCGGAAATCGTCGTCGCAGATGGCCGAGCCAATCGCCAGCAGCCCCGTTGCGGTCGGCGCCGGGACGCCGGCCCAGTCCGCGACCGAGACGAGGAAGGCGAGACCCTGCTGCACGTCCTCGCGCATGTAGCGGTGCTCGGTCAGCACGATGTGTTCGCGCCAGTCGCCGGAATCGACCAGTTGCTCGTGTCCCTTGCGCCCGTACATCCACTCGTCGCCATCGGTGGCGTAGTGGTCGGCGAGCGGGAAATGCGGCGCCTCGTAGCCGAGCGCCTCGCGGACGGCCACCCGTTCGGCGTCGAGCCGGTTGGTGACGCGGCGGACCGCCGGTTGGGTGCCCTCGTTGTGGATGTCCCAGTGATCGAAATGTTCGAGCGGTCCGGCATTCATAACGATCAGCGGCGGATGGATGACCGGGCCGGCGTTCATCAGGGCCCCGGACAGGCCGTCGCCGCAATCCTCGACGCTCGGATAGGCCTCGCGGATCAGCGCCAGCGCGCGATCCTTGTCCTCGAGCGGAAAGACCCCGGTCGGAAGCCGCGTCGCCCGCACGGTGATGGCGATGTCGCGCGGGCCGTGCTTGCGGGTCAGGTAGGGCAGGGTGCCGGTCTCCGCGAAGGCTACCTTCGCCGCGGAGCCTGCATCGCGGATCGCCTTCGCCATCAGGTAGCAGCCGAAGGTGCCCGGCGGCAGGAACACGACCTGCCCGTCCGAAAGGTGCGGCGCCATTGCCCGGGCGATATCGGTTTGCGCGAAGGCCGGCGCCGGGCAGACGATCAGGTCGGCGCCGGAGACCGCCTCGCCGATATCGGCGGTGACGACCGCGGTCGCGATCTCGCGCGTGCCCTTGAAGTCCTTCAGCGTCAGCCTGTTGCCGGCCGCGTTCAGGTCCTCGACGCCGGCCCTGTCGCGCCGCCAGAATCGAACGCGGTGACCCTGTTCGCTCAGATCCGCGGCCGCCGCATGCGATCCGTTACCGCCGCCCAGAACGGCTATTTCCATGGCTGTCAGCCTCCGGTTTACATTGTCGAGGGGATCAGAAGCGCGAGCGACGGCACCGCGATCAGCAGGGCGACGCGGACGATGTCGACGGCGATGAAGGGAACGACGCCCTTGAATATCGTGCCGGTCGGCACCTCGGGCACGATCGATTTGAGCACGAACACGTTCAGGCCAACCGGCGGCGTGATCAGACTGATCTCGATGGCGACGACGACGAAGATGCCGAACCAGATCGGATCGATGCCGAGTCCGACGACGACCGGAAAGAACACCGGCACCGTCAACAGCATCATCGAGATCGATTCCAGCACCGCGCCCAGAACCAGGTAGATGAGCAGGATCACGATGATGACGGCGGTCGGATGCGCGCCGAGCGCCGTGATCCAGTCGCGAAGGTCGTTCGGCATGCCGGCGAGGTTGACGAAATTGGAGAACAGAAGCGCGCCGAACAGGACCAGGAACAGCATCGCCGTCATCCGCGCCGTCTCGACCAGGATCTCGTAGAGCGTCGCCCAGGTCAGGCGCCGCCGCAGGGCGGCCAGCAGGAACGCCCCGAAGGCGCCGATGCCTGCGGCTTCGGTCGCGGTGAAGATGCCAAGATAGATGCCACCCATGACGCAGGCGAACAGGCCGAGTACGCCGATGACGCCTTTGGTGGCGCGCACGCGTTCCAGGAACGGCAGGGCCTCGATGTCGTGCTGGTGTTCGGCGCGAATGAGAAGCGACAGGCGCACCGCGATCAGATAGCCGAGCACCCCGACGAGGCCCGGCAGGATGCCCGCGAGGAACAGCTTGCCTATGTCCTGCTGCGTGATGACGCCGTAGAGAACAAGCACGATAGACGGCGGGATCAGAATGCCGAGCGTGCCGCCGGCGGCGATCGAGCCGGTGGCGAGCGTGTCGGAGTAACCGTAGCGGCGCATCGAGGGCATCGAAACCCGCGCCATCGTCGCCGCCGTCGCCAGCGATGAGCCGCACACCGAGGAAAAGCCGCCGCACGCGACCACGGTGGCCATCGCGAGACCGCCGCGATAGTGGCGCAGCCACGCATTCGCGGCCGCATACATGTCGTCGGCGAGCCCGGCCTTGAGCACGAAGTTGCCCATTAGCACGAACAGCGGCATCACCGACAGGGTGTAGCTCATGCCGTTGTCGTAGAAGACCTGCCCGAGCAGGGCCATGGCCGGCGCCAGGCCGATCTTGACGACGATGCCGACGAAGGCCACCAGCGTCATCGAGAAGGCGATTGGAATGCCCCCGGCGATCAGGACGAGCAGGACGACAATGCCGACGATCCAGTCAATCATCTCGTACCTGCCGGGCCGTTAGAGCAAACGCGAGGGGGCGGCGCGAAGCCGGCGCCAGTGCTCTGCGGCGACGACGAGCTGCGCCAGCGCCGCTAGGGTGGTGAAGCCTGCCATCGTGTAGCCGATCGGGCCCTTGGGGACGCGCAGGAAGATCGTGACGTCGCCATAGGAGGCCAGCTGTGCAGCGTGCATCATCAGGCGCCAGGCGACCAGCACCAGGACGCCCGAACAGATGATGGAGACGATCACCGCGTGTATCTCGCGGCCGCGGCTGGAGAAGCGCTCGGTAACCAGCGACACGGCGATGTTCTCTTCGTGCAGGCAGACGAGCGGCAGCGCGATGAAGATTATCATGCCGAGCATGATCTCGGTGATCTCGAAGGCGCCGGGCAGAGGCCGCGAAAGCAGGTAGCGGCCGAACACGTCGATGGTCGTGACCATCATCATCGCCATCAGCAGGACGGCGACCAGCACGCCGAGCGTCAGCTCGGCGAACCGCAGGGCGCGACTGCGCCCCGCGGTGATATCGTGGGTCCTTGCCATCGACCGACGGTCGGCGCGGGGTCAGTTGCCGGCCTTGACCTTGTCGATTTCCGCTTTCAGCGCCTCGTAGACAGCGGGACCGTCGACGCCCTTGGCCGAGATCTGCTTCAGAGCCTCGTCGCTGTACGGCTTCAGCGCGGCATTGATGGCGGCAAGCTGATCGTCGGCGGGGACGACGAATGTCATCTTGCCGCTTGCCTTCATCGTCTCCATGGCGCCGGCGTCCGCCTTGTCCCAGACCTGGCCGGCAAGACGGGCGAGGTTTTCGCCCGACACGCTCGTGATGGCGTCCTGATCTTCCTTCGACAGCGCGTCCCACTTGGCCTGGTTGATGACCACGAAGAACGAAACGTTGTAGAGGCCGCCGGGCATGATCAGGCCCTGGTCGAGCACTTCGTTGACCTTGAAGGCGGTGATGGATTCGGCCGGGAACTCGATGCCGTCGGCGACGCCGCCGGACAGGATCTCGTAGGCCTTGGTCACAGGCGCCTGGATTGGCACGAGACCGAGCGCTTTCGCGGCTTCCTGGGCGAAGCCGCCGCCGATACGGATCTTCGACCCCTTGATCGAGTCCATAGAGCTGAGATCGCGGCCCTTGGTCCACAGCTGGCCGGGCCCGTGGGTGAACACGCTCAGCACATGCGTGCCTTTGTGTTCGTCGACCTTGGCCAGGTCCTGTTCATAGATGCGCCAGTAGGCGACCGACAGCCACTCCGACTTGTCGGACAGGCCCGGCAACTCGGCGATGGTGGTCACGCCGAAGCGGCCCGGCGTGTAGTTGTGGACGCCATAGGTGACGTCGGCCACGCCGTTGACGGCGAAGTCGAAATGCGCTGGCGGCGGACCCAGCGGGGCTTCGAGCACTTCCATCTTGACCCGGCCCTGGGTCGCTTCCTCGACCTGCTCGGTCCAGGGCACGATGATTTCCGCGAGCAGCGGATGTTTGGGAGGCAGCCAGTTGGCGACGCGCAGAACGGTCTGTGCCGAAGCCGGCGTGACCGAAAGCGCCACGCCCGTGGCGACGAGTAAAGCTGCGACAGTCTTTTTCATGGTCAGTTCCCTCTTGTTGTCGCGTTCTCGGCCAAGCCCCTTATGCCGGGGCGTTTGTCGCCTCGGCCGCGATGCGTGAAACCTCGTCGATGCGCACCTTGCCCATCGCGTTCTTCGGCAGTTCCGCGACGAACACCACGTCGCGCGGATGCTTGTAGCGAGCCAGCTTCCCCTCGAAATGCGCGGCGATCGTCTCCCGGCTCACCGTTGCGTCGGCGGCCACGATGACGGCGACGGGCACGGCTCCCCAGCGCGGATCGGGCCGGCCGACGACGCAGCACTCGGCAACGCCGTCGATCTCGCGCAACAGCCGTTCTGCTTCGGCCGGATAGATGTTCTCGCCGCCGGAGATGATCACGTTCTTGATCCGGTCTCTGAACCAGTAATCGCCGTTCTCATCATATTCGGCCACATCGCCGGTCCGAAACCAACCCTCGGTAAAGGCTTTCGCGGTCGCGTCCGGATCGTTCCAGTAACCACTCGCGACATGTGGGCCCCGCACCAGGATTTCCCCGGCAACGCCCGGCCCGAGATCGTTGTCGGCGGTATCGACGATGCGAACCTCCGTATGCAGTCCGACCTGGCCCATCGAGCCGACGGTCGCATAGGCCTTGTTGATGCGCTGGTAGATCGCGATCGGCGCGGTCTCCGAGGAGCCGTAGACCTGAATGACGGGCACGGAGCGGGCGTGGAACGCGGCGATCAATTCGTCCGGCACGATCATCGAACCGGTCGCCAGCGCCCGCAGCGACGACAGATCGGTCTTGGCCCAGTCGGCATGGCCCGCCACCGCTGCAATGGTCGCCGGCACCAGCACCGACAGGGTTGGGCGGTCGTCGTCGACCGCTTTAAGGAACGCTGCCGGATCGAACTTCTCGTGCAGCGTCACGGTCGCGCCGAGATGGAGCGCCGGTGTCGTCTGGATGTTGAGCCCGCCGACATGGAACATCGGCAACACGGTCAGCACGTGGTCGTGCGACGTCATGTCGTGCATGTGGATCGCATTGATCGCGTTCCAGGCGATGGCGGACTGGGTCAGCACGGCGCCCTTCGGCCGGCCGGTCGTGCCCGAGGTATAGACGAGCAGCAGCGGGTCCTCGGCGCGGCCGCTCCGGTCCGGCGCGGGACCCGCCGCCGCGATTAGGTCGTCGAGCGTGTCGGCGCCGTCCAACGGTCCGTCCACCGCGACGCGACGGCAGCCGTCGGGATAGTCATCCTCGGAAAGCGCCGCGAGCAACTGTTTGTGACCGATCGCCGCCTTGGCGCCGGCGTTGCGCAGGATGAAGGCGTGCTCCGGCGCGGCGAGGCGCCAGTTGAGCGGCACGACGATCATGCCCAGCCTGGCGGCGGCGAACATCAGGACGAGAAGATCGGGATGGTTGAACCCGAGCCAGGCGATGCGGTCGCCGCGACGGGCACCGAACGCGCTCGCGAGCACCCACGCCATCTTGTCGACGCGCCCGGCGAGGCCGGAATAGCTGAGCGTCTCGCCGGCGAAACGGATCGCCGGCTTGTCCGGTTGGAAGCTGGCGTGCCGTTCAATCCAGAGCGAGATGTCGCGCATCGAATAGGGCTCAGTCGTCCGTTTCACCCGGTTTGTAGAGTGCCTCGCGGCCGATCCGGTCGAGGCAGAGTTCTGCGGTCCAAGGCAGCATTAGCGAGCCGCAGCGGCTGTCGCGATAGAGCCGTTCGAGCGGCAGGGTCTTCAGCATCGACTGGCCCCCGCAGGTGCGGATCGCGAGCTGACAGAGCTCGTTGGCGTTCTCCATCACCGTATACTGGGCTGCATAGGCGCGCAGAACCTGTTCTTTCGACGGATCGGCCTTTGCCTCGGTCACCGCCTGGAACCACAGCGCCTTCGTCTGCTGCAGCATGACGAACATCTGCGCCAACGCGATCTGCTTGGTGGGGAACTTGCGGCGCTTCTCCGGCCCGGTATTCGGGATCTCGCCGCGCAGGTACCTGACCGTGAAGTCGACCGCGGCCTGGGCGATGCCGAGATAGGTCGGTGACAGCGTCATGAACATGTGCGGCCAGCGCGAGGCGGCCTGGTAGTAGACGCCACGCGGCATCAGGGCGGCGTCGTCGTCGACGAAGACGTCCTCGAAGATCAGCGTGCGCGAAACGGTGCCGCGCATGCCGAGCGGATCCCAGTCGCCGACCACCTTAACGCCCTCGGCATCGGCGGGAACCGCGATGTACATCGTATCGCGCCGCGACGGCCTCTCGCCCGGCTTCATCTCGCCGCACAGGACGCCGTAGTAGTTTGCCGAGCCCGACAGCGAGGCGAAGATCTTCTTGCCGTTGATGAGCCAGCCGCCGTAGACGCGCTTGGCCGACGTCGAGAACGGCACCACGCCCGCCGCCGCCGCGCCGCCCTCGGAGAACGGCTGGGCGTAGATCGCGCCCTTGTCGATGATCCGCTCGTAGTGCATCGCGCGCCGTCGAAGGTGCTCTTCGCGGTCGTCCGCGGACATCTCCAGGTCGTCGGAGAGCGGGCCGGTCCAGAGGCACGAGCAAACGTGCATGTTCCAGGTCAGCGCCGTCGAGCCGCAGTAGCGGCCGATCTCGGCGGCCGTCGTCGCGTATCCGCGGAAATGCGCGCCCGCGCCACCATGCTCCTCAGGCACGCAGATGCCGAGCAGGCCGACCTCGTGCATGTCCCGGTAGTTCTCTGTCGGGAAGATCGCTTCCCGGTCGTACATGGCCGCCCGCGGGGCGAAGTTGGTCTGACCGATCTTTCGCGCCCGCGCGTTAAGCTCGGCTTCCTTGTCGGACAGCCGAAACGCCTCCGGATCGAAGATCGGCTGGTCGAGATCGATCGTATCGAGATCCAACACTGTCATCGGGGCTCCTACGGAAGGTCGTTGAGGAATCTCCTTACCGCCTCGGCGAAACGGCCTGGGCATTCGAGCGGGGCGAGGTGGCCGGTCTCCGGCAGGGTCTCGATCCGCGCGCCCCTGATCTTCTCGGCCATGCGCTGCATGGTCTTCAGCGGGGCATTGGTGTCCTGTTCGCCGGCGATCAGGAGCGTCGGCACCGCGATCCGCGCCAGTTCCTCGCGGCGGTTGAAGGTGACGAGGCAGGTCAGCCCGGCACGGTAGCTCTGCTCCGGAAGCTCCGACATCAGTGTCGTCGCCGTCGGGCCTGCCTCCGGGTCGGGGTTCGACCCGAGCAGATCCTTGGCGAAACTCTGCGCCAGCTCCGGCATCGTCACGCCCTGGTCGAGCGGTGCGAGCCTGGCCGCCAGGAACTGCTTCTGGAATTCGCCGTCCGGGCTGCCGAAGACAGGGGTCGTGCCCGACAGGATCAGCGCCGCGACGCGGCCGGGATGGCGCGCGGCGATCTCCTGCGCCAGCATGCCGCCGATCGAATGGCCCAGGAACACCGCCCGGGCGATACCGGCCCTGTTCATGTCCTCGACGACGGCATCGGCCATGCCCGCGAAGGTGAACCCGTCGTCCAGGGGCTTGCCGCCGTAGCCGGGCATGTCCCAGGGGACGATCGCGAAATCGTCCTTCAGCCGGTCGATGACCGGGGTGAACATGCGGCAGTCCGAGCCGACACCGCTGAACAGGAAGAGGGGCGCGCTCATCCCTCGACTCCCGCGAGGCGGCCGCGCTCGACGACCGCGACGCCGTCGAGCGTGATCGTGCAGTTGCGGGTCGGCAGGTCGAAATGGCCCTTGGTGTAGCGGTTGGCGAATTCGTTGGCGCCGGTGGAGAACAGGAAGTTTCCGGCGAAGGCGCGCAGTTCCGTGCCGTTGGTCTCACGCTGGTCGTACATGGTCAGCGCCTCGTAGCGCGCGCCTTCGTTGAGCCCCCAGCCGACATGGCTGACGGCATAGGCCTCCCGGTCGCCCCACGCTTCCAGATAGCGGCGCATCAGTTCCGCGTCGGTGCCCGTTCCCAGGACGTCGGTCACATAGTCGTTCTCGATGACGAAGGTCACCGCGTGCTCGAAATAGCGCTTGAACGTCAGGTTCACGTCGCCGACATCGAAGACGAGCGTGCCGTTCACGGAATTCGCCTTGGGAAAGCTGACGACGACCCCACCCGGCCAGTGGGCGACCGTCTTCGGCCGGTCGGTATAGCCCCACACGCCGGCGGTCGCGGCGTCGCGCATATCGACGGTGAGGTCGGTGCCGGCGGCCGACATAACGCGCATTTCCGTCGCGGCCCGCGCCTGCTTCACCGCCGCTTTGACCCGCGTCTCCATGGATGGATGCGGGATCAGCCGCTCGAGCGCCTCGGGGTGTTCGTTGGAAATCATCTGGATGCGGGTGCCGCCGGACAGGATTTCGGGCATTTCCGGCGAATGCAGGAGGCCCTCCACCGTGCAGTCGACGACGAGCGTCGATGCTTTCAGCGCCTCGATCGCGGCCCGCTGGTTGGTCAGGGCCAGCGATGCCCCTGTCGAGCGGACCGGCACCGGCGCGTCCTGCGGCGGGGTGGGAACGACGACATGAAAGGCGGTCACGCCAAAGCGGGCGAGCGCAAGCTCGGCGAGGTGGACGTTGAGCGTCCGGGACTGGGTTTCCGAAAGGATCGCGACCTGTTCGTCCGACGTAACCTTGCAGAGCTCGAACACCCTGACGAAGGCGTCGATCCACTTGGCTTCGATCCGGTCGCTCAGCATCAATTCCCGTCCCATTTTGTCTTGCATGCGAGGCAATCTCGACGGGGTTTGTCACCCTCGTATTTTTATCAAGACTAGCACTCGCCTTTTTATATGAAAAGTGATAATTTTATACTTGAAGTAAGTTTGTGGGGGCATGCGCGAAGAATAACGCGAGGGAGGCCCGCGGTGAGCAACGCGAATTCCTTTCGGATGGCGCTGGGACGGTTCGTCACCGGCGTGACCGTCATTACCGCCCTGGACGAGAACGGCGAGCCCGTTGGGCTCACCGCCAATTCCTTCAATTCGGTTTCGCTCGATCCACCGCTCGTCCTGTGGAGCCTGGCGCGCCGGTCGAAGAACCTGTCGGCCTACGAGAGCGCCTCGCATTTCGCCGTCAACGTGCTGTCGGTCGACCAGAAGGCGATCTCGGATCGTTTCGCCAGGCCCGTCGAGGACCGTTTCTCCGGCGTCGAATGGGAGCCGGGCACCGGCGGCGCGCCGGTGCTGAAGGGCTGTGCCGCGGTTTTCGAATGTTCCAAGGAGCAGTGCTACGAGGGCGGCGACCACGTCATCTTCCTCGGTCGCGTCGAGAGCTTCGACGAGGAGAACCGCGTGCCGCTGGCCTATCACGCCGGCCGCTATGCCACGACCGCGCACTATGCCGGCGAATTCACCAACGGCCCATTCCAGGACGATTACCTGCTTTATCTTCTCGCGCGCGCGTCCAGTCTGGCCAGCGCCGAGTTCCATGCCGAACTCGCCAGCCTCGGCGTGCCGGTGCCGATGTGGCGGATTCTCGCGATCCTCAGCGGCAGCGAGGGCCATCCCGTCGGTGAGATCGCCGCCCGGGCCCTTCTCAAGCAGCCGAACGTGACGAAGATCGTCAACCGGCTGGAAGAGCTGGGACACGTCCGGCGGACCGCCGACCCGGATGACCGGCGCAAGGTTCTGGTGCGGATTACCCCGGCCGGAGAGGACCTAGTGGCTTCACTGATCGTCCGGGCCCAGGCGCATGAAGCCAGTCTGCTCGGCACCCATACGCCGGCGGAAGCGGAAATCCTCAAGCGGGGGCTGAAGCAGCTCATTCGCCGCCTGGCCGAACGCCAATCGGGACTTCTGTTTGAGGCGCCGGAGATGGAGGCGGTTTGAGCCGATTCGGTCTGTCGGCCGGTATGCTTCCATTCCGGTCGTCGGCGTAGTCTAGTGCGCGGATGGCCTTCACCCTCCGCCAGCTCCAGTACTTCATCGCGGTCGCCGGGCAGGGCACCGTCTCCGGCGCGGCGCACACCCTGTCGATCTCGCAGTCCGCTGTGACCGAGGCGATCAAGGAGCTGGAACGCGATCTCGGGGTCGAGCTGTTCGAGCGCCATCCGCGCGGCCTGTCGATCACCCACAAGGGGCACCAGTTCCTCCGCCACGCGACCAAGATCCTGGCGGATGTCTCGGATGCGCGCCGAACCTTCTCTGAGGAGCAATCCGCCGCGACCGGCAGGCTGCAGCTCGGCGTCACCTCGCTCGTCGCCGGCTACGTGCTGTCGGACCTGCTGGCGCGCTATCGCCGTGCCTTTCCCGCGATCGAGGTCTCGGCGATCGAGGACAACGGCGAATATCTCGAACACCTCCTGATCGGCGGGGAGCTCGATGTCGCGGTGATGGTCATCTCCAATCTGCGCGATCGCATGGCGCTGCAGGCCGAGATCCTTGAGGTCTCGCCCTACCGGCTGTGGCTGCCGCTGGGCCACCGTCTTGCCAGCGCCGATATCATCAATGTCAGCGACATCGCCGCCGGGCCGCTGATCATGCTCACTGTCGACGAGATCGAGGAGAACACGGGCAAGCTCCTGTCGGCGCTCGGTGCGCGGCCCCATGTTGCCTTTCGCACCCGCTCGGTCGAGGCGGTGCGCAGCCTCGTCGCCACCGGGGCGGGCATCGCGCTCCTGCCCGATCTGGTCTACCGGCCATGGTCGCTCGAAGGCGACCGCATCGAGTCCCGCGACATCGCCGACCCGCTTCCCGTCGTCCAGGTCGGGGTGGTCTGGCGCCGCGGCTCGCACTTGCCGGAGTCCGCGCGGGATTTCGTCGGCATCGCCCAGACCCAGCGGGTGCTTCGGCAGCGATAGCCGATAGATATCGGATATTCCGATATCGACCTTCTGATAAATGAAATTGCGAAACCGTTCGCAAGTCATGACGATACGGTCCCGGGAGTGCGCCGCCGGGAGGGTGGCGGCGCGTTGACCGGGAGAGAACACATGAAAACCGTCCTGAAATCCTGCACCGCCATGGCGGTGATCCTGAGTTTTGCCGGCCAGGCCGTGTCCGCCGAGATGATGACGAAGCTCGGCGAAGGCGAGGGGCAGGTCGATATCGTCGCCTGGCCGGGCTACATCGAGCGCGGCGAAACCGACGCCGCCTTCGACTGGGTGACAGACTTCGAGAAGGCGACAGGCTGCAAGGTCAACGTCAAGACCGCCAACACCTCCGACGAGATGGTGGCGCTGATGAACGAAGGCGGCTTCGACCTCGTCACCGCCTCCGGCGACGCGTCTCTGCGCCTGATCGCCGGCGACCGCGTCCAGCCGGTCAATGTCGATCTGATCCCGAGCTGGAATACCGTCGACGAGCGCCTTCAGAGCGCGCCATGGCACACCGTGGACGGCAAACACTACGGCACGCCCTATCAGTGGGGCCCGAACGTGCTGATGTACAACACCGACGTGTTCAAGGAGGCTCCGGCGAGCTGGAACGTCGTATTCGAGGAGATGGATCTTCCCGACGGCAAGTCCAATGTCGGCCGTGTCCAGGCCTATGACGGCCCGATCCATATCGCCGACGCCGCCAACTACCTGATGTTCCACCAGCCCGATCTCGGCATCAAGAGCCCCTACGAGCTGAACGACGACCAGTACAAGGCGGCGCTGGATCTGCTGCGGGCGCAGCGCAAGCTCGTCTCCCGCTACTGGCACGACGCCTTCATCCAGATGGACGACTTCAAGAACGAGGGCGTGGTCGCCTCGGGCTCCTGGCCGTTCCAGGTCAATATCCTGCAGAGCGAGGGCCAGCCGATCGCCTCGACGATCCCCGAGGAGGGCGCCACAGGCTGGGCGGATACGACGATGATGCACGCCGACGCCGCCCATCCGAACTGCGCCTACATGTGGATGGAGCACTCGCTGTCGCCGAAGGTCCAGGGCGATCTCGCCGCCTGGTTCGGTTCGGTTCCCTCGGTTCCGGCCGCCTGCAAGGGCAACGAGCTGCTGACCGACGAGGGCTGCGCCACCAACGGCTTCAACGACTTCGAGAGGATCAAGTTCTGGCGCACGCCGGTCTCCAAATGCGAGAGCCAGGGCGAATGCGTCCCCTATTATCGCTGGGTCTCCGACTATATCGGCGTGATCGGCGGCCGCTGAGCCGTCGGGACGCGGGTGCTCTCTCGTTGCCCGGATGGCAGGGCCGTCCGGGTCGACGGGGAGGCGCGGCTCGGGAGTTTGTTCAGGGCTCCGTGCTGACACCTTGCTCCGCGCATTCCCGTTTTCGGGGGAATGAGCGGAATAGTGACAGGCCGTTGCGATATGGCGGGTATCGTGGTCCCGCCTTGGCGAACGGCAGAAGCCAGACGGCGAATGCGTTTATGACAGCGGCAGTTTCCTTCCAGAAAGTCTCGCGCCATTTCGGTGTGGTGCGCGCGGTCGACGATGTCGATCTCGACATCGCGCCGGGTGAGTTCTTCGCCATGCTCGGGCCGTCGGGCTCCGGCAAGACCACTTGCCTGCGCCTGATCGCCGGCTTCGAGCAGCCGACATCGGGCCATATTGAGATCTTCGGCGAGACCGCGGAGGGCGTGCCGCCCTACCGCCGCAACGTCAATACGGTCTTCCAGGACTACGCGCTGTTCCCGCATCTGAACGTGATCGAGAACGTCGCTTACGGCCTGATGGTGCGCGGCGTGGCGAAAGCCGAGCGCCGAAAGGTCGCCGAGGAGGCGCTGGATCTCGTGCAGCTTCCCGGCTACGGCGACAGGAAGCCGGGCCAGCTCTCCGGCGGCCAGCGCCAGCGCGTCGCGCTTGCCCGCGCCCTCGTCAACAAGCCCAAGGTTCTGTTGCTGGACGAACCGCTCGGCGCCCTCGACCTGAAGCTGCGCGAGCAGATGCAGGAGGAGCTCAAGGCGCTGCAGAAACGCCTTGCCATCACCTTCGTCTTCGTCACCCACGACCAGGGTGAGGCGCTGTCGATGGCCGACCGCATCGCCGTCTTCAACGAAGGCCGCATCATGCAGATCGGTTCGCCCGAAGCGATATACCAGCGCCCGGCCTCGCGTTTCGTGGCCGACTTCGTCGGCTCCTCCAACGTGTTGCCGCCGGACTTCGTGGAAAGACATACCGGTGCCAGGCGCTGGGCGAGCCTGCGCCCCGAGGCGGTCCGGGTCGAGCCCGCGGCGGCCGGCACCATCACCGGAACGGTGGTCGCCTGTAACTTCCTCGGCGCATCGACGCGGATCGCCGTCGACGTCGAGCGCCTGCGCCTGCACGCGATCCTGCCCGCCTCGCAGGAGGCGCCGGTCGAGGGCGATACGGTTGCGCTGGCCTGGTCGGCGGCGGCCCTGCACCTGATGGACGACACGGTATGAGCGCGGCGGCCTCCCACGCCATCCTGCCCGGCCGCGGTGGCGTCTTAGCAAGCCTGTCGGATCTGCTGTGGCGTCGGCCGGGATTGTTGCTGCTGGCGATGCTGGCGCCGCCGGTCCTCTGGCTGGGCATCATCTATCTCGGTTCGCTGTTCGCGCTACTGGCCCAGAGCTTTTTCTCGATCGACGAGTTCTCCGGCCTGATCCGCTACGAGCTGACGCTGAAGACCTACGGCGAACTCTTGCGCCCGTCCAACATGGACATCATCCTGCGGTCGGTCCTGATGGCCTCGGCTGTCACCTTGGCCGCGGCGATCGTCGCCTTTCCGGTCGCCTACTACGCGGCCCGATACGCGCGCGGCAAATGGAAGGCGCTGTTCTATCTCGGCGCCATGCTGCCGCTGTGGTCGAGCTATCTGGTCAAGGTCTATGCCTGGAAGCTGATCCTGGCCAAGGAGGGCATCCTCACCTGGGTCTTCACCAAGCTGCACCTGATGTGGCTGCTCGACGCGGTCCTGTCGATCCCGGTCCTGGGCGGCAACTCGCTGTCGGTGAGCTATATCGGCACCTTCCTGGTGTTCCTCTACGTCTGGCTGCCGTTCATGATCCTGCCGACGCAGGCGGCCCTGGAGCGGGTGCCGGTCAGTCTGATCGAGGCGTCCTCGGATCTCGGCGCGGCGCCGGGACAGACCTTCCGAAACGTGCTGCTGCCGCTGGCGCTGCCGGGTATCGTCGCCGGCTCGATCTTCACCTTCTCGCTCACCTTGGGCGACTACATCATTCCGCAGATCGTCGGCTCGTCGCGGCTGTTCATCGGCCAGGCGGTCTACGCCCAGCAGGGCACGGCCGGAAACATCCCGCTGGCGGCGGCCTTCACCGTCGTTCCGATCGTCATCATGGGCTTCTACCTGTGGGGCGCCAAACGGCTGGGGGCGTTCGATGCACTCTGACCGGACCCACCGCGCACCGCTGGGATTGAAGATCGCCGCCGCCGCCGGGCTCTTGTTCCTGCACCTGCCGATCCTGCTGATCTTCGTCTACGCCTTCACCACCGAGGAGCGCAGCTACCAGTGGCCGCCCCCCGGCTTCACGCTGCAGTGGCTCGGTGTGACGTGGAACCGTCCCGATGTCTGGGAGGCGCTCGGCCTGTCGCTCAAGGTGGCCAGCATATCCACCGCGATCGCGCTCGTACTCGGTACGCTTTGCGCCGCCGCCGTATCCGGCTCGCGTTTCTTCGGCCGGGAGACGATCTCGCTCCTGGTCATCCTGCCGATCGCGCTGCCCGGCATCATCACCGGCATCGCCCTGCGTTCGGCGTTTTCCATCGCCGATATTCCCTTCTCCGTCTGGACCATCGTGCTTGGCCACGCGACCTTCTGCGTCGTCGTCGTCTACAACAACGCGATCGCCCGCTTCAGGCGCACCTCCGGCTCGCTGATCGAGGCCTCGATGGACCTCGGCGCCGACGGGTTCCAGACCCTGCGCTACGTGATCCTGCCCAATATCGGCACGGCGCTCGTCGCCGGCGGAATGCTCGCCTTCGCGCTGTCCTTCGACGAGGTGATCGTCACGACCTTCACCGCCGGACAGCAGGCGACCCTGCCGATCTGGATGCTGGAGGAGCTGGTGCGCCCGCGCCAACGCCCCGTCACCAACGTGGTGGCGATGGTGGTCGTCCTGGTGACGCTCCTGCCCATCGTCGCCGCCTACTACCTGACCCGCGGCGGCGCCGAGATCGCCGGCCACGGCAAGTGAAGTCACTTCAAGTGAGGGAGTGCCCCATGAATGCGCCCGTGAATACCGAAATGCTGATCGGCTCCCGGTTCGAGGCCGGCAAGGAAACGCCCGAGACTATCCTCAATCCGAAGACCGGCGAAACGATCCTCGATCTGCCCGAGGCATCCAGCGCCCAGATCGATGCCGCCGTCGCCGCCGCCGCGAAGGCTTTCACCACGTGGTCGCGCACGACGCCGGCCGAGCGGTCGGGCTATTTGCTCAGGATCGCCGAGCGCATCGAGGCCGAGGCCGATGCGTTCGCCGCGCTCGAGGCGCTGAACTGCGGCAAGCCGATCAATGCGGTGAAGGGAGACGAAATCCCGGCGATCGTGGACTGCTACCGCTTCTTCGCCGGTGCCGTTCGCTGCGTGCCCGGTACGGCCGCGGGCGAGTATATGTCCCGCTTCACTTCGATGGTCCGCCGCGACCCGATCGGTGTCGTCGCCTCCATCGCGCCGTGGAACTATCCCCTGATGATGATGGCCTGGAAGCTCGCGCCGGCGATCGGCGGCGGCAACACGGTCGTCTTCAAGCCCTCCGAGCAGACGCCGCTGACCGCGCTGAAACTGGCCAGGATCCTCGCCGACGTGCTGCCCGAGGGCGTCGTCAACGTGGTTCTGGGCCGCGGCGAGAGCGTCGGCAACGCGCTGATCAATCACCCGAATGTCGATATGATTTCGCTGACCGGTGACGTCGCCACCGGCAAGAAGATCCTGCAGGCCGCCGCCAGGTCGGTGAAGCGCACGCACCTGGAGCTTGGCGGCAAGGCGCCGGTCATCGTCTTCGACGACGCAGATATCGGCGAGGTCGTCGAGGGCCTGCGTGCCTTCGGCTATTACAATGCCGGCCAGGATTGCACCGCCGCCTGCCGCATCTATGCCGGCGACAAGGTCTACGAAAAGCTCGTCGCCGACCTGTCCGCCGCCGTTTCGACCATCAAGTACGATGAGGAAGACGATTCGGTGAACGAGATCGGTCCGCTGATCTCGAAGCGCCAGCGCGAGCGCGTGTCGAGCTTCGTGGAGCGGGCATCGGAACTGAACCACATCGAGATCACCACCGGCGGCAAGCCGGCGGAGGGCAACGGCTTCTTCTATCAGCCCACCGTCGTCGCGGGCGCCCTGCAGACCGACGAGATCGTCCGCCGCGAGGTATTCGGGCCCGTCGTCTCGGTCACGCGGTTTTCGGACGTCGAGGAGGCGGTCGTCTGGGCCAACGATTCCGACTACGGCCTCGCCTCTTCGGTGTGGACTGGCGACGTGTCGCGGGCGATGGCGACGGCGGCGCGGCTGCAGTACGGCTGCACCTGGATCAACACCCACTTCATGCTGGTCAACGAGATGCCGCATGGCGGCCTGAAGCAGTCCGGCTACGGCAAGGACATGTCGCTCTACGCGCTCGAGGACTACACCGCCCTGCGCCACGTAATGGTGAAGCACGGCTGAGGGCGGACGTCGCGGGGCGGCGGGAAGAGGCGGCTTCGCCCGCCCGTCCCCGCGTCGCCCGTTCCGGTCCGGGCCCGATTCCATCAGCGGTATACGGGTTCGTCAGTGATGTACGGATGCGCCCGTGTCGTCCCAGATGTTGCCCGACCAGACGTTCCCGACACCGTCCGGATTGTAGGCGGTGACGGGGCCATAGTAGCCGCCGCGGCTGAAATAGAGGCGCGAGAACCGGTTGTTCGTGACTTTGATGTTGTAGGTGGCCGGCGCGCCGCTGTTCTGTCCCGCGTACAGCGTGTAGCCGCCGCCCGCCATCAGGTTGTCCGAGATGGTCCGGTTGGCCTCCAGTCCGAAATCCTGGAACAGGCTAATGGCGTCGGTCTGTCCCAGAGGATTGAAGACCGTGTTGTGAATGATGTCGAGTTGCTGGGTGGACCCTGTCGACGTCGTGCCGTTGGTGTGGTCTCCGGGCTCGAAGCCGGGGCTGTGAATGAAATTGTGCGCAATCAGACCCTGGTAGATTTGGACGCCCGTTGACCAGCCGTAGATGTTGCATCGGCGGATCGTCGTGTTCTTCGCGTCCCCGTAGACGTCCTTGATCGCGGCCTCGACCCGGCGCTCGCCCTTGGCCGGACCGACCGTGCAGCGGTCGATCGTGGTGTTGTCGGCATGCCGGATCGCGATGCCGAAAAATCCGCTGCTGTAGACGCGAACGTTGTCGATGGTGACATTGTCGGCGACGACGTCGACTGGACCATTGACGATATAGTCCCTGAACACCGCGCCTTCGGTGTCGATCGTGACCCATCCGCGCGGGTCCCAGCGCCAGCCGGGGCCGGACTGGACGTCGTCGGGAATGGTCTGGAGGTCGACGTCGACTTCACGATACCGGGTGATGAACCGGAACCGTTTCTTTCCGCGCAGCTTCTTGCGCTTGATGACCCATTTCTTCTTCTTGATTCTTATGACCCTCTTGACCTTCAGTTTGGTCACGATCCCCGTGTTCGTCGCGTCGGGATAGCCGCATTTGCTGGGCGCCTCGGCGCAGTTGAGCGCCGTTTCGGCCTGTGCCCGTGCGGGGGCACCAAGAACGAAGACAAGAAAAAAAGCGAACAGAAGAGCGCCAGGAAGCAGAACCCGGCGTTTGAGATCGCGTGGGCGCGCGGTCGGTATCATGGACAAAGTCGTCAGCCTCCACTCTGCCCTCCGTCCTGCCTGGTCAGTCGCCCCACACCTCCGGAAATACACGCGTGGGCGTTACCGGTGGTTGAGCGCGCCGGCTAAAATTTGACCAATCAAGTATTTATTCGGGAGGTGATGCCGCGAGGCCTGGACTGGTCGCGTTCTCCGCGTCCCCATACCAGAGGCAATCACTTCGCCGATCTGCTAGGCTCGCGCGCATGCTGAATCGACGCCTGATTGTTCCTTTCCTCCTTGTCCTTTTGGTGCTGGTGCCTGGAGCGTCGGCCACCGCGGCCGCCGGCGATCCCGTCAACGGTCGGCTCGTCGTCGAGAGATGGTGTTCGCTTTGCCACTCGGTCAACGGCGTGAACACCGATCCCGACCGCGCCCCGACCTTCGAGCAGATCGCCAATCGCGACGGCCGCGACAGGGCCTATCTGTCCCGGATGGTGCACGAGGACCACTTCCCGATGACGACATTCCGTCTGTTCGAGGACGAGAAGCGCGACGTCGTCGCCTTTATTCTCTCTTTGAGCAGAAATTAGCGGTCCGCATCCGTGAATTGCCGGATTGAAGGGGCCGATTGACAGAGATCATTTGCATACGAATGGATATCGCATAATATAAGTATACGAACGATCTCTGCGGAGTGCTCGCTATGGCCGCGATCGATACCCAGCGCGTCCTCGACGTCCATCACTGGACGGACCGACTGTTTTCCTTTCGCACGACCCGTGACCCGGGTTTCCGCTTCGAGAACGGCCAGTTCGTGATGATCGGCCTGCCCGTCGACGGCCGCCCGCTGCTGCGCGCCTATTCGATGGCGAGCGCGAACCACGAGGACACGCTCGAGTTCTTCTCCATCAAGGTGCCCGACGGTCCGCTGACGTCGCGGCTCGCCCAGATCCAGGAAGGCGACCAGATCCTGGTCGGCCACAAGCCGACGGGCACCCTGGTCCAGGACAGCCTGTTGCCGGGCAAGCGCCTCTATCTGATCTCCACCGGCACGGGCGTCGCCCCGTTCGTCTCGATCATCAAGGATCCGGAGGTCTACGACCGCTTCGAGGCGGTGGTCCTCGTCCACGGTTGCCGCTTCGTCGAAGACCTCGCCTATGGCGAGCAGATCGTCGACAACGTTCTCAAGGACGAAATTCTCGCCGAGATCATCGGCGACAAGCTGCACTATTATCCGACCGTCACGCGCGAGCCGTACGAGCGCAAGGGTCGGGTCACCGACCTGTTGCGGTCCGGCGCGGTTTCGGGGTCGTTCGGCCTGCCGCCGCTCGATCCGGATGCCGACCGGGTGATGATCTGCGGCGGTCCGGCGATGCTCGCCGACATGGTCGAGATGATGAAGGATATGGGATTTTCGGAGGGATCGGCCTCGCGGCCGGGGCACTACGTGATCGAAAAGGCCTTCGTCGAACGCTGACGCCGTGCCGCTTGCGGTGAGGTAGTGAAGCTGATCGACTGGGGCATCGATCGGGGGGAGGAGGAAACGGCTTTGAGCGATGAAGCCGTCCAGTCGGCTGTTTCGGGCGCCCGCCAGCGGCGGGTGAGCGGCATCGACGTCGGCGGCACCTTCACCGATCTCGTCATCCACGAAAACGGTCCGGACGGACCGGCGGTCCGCATCGCCAAGGTGCCGACCACCCTGCCCAACCAGGCCGAGGGGGTCCTGTCGGCGATCGCGCTGGCCGGCGTCGCCCCCGCCGACATCGATCTCCTGATCCACGGCACCACGGCGACCACCAACGCGATCCTCGAACGCAAGATCGCCCGGGTCGGCCTGATCACCACGGCGGGCTTCCGCGACACGCTGGAGCTCGGCCGCCGCACGCGGCCCAGGCCCTATGGCATGACCGGGAAGTTCAGCCCGCTCGTTCCGCGCGACCGGCGCCTCGAGGTCGACGAGCGCATGGACGTGAACGGCCAGGTCGTCCGCCCGCTCGACGAGGCCGGAGTCGCCGCGGCGGCCCGCGCGCTGCTGGCGATGGGGTGCGAAAGCGTCGTCATCCACTTCCTGCATGCCTATGCCAACCCGGCGCACGAGCTGCGCGCCGGCGAGATCGTCCGCGAGATATGGCCGAACGATTACGTCACGCTCGGCCACGCGCTGCTGTCGGAGTTCCGCGAATACGAGCGCGGCACCACGGCGACGGTGAACGCCGCCGTCCAACCGATCCTCGACCGCTATGTCCATCGCCTGCAGGGCGATCTGGAGGCGCAAGGCTTCGCCCACGACCTTCTGGTGATGAACGGCAACGGCGGCACCGTTTCGGCCCGCCTCGTCGCCCGCGACGCCGCCAAGACCGTGATGTCCGGTCCCGCGTCCGGTGTCATCGCCGCCGCCGCGACGCTACGGCAATCGGGGCTTGAGAACGCGATAACCTACGACATGGGCGGCACCTCCACCGACGTCGCGTTGATCCACGGCGGCGTGCC
Organism: Microbaculum marinisediminis; assembly: GCF_025397915.1. Taxonomy (NCBI): domain Bacteria; kingdom Pseudomonadati; phylum Pseudomonadota; class Alphaproteobacteria; order Hyphomicrobiales; family Tepidamorphaceae; genus Microbaculum; species Microbaculum marinisediminis. Next base: position 174,903 of record NZ_JALIDZ010000007.1, read on the forward strand.
GGAAGTGTCCTCCGAACTCTCCATCGACTACGGCCTGCCGATCCACGTGCCGATGGTCGACGTGCGCACGGTCGGCGCCGGCGGCGGATCGATTGCCTCGATCAACGCGGCGGGCGTCCTCAGGGTCGGGCCGGAATCCGCCGGCTCCGCGCCGGGTCCGATCTCCTACGGCCGCGGCGGCACCGAGCCGACCATCACCGACGCCAACATGGCGCTCGGCCGCCTCGATCCCGCCGGCCTCACCGCGGTGGAGGGCACCGTCGATGTCGATGGCGTTCGCGCGCGCATCGACGCGGCGCTGGCGCGGCCGCTCGGCTACACGAGCGAGGAAGCCGCCGCCGCCGTCCTGAAGCTCGCCAACACGCACATGGCCGGGGCGATCCGGCTGGTGTCACTGTCGCGCGGCTACGATCCGCGCGATTTCGTGCTGTTCGCCTTCGGCGGCGCCGGACCGCTGCACGCCGTCGCCATCGCCCGCGAACTCGGCATTCCCGAGGTGCTGGTGCCGGCGCGGCCGGGTCTCACCAACGCGCTGGGCTGCCTCGTTGCAGATCTCCGGCAGGACCTGGTCAACACGGTCAACGAGCCGCTCGCGACCCTCGACATGGCCGCGGTGAAAGCGACGCTCGAGGCCCAGCGCGCCCAGGGGCAGGCGGTCAACGCGGCGAGCCGCGACGAGATCGCCGAGACGGTCGTCCTGCATGGCGCCGACATGCAGTTCCGTGGTCAGACCCACCTGATACGCGTGCCGATCCCGTCGCCGGACGTGAGCCGCGAGGCGCTGCAGGCGCTTTTCGAGGACGCCTATTTCGCCCGCTTCAACGTCCGCCTGCCCGAGATTCGGGCCGTGCTCGTCAATCTCGTCACCTCGGTGATCGGCAAGCGGCGCGGCATCGAACTGTCCTCCCTCGCCGGGACGGCGGAGGGGGAGGCCAGGATCGGCACGCGCGCGCTCTACGCCGACGGCAACTGGCACGAGGCCGCCATCTACGGCCGCGACCGGCTGCGGCCCGGCGACGCGTTCGCCGGCCCGGCGGTCGTCCAGCAGATCGATGCCACGACCGTGATCGAGCCCGGCGCGACAGCGTGCGTCGACACGGTCGGCAACCTGCGCATCATGGTCGGGGAGGCCGCATGACCACCCGGACACCAGTGACCAGCCGGACACCAGAAAGCGTCGATCCACTCACCCTGGCCGTGATCCAGGCGGCGCTGCAGCAGGTCTGCAACGAGATGGACCTCGCCTTCTCGCGCTCCGCCTTCTCCCCGGTGATTGCCGAGGCAGACGACCGCTCATCCGGCATCTACGACCGCCACACCGGCGCGCTGATCAGCCAGGGCGAACTCGGCCTGCCCGTCTTCGTCGGCACCATGCAGTATTCGACCGCCGAGCTGATCCGCCTGATCGGCGAAGGCAACGCCGGCGCGCCGGAGCCCGGCGACATCTACATCGTCAACGATCCCTATCTCGGCGGCACGCACCTGATGGACGTGCGCTTCGCCATGCCTTTCTATTACAACGGCGAGCTGTTCTGCTGGCTGCAGAACACCGGCCATTGGCCCGACGTCGGCGGCATGGTGCCGGGCGGCTTCTCCGCCCACGCCACCGAGGTCGAGCAGGAGGGCCTGCGCCTGCCGCCGGTCAAGCTGTTCAAGCGCGGCGAGATGGACCGGGAGATCTACGCGATCCTGTGTTCCAACATGCGCGTTTCCGACCAGCGCATCGGCGACATCAAGGCCCAGGCCGCGGCCCTCTATGTCGGCGAGCGCCGGCTCTGCGATCTGATCGACCGCTACGGGCTCGACACGATCACCCGGGCGATCGGCGAGATACGCGACCGCGCGGCGACGCTGATGCGCGCGCACATAGCCGAGATTCCGGACGGCACCTACACCTCGGAGGCATTCGTCGACTCCGACGGCGTCGTCAATGAGCCTTTGAGGATCGCGCTCATCGTCACCAAGGCCGACGACAAGCTGCACTTTGATTTCTCGAATAGCTCGCCGCCCTGCCAGGGGCCGATGAATTCCGTCGTCGCCACCACTTATTCGTCGGTCTATCTGGCGGTCCGACACATCTTTCCGGACATCCCGCTCAACTCCGGCGCGTTCGAGCCGCTGGTGATCGAACGGCCGGAAGGCACGTTCCTCGACGCGCGCTATCCCCGGCCCGTCTCCGGCTGCGCGGCGGAGGTCTCCCAGCGCATCGCCGAATCCGTGTTCCTGGCGCTGGTGCAGGCCATTCCGGACAAGGTGACGGCGGCGCCGGCCGGTTCGTCCGGCAACTTCGCGCTCGGCGGCTTCGATCCGGCCAAGGGCTCGGGCTACGTCATGTACCAGATCTCCGGCGGCGGCTATGGCGGCAACGCCGACCATGACGGCCTCAGCAACGGCTGTTCGACCATCGGCATTTCGCGCACCCCGCCGGTCGAGGTCATGGAGCAGTATTTCCCGGTGCTGTTCCACCGCTTCGCCCTGCGCGAGGGCTCGGGCGGCGCGGGCCTGCATCGCGGCGGCTTCGGCGTCCACTACGAGGTCGAGGTGCTGCGCGGCGACGCACGCGCCTCATTCGTCATGGACCACGGCCGTTTCGGTCCGCCCGGCGTGCTCGGCGGTGCCGATGGCGGGCCGAACGTCGTCAAGGTTCACCGCAACGGCACGGTGATGATCCCGGAGCATCTGTCCAAGGACCAGGGCATCCCGATGCAGGTCGGAGACCGGGTCGAGGTGATGACGCCCGGCGGCGGCGGCTATGGCGACCCGTTCCTGCGCGATATCGCCGCCGTCCGCAACGATTTCCGGATGGGCTACTATACGGCCGACGAGATCCGCCAGCGGTTCGGCGTGGCGATCCGTGCGGACGGCACGGTCGACGACGTGGAGACGGCACGCCTGCGCGGCCAGGCCGGACCTGCGTCCCGGATGACGGCGTGAGGGAGAGCGGAATGGCGGCCTATTTCCGACCTGTGACCCTCGACGAAGCACTGGAGATCCGCGCGAACGGGCCGGTGACGATCCTGGCCGGCGGCACCGATGTCTATCCTGCGCGCGCGAACCGTGTCGCCTGGGGCGATATGCGGCGCGACGATATCCTCGACATTTCCGCGATCGAAGAGCTGAGGGGATTGGAACAGACCGCCGATGGCCTGCGTTTCGGCGCGCTTGCGACCTGGTCCCGGTTGCGTGGCGCCGATCTGCCCGACGCCTTCGCCGGGTATCGGGCGGCTTCCCGCGATGTCGGCGGCGCGCAGGTGCAGAACCGCGGCACGCTGGTCGGCAACATCTGCACCGCCTCTCCCGCCGGCGACGGCATCCCCTGCCTGCTCAGCCTCGACGCCGGGATCGAGATCGCTTCGCCGCGCGGCCGCCGCACCGTGCCGATGGCCGAGTTCATCGACGGCTACCGGCACACGGTCTGCGGGTCCGACGAGATCGTCACGGCGATAATCGTGCCGCATCCCCCGGCGGGCGCCCGCGGCGCCTTCGTCAAGCTCGGCGCCCGGCGCTATCTCGTCATCTCGATCGTCATGGTCGCCGCAGTCCTCGCCGCCGACGAGGACGGCATCGTCACCCACGCCCGCGTCGCGGTCGGCGCCTGCTCGGCGGTCGCGCAACGGCTGGCGGCGTTGGAGACGGCTCTCGTCGGCCGGCCGCTCGTCGCCGCGCCCGATCTCGTTTCGGCGGACCTGGTTACGGGACTGGCGCCCATCGACGATGTGCGAGGTTCCGCGGCGTTTCGCGCGGCCGCCGCCATCGATGCGGTTCGTGACGCCCTGTGGCAAGTGACCGGCACCGGCCGGCGGAGTGCGGCATGATGCTCGACAAGGCGCAGACGGCAACGACAGCGATCCGCTTCAGCGTCAACGGCGACGCCGTGACCGTGTCCGCCGATCCGTTCGCGAGCCTGGCCAGCACGCTGCGCGACAGGCTGGGTCTGACGGGCACGAAGATCGGCTGCGACGCCGGCGATTGCGGTGCCTGCACCGTTCGTCTGGACGGCGAGCAGGTCTGCGCCTGCCTCGTCGCGACCGGGCAGGCCGAAGGCGCGGTTATCGAGACGGTCGAAGGCCCCGGACCGGACGGTCTCACCGACAAGCTGCGCAAGGCGTTCCTGGTGCACGGCGCCGCCCAGTGCGGGATCTGCACCCCGGGCATGCTGATGGCGGCGACCGATCATCTCGCCCGCAACCCCGGTACCGCGCGCGCCGAGGTCGAGGACGCGCTCGGCGGCGTGCTCTGCCGCTGCACCGGGTACCTGAAGATCGTCGATGCGATCATGGACGTCGCCGAAGGCCGGGTTCTCGAGACGCCGACGGCCGCGGGCGGAAACGCCGTCGGTGCCCGCATCGCCCGCGTCGATGGCTGGGCCAAGGTTGCCGGCACCGACCGGTTCGGCGCTGATGAAGCGCCAGCCGACGCCTTGTGGATGCGCGTCGTCCGCTCGCCGCACGCACGGGCGACCTTCACGATCGGCGATCTCGATGCGGTCGTCGCCGCGACGCCGGGCCTCGAAGCGATCCTGACCCACAAGGATGTGCCCGGCGATAACCGCTTCGGCATCTTCCCGCACACCCGTGACCAGCCGGTCTTCGCCGAGGGCCGTGTCCGCTTCCGCGGCGAGGCGGTCCTGGCGCTGGTCGGCACCAGGGACGCCGTCGACTCCCTGAGCGACGCGGACCTGCCGATCGCGTGGTCGGTGGAAACGCCGATCGTCGGCGTCGAGCAGGCGCGCGCCGCCGGCGCCGCCGCGGTGCACGCCGACAGGCCCGACAACGAGCTCGCCGCCGGCAGGCTCAGGTGCGGCGATGTCGATGCGGCGCGACCGGCCGCGGCGGCCGTCGCCGAGGGCCGTTTCGAGACGGCCTTTGTCGAGCACGCCTATATCGAGCCGGAAGCCGGCTTCGCCGTCGCCGTCGGCGACCGCGTGGAAGTCACCGTCTGCACGCAGGCCCCCTACATGGACCTGGAGGAGACGGCCCGCGTCCTCGGCGTCGACGCCGCGAAGGTCCGCATCAGGCCGACCGCCTGCGGCGGCGGTTTCGGCGGCAAGCTCGATGTCTCGGTGCAGCCGCTGCTGGCGGTCGCCGCGCGGGTGACCGGCAGGCCGGTTCGCGTCGTCTATACCCGCACCGAGTCGATGGCCTCGACGCCGAAGCGCCATCCCTCCAGCCTTTGGGCGCGCGCCTCCGCCGACGGCGACGGCCGCTTGCTGACCTACGAACTCGAAGGCGACTTCAACACCGGCGCCTACGCGTCCTGGGGCCCGACGGTCGCCGGCCGCGTGCCGGTCCACGGCACCGGCCCCTACACGGTGCCCAACGTCCTGAACAACGCCCGCGCGATCTACACCAACGAGACGCCCTCCGGCGCCTTCCGCGGCTTCGGCATCCCGCAGGCGGCGATCGCCCACGAGACCCTGATCGACGATCTGGCCGAGACGCTTGGCATCGACCGCTGGCAGATCCGACGCATCAATGCCATCGGCAACGGCGACACGACACCGTCCGGCCAGACGCTGCATGCGTCCGCCGGCCTGCCCGAATGCCTGGACGCCCTTAAGCCGGACTGGGACGCGGCGCTGACGCGCGTCGCCGAGTTCAACGCCGGCGGCGACGGTCGCAGGCGCCGCGGCGTCGGCATCGGCTGCATGTGGTATGGCTGCGGCAACACCTCCGTCGCGAACCCGTCGACGATGCGCATCACGCTGGGTCGCGATGGGCGGCTGACCTTCTTCAACGGCGCCGTCGACATCGGCCAGGGCTCTTCGACGGTGCTGCTGCAGATGGCCGCCGACGGGCTCGGCCTTCCGACCGGCTGTTTCGACATGGTGGTCGGCGACACCGATCTCACCCACGACGCCGGCAAGACGTCGGCGTCCCGGCAGACCTACGTTTCCGGCAATGCCGCGCGCCTTGCCGGCGAGGATCTGCGCGCCAGGATCCTCAAGCTCGTCAATGCTGGCGACGACGCGGTGCTTAGCCTTCGTGGCGACAGGGTCACCATTGCCGACGGACAGGCGTCGCACGTCATCGACCTCTCCGCCCTCGACGCCGATACCGAGGGCACCGTGCTCGAAGGCCTGGGGACCTGGGACCCGCCGGCGACCCCGCTCGACGAGAACGGGCAGGGTAGCCCGTACGGCACCTACGGTTTCGCCGCGCAGATGGCCGAGGTCGAGGTCGACCTACGCCTGGGAACGGTGACGGTGATCGAAATCGTCGCCGCCCATGACGTCGGCCGCGCCATCAACCCGACGCTGACCGAGGGGCAGATCCACGGCGGCATCGCCCAGGGGCTCGGCCTAGCCCTGATGGAGGAATACATTCCCGGCCGCACCGAGAACCTGCACGACTACCTGATCCCGACGGTCGGCGACATTCCGCCGATCAAGACCTACCTGATCGAGGACGCCGAGCCGACCGGGCCCTACGGCGCGAAGGGCGTCGGCGAGCCCGCGCTGATCGCCACGCCGCCGGCGATCCTCGGCGCGATCCGCCACGCCACGGGTGTCACGATCCGCCGGGTGCCGGTGCTGCCGCACCGCCTGTGGCAAGCGCTGCGCGAGAAGGAGGGCGCCGCGTGACGACGATCGACAAAAGCCCCGCGACCGACCGGTTGTCCGCCGAGGCCCGCTCGAAGCAGTTCGGTGCCGCGGAGGAGGGCGGCGTCATCCGCTGCGACGCCTGCCCGGTGCTGTGCCGCATCAAGCCGGGGCGCGCCGGCGCCTGCGACCGCTACGCCAACGAAGACGGCCACCTCGTCCGCGTCGATCCGGTGCTGCTGCTGGAGAAGGCCGTCGAGGCGGGCGGCAATCTCGTGCCCTTCGCCGACGCCGGTTGGGACGGCAAGCTGCTCGACCCCGAGCGCACCTTCGTCACCGGTGTCGGCTCCGGCACCACCTATCCCGACTACAAGCCGGCGCCCTTCATCGTCGCCGCGGAGCATGACGGCGTCGACACGGTCACCGTCGTCACCGAGGGCATCTTCAGCTACTGCGGCGTCAAGGTGAAGATCGACACCGACCGCCACCTCGGCCCGGAGACGGCCCCGGTGCGCGCGAACGGCGAGCAGATCGGCCACGTGACGACGGCCGAATACGGCTCGCAGATGCTGTCCATCGGCGGCGTCCGCCATCTCACTGGCGGGTCCAAGAAGGAAGGCAACGTCACCTGCCGCGCGCTGATGGATCTGTGCGCCGGCGATCCGGTGACGCTGTCGATCGACGGCGGCCACGAGGTCGTAGTCCAGGCCGGGCATGCTCCGATCGTTGATGGTCATCCGGAAGAGCGCATGCGCGTCGGCTGCGGCTCCGCCGCCGTCGGCATCTTCGCCAGGCAATGGCTCGGCCATGTCGACGAGGTGATCGTCGTCGACGACCACATCACCGGCGTCCTCACCGAACATCAGGCCGGCAAGGTGCTGCAGATGCCCGCCTCCGGTATCCGTGTGCGTGGCCGCCGCTCGACGCCCGGCCGTTATTTCCAGGTCGCCCAGCCCGGACTCGGCTGGGGCGGCACCGACATCACCGAGCCGCTCGAGATCATAGCGAAGATCGATCCGGCAACGGCCTGGCCCGGTCTGCGCCTGCTGATGACCTCGACCACCGGCGAGGACGCGCTCTACTGCGTGCTCGACGAAAACCTCGTTCCGGTGCCCGCCGAGATGCCGTCCGCGGTGCGCGCCGTCGTCGACCGGATCGGCGAGAACTGCGAGCCGTCGCTGTGCTCCGTCGTGTTCATGGCCGGTGCCGGTGGATCGCTGCGCGCCGGCGTGACCGAGAACCCGGTGCTGCTGACCCGCTCGGTGGCCGCCGGCGAGACGCGCGTCACCATGGGCGGCGCGCCGGTCTATCTGTGGCCCGGCGGCGGCATCACTGTCATGGCCGACGTGACGCACATGCCGAAGGGCTCGTTCGGCTACGTGCCGACGCCGGCGATCGTCGCGCCGATCGAGTTCACGCTGCCCGCCGCGCTCTACGAGATCCTCGGCGGCCACGCGTCCGATGCCGTCTCCATCGACGACATCCTGCGCGCCGTCGCGCCGGAGGCGCGTGTCGAGGCCTGGCACGGCGGCAACCCGTGGCCGTTCCAGCAAGGCGCCGGAACGAAGTCGGGGGGCACAAAAACGGGTGGTAAAAAAACCGGGGGAACCGGGACCGGAGGAGCCGGGTGATGGCCGCCGCCAACGAGACCGCCGCACAGCGTAGCCGTCACGACCCGGCAGGCTACAGGCTCGAGCCGCAGATCGGCTACGTACTGCGCCGCGCGCACCAGCGCGCCACCCAGATCTTCAATTCCGTCATGGGCGAGTTCAAGGTGACGCCGACCCAGTTCGCCGCGCTCGCCAAGCTCGACGATGTCGGCCGCGTTTCCCAGAACGAGCTCGGCCGGCTGACGGCGATGGACCCGGCGACGATCTGGGGCGTCGTCAGTCGCCTGCTCAAGCAGGGCTATGTCGTCCAGTCGACGGACCCGAACGATGCCCGCCTCGTCATGTTGGAACTGACCGAAACCGGCCGCGAGGCGATCGATCGGATGAAGGCGGTGGCCGCCGAGGTCTCGCGCGAGACGCTGGCCCCCCTCACCGAGGAGGAATCCAGGAAGCTCCTCGACCTGTTGAGCCGGATAGGGAGCTGACCATGCTGGCCGACACCGCTCGAATCCAAAATCTGGCGGGCGGTCGGTTGCATCTTTCGCACGGGCCGATCGATGTGGTCCTGCGGGCCTGGGGCGCGCCGGACGACATCGGCGCGGCCTATCGCGCGGTGGCGGCGCGCTTTCCCGAGATCCTTCCCGAACTCTGCGGCGAGTTGCCGGTTCTGCGCGCGCCGCTCGGTGACGGGCCGACGCCTGCGAGTCCGGTCGGCCGGCGCATGCAGGTGGCATGTGCGCCGTACGCAGGGACCTTCGTCACGCCGATGGCCGCCGTCGCCGGCTCCGTCGCCGACGAGCTGCTGGCGACGATGCTGGGTGCGGCGCCGCTGACCCGCGCCTTCGTCAATGACGGCGGTGACATCGCCGTTCATTGCGCGCCCGGCACCGATGGCGCCACGACGCTCGACGTCGGCGTCGCCGGCGACTTCGGGCGCGGCATCCTGCCGGGCGTGAACGGCGTCGTGCGGATCGGCGCCGGCGATGGCGTCGGCGGTATCGCCACCTCCGGCGCCCACGGCCGTTCGCGTTCGCTGGGCATCGCCGATTCCGTCACTGTGCTCGCCCGGGACGCGGCCGGCGCCGATGTCGCCGCGACGCTGATCGCCAATGCCGTCGATCTGGATCATCCGGCGGTTCAACGCCTGCCGGCCTGCGAACTCGATCCCGACAGCGATCTCGGCGACCGGCTGGTCACGGTCGCGGTCGGCGATCTACCGCGCGCGGCGATCCGTGCCGCGCTCGAAAGCGGACTTGCCCGTGCGCGCGACTATCGGACCCGAGGCCTGATCGTCGACGCGGCGCTGATGCTGCGCGGCGAGGCAATCGCGTTGAACGAGGGCCATCTAAGAGCAATTCAGGGGAGAGCCGCATGAGCGTCGACGTCCGCAAGATCGTCACCGGGGTCGAGGACATCTGGCACGACGGAGGCCCGCCGCTCGCCGATCCGCTGCGCAGGGGATGGATTGCCTGCGTCATCGCCAACCCCTTTGCCGGCCGATACGAACCCGACATCGAACGCTTTATGGATGACCTGAAGCCGATGGGCCTCGAGTGTTCCAGGCGATTGGTCGCCGCGATCGGTGGCGACGTCGGCAGGGTCGAGGCCTATGGCAAGGGGGCGCTCGTCGGTGTCGACGGCGAGATCGAGCACGGGGCGCTGTGGCACGTGCCCGGCGGCTACGCGATGCGCGAACTGCTCGGCCAGGCTCTCGCGATCGTCCCGTCCACCGCGAAGCTCGGCGCCATGGGCGCGGGGATCGACATCCCGATCCACCACAAGGACGCCTGCTACGTACGCAGCCATTTCGACGCCATCACCGTGACGGTCGCCGACGCCCCGCGTCCCGACGAGATGATGTTCGTGCTGGTCATGGCGACCGGCGGTCGCCCGCATGCCCGCGTCGGCGGCCTCCAGGCATCGGAAATTTCGAAATGGGACGGTCAGCGCTGAGGAGGAGCGATGCGCCGGCCGGACCGGACCACGAGAGAGGCAGGGAGAGAGCGGCTTCCGAAAAAAGTGATAATCTGCTCGTATTCGAATGGTTCCGCACGGGACCGATCCGATCCGGACAGGAAAGAGCCGGTGGATCGGCCAAAACAGAGGGAATGGCACCATGAGTGATTCGAAGAAGAATACGACCCCCCCGTCCAGCGGCATCACCCGTCGCTCGGCCCTCAAGGGCTTCGCGGCGACCGGCGCCGCGGCCGCCGCCGCGCAGGTCGCGCCGGGCGCCGTGCGGTACGTCCAGGCGCAGACCTCCGAACCCCTGAAGCTCGGATTCCAGGTCCACCGCACCGGCATCGGCGCCGCCTACGGGCGCTGGTACGAGCGCGTCGTCAACGCCTGCGTCGCCGAGATCAACGCCAATGGCGGCATCGCCGGCCGGCAGATCGAGATCGTCGCAGAGGATGACGGCACCGATCCCAAGCGCGGCGCCGAGATGGTCGAGAAGTTCGCGACCCAGCACGGCGTCGATATCGCCTTCGGCACCCTGTTCTCGCACGTCGTCATGGGCTCGGCCCCGCGCGCCGGCGAGCTGAAGCTTCCCTATTACGTCGTCTCCGAGGGCTACCACGTCGCCTCGGGCGCCCTGAACCGCTACACCTTCCAGCCCGGTATCACCGACGTGCGCTCGCAGGTGATGTCGATGGCCCCGTGGGTCGCCGGCAACCTCGGCAAGAAGGTGACGATGATCTACCCGGACTACGCGTTCGGCCACGATCACCGCGACTATTTCTCCGAGGCGATGAAGAAGCAGGGCGGCGAGATCGTCGAGCTTATCCCGATCCCGCCGACGGAGACGTCCTACACCAAGTACTTCCCGAAGATCCCGTCCTCCACCGAGGTGCTCTATCACGTCATGGTCGGTCCGGGCGTGCTCACCTTCGTCAAGGAGCTCGGCGAACACTTCGGCTCGAACCGTCCGGAGCTCTTCGGCTTCATCGACTCGCTCGAGGCCGTGCCGCTGGCGAGCCCGGGTCTCGAATTCCTGGAAGGCACCTACTTCTGGGAAGGCTACCCGCGCTATGCACAGCCCGACCAGACGCCGTACGACAAGCACTATCGCCAGGCGGTCGGCGTCAACGACGATGGTGCGTCGGTCAACGATCCCAAGGACATCTCGACCTACTCGCACATGTTCGGCTGCTGGGAGACGCTCTACACCATCAAGCAGGCGGTTGAGGCATCGGGCTACAAGGGGCCGAAGGACAAGGCCGCGCTGGTCGAGGCGACCGAGGCGATCACCGATATCCCGTGGAGCAATCAGCACCCGCAGGGCGACAAGGTGTTCAACGGCAAGATGCACCAGGTATTCGGGCACCAGAACATCTCGCAGGTGGCCAACGCCAGGCTCGACGTCGTGCACCGCACCTCGATCGAGGACGGCATGTACGAGAACGACACCGACTACACCAAGATGCCGTTGTAGGACGGGATCCTCTTTGCACCGGAGGGGCCGGAATTTCCGGCCTCTCCGTCTCCCACTCATTCCCGCGAAGGCGGGAATCCGGAAGCGGCAAGCGCGGAGCAAGTGGCCCTAGAGTCCCGCCTTCGCGGGAATGAGCGGAGAGACGTCAGTCGTCCGTCGCGATACGGCCATGATCGCGCGTTTCCAGTCTGAAAGAGACCGCCCTTGGATTTCGGACCCTACCTGTTTCTCGCCGTTCTGGAGGGAACCGTCACCGCCGCGGTGCTGGCGCTCACCGCGCTCGGCCTGTCGCTGGTGTTCGGCGTCATGCGCATCGTCAACGTCGCGCACGGCGAGTTCTTCATGCTCGGCGCGGTGCTGGCCTGGTGGATCGCCAGCATGGTTGCCGGTCACCCGGCGGTCGGCTTTCTCGCCGCGCTGGTCCTCAGCCCGCTCATCGTCGGCGCCGTCGCGCTCGTGTGCGAGCGCACGGTGCTGAGGCGCATCGACTACGATCCGGAGGCGACCATCGTCGCCACCATCGGCATCCTCTACATCATCCAGCAGCTCGCGCTGACCTTCTACGGCGCCGATGCGCGGCCGGTCGAGGCGCCTATCCATTTCCGGGTCCTGTTCCCCTGGTTCGGCTATTCCGGCTACAAGCTCGTCGTCGTCGGTGCCTCCGCCGCGCTGCTCATCGCCACCTGGTTCGTGCTGACGAAGACCCGCCTCGGCCTCGTCATGCGCGCCACCCAGTACGACCGCGAGACCGCGCAGGCCTTCGGCATTCCCGTCGACAGGGTCTACGCGGTGGTCTTCGCCATCGGCGCCATGCTGGCCGCCACCGCCGCCGTGCTGATCGTGCCGATCCAGCAGGCGCACTACCTGATGGGCGGCGATCCGCTGCTGCTGTCGTTCATCGTCGTCATCATCGGCGGGCTGGGCTCGATCCTCGGCACGGTGGTCGCCGCGATCATCATCGGCCTCAGCGACGGCATCATCTCGGTGTTCTTCTCGCCGACGCTGGCCAAGATCCTCGCCACCCTGCTCGTCGCCCTCGTTCTCGTCGTTCGGCCGCAGGGACTGTTCGGGAGGACGTCGCGATGAGCGCGGGCCTGGAGGCGCGCACGATGTCGCGGTCGCGCGTTGGCGACCGCGCGGTGCTGCTGCACCTCGCCGTGATCGCGGCGCTGTTCCTCGTCCAGTTCGTGGTCGGCGACTATCAGCACCTGAGCCTTGCCCGCGTCATGGTGCTCGCGGTCTACGCGGTCGGCTACAACATCCTGTTCGGCTACACCGGCCTGCTGAGTCTCGGCCACGCCATGTTCTTCGCCGCCGGCCTCTACGGCGCCGGGCTGACGGCGACCTACCTGTCCTTTGGCGTCCCGGCGGCCTTCGTCGCCGGCATCGTCTCGGGCCTCGTCCTCTCGGCCGGGATCGGCCTGATCGCGCTGCGCACTACCGGTGTCGCCTTCATGATCGTCACCATGATGTTCGCCCAGGCCGGCTACCTGATCGTGCTCTATTTCGGCGCGTTCACCCGCGGCGACGAGGGCATCGTGCTGACCGGCGATATCCGCACCGCTCACCTGTTCGGCCTGACCCTGGACCTGACCAGCGCGACGGTGCGCTACAACCTGGCGCTCGGGCTGCTCGCGGTCGCCGTGCTGCTGAGCCTGGCGCTTGTGCGCTCGCCGATGGGCCGCGTTCTCGTCGCCATCCGCGAGAACGAGGAGCGCGCCCGTATGCTCGGCTACGACACGTTCCGCGCCAAGCTGTTCGCGCTCGTGGTCTCCGGCACCTTCGCCGCGACGGCCGGTGCCGCCTACGGCCTGATGTTCGCCTATGTCGGCGCCACCTTCGCCTCGATCCAGTATTCGATCCTGCCGCTTCTATGGGTCCTGCTCGGCGGCGTCGGCACCGTGCTCGGCCCGCTCGTCGGCACGCTGCTGATGTTCTACCTGGTCGATTTCGCCAGCGGCTACACCTCCGCCTATATGCTGGTGGTCGGCGTCGCCCTGCTCGGCCTGGTCGTCTGGTTCCCCAAGGGCCTGCTCGGCACCCTGCGCGAAAAGAGGCTGCCATGGCTGCCGTGACGCTGCTTCGCACGGAGGGGCTGTGCCGCTATTTCGATGGCCTGCGCGCCGTCGACGGCGTCAGCTTCAGCCTCGACGCCGGCGAGATCCGCGCGATCATCGGCCCGAACGGCGCCGGCAAGACCACCTTCGTCAGCCTGATCTGCGGCCGCGTCCTGCCGACGGCGGGCCGCATCGCCTTCGAGGGGCGCGACATCTCCGCCCTGCCGGCGTTCAGGCGGGTCGGCCTCGGCATCGCCTACACGTTCCAGATCACCTCGATCTTCGGCAACCTGACCGTCTTCGACAATGTCGCGCTCGCCGTCCAGAACAGCATGCAGCGGACGGGAGGCTCCGGCCTCTGGCTCGACGAGCGCGAGATGGCCGCGCGCGTCGCCGACGCGCTCGATCGCGTCGGCCTGACCGAACGCCACGACACCAGGGCCTCGGCGCTCTCCTACGGCCACCAGCGGCTGCTCGAAGTGGCGATGGGGCTGGCGCTCAGCCCGAAGCTCCTGATCCTCGACGAGCCGACGCAAGGCCTGTCCGATGCCGAGATCGCCGGCTTCTGCGATCTCGTCCGCGAGATTGCGAAGGACGCGACCGTGCTCCTGATCGAGCACAACATGGACGTCGTCATGGACCTGGCGAGCCGCATCACCGTCATGAACAACGGCACCATCCTGTCGGAGGGCACGCCGGACGAGGTCCGCGCCGACGAAGCCGTCCAGCGCGCCTATCTGGGGACGTGAGGCCGGCGATGCTCGAGGTGAAGGACATCAATGCCTGGTACGGCGACGTCCACATCCTGCGCGACCTCTCGCTGAGCGTCGACGCCGGCGAGGTGCTCTGCATGCTCGGCCGCAACGGCGCCGGCAAGACCACGGCGCTGAAGGCGATCATGGGGCTGGTGAAGCCGCGATCCGGATCGATCGCGCTCGACGGCGTCGAGTTGACCGAACTGCCGGCGTACAGGGTGCCGAAGCAGGGCATCGCCTATGTGCCGCAGGGCCGCCGCCTGTTCGCCGAGCTCAGTGTCGCCGAGAACCTGGAGATCGGCCTGATGGCCCGCGACAAGGGCCGCGACACGCGCGACCGCGTGCTCGACCTGTTCCCGGTCCTGCGCGAGCGGTTGAAGCAGCGCTCGGGAACCCTGAGCGGTGGCGAGCAACAGATGCTGGCGATGGCCCGCGCGCTGTGCCTGGAGCCCAGGGTTCTGTTGCTCGACGAGCCGACCGAGGGGCTGATGCCCTCGATGATCGCCGCGATCCGGGACTCCGTGTCCCGGCTGCGCAGACAGGGCGTCGCCATCGTCCTGGTCGAGCAGCGCGTCGACGCCGTTCTGCCGGTCGCCGACCGGGTCGCCTTCATCGAGAACGGCTGCACCCGCGACACCGTCGCCGTCGAGGCCCTGCACGGCGATCTGTCGCTGGTGCACAAATATGTCGGTGTCGGGCGCTAGGGGCCGCTTGTCGCAGGCCGGCCGCGCCGCCTTAAGCCGGCAGCGCCTCGAACTCTGTCAGCACCACGCCCGCCTCGCGCATCTGCGCTTCCGCCGCGGCCAGCGACCCGTCCAGGTCGATCGCCCGGCAGGCATCCATCACCACGGTCGTGTCGAACCCGAGCCTGGCGGCGTCGAGGGCGGAATAGGCGACGCAGAAGTCCGTCGCCAGACCGGTGAGGACGAGTTTCGTCAGGCCGCGCTCGCGCAGGTAGCCGTTGAGACCCGTCGGCGTCGTGCGGTCGTTCTCGAAGAACGCCGAGTAGCTGTCGACGCCCGGCCGGAAGCCCTTGCGGATGATGAGCTGCGCCTTGTCCCAGGCAAGCTCGGGGTGGAAGTCGGCCCCGGCCGTGCCCTGCACGCAGTGGTCGGGCCACAGCGTCTGCTCGCCGTAGTGCATCTCGGCCGTGTGGAACGGTTCCTTGCCCTCGTGGAAGGAGGCGAAGCTGGAGTGGCCTTCCGGATGCCAGTCCTGGGTCAGCACCACATGCTCGAAGCGCCGGATCAGCTCGTTGATCGCCGGGACCACCTCGTGACCTTCGCCCACGGCCAGCGCTCCGCCGGGGCAGAAATCGTTCTGGACGTCGATAACGATGAGGACGCGGTCGTCGGTGACTTCAGTCATGGAACTCTCCGCATTTGCGTGTGCCCGCTACGTATGTCGACGCGAACGATAGAAGTCGCGCCCGTGGATATCAAACGCATGCCGCGCGCCGCCGTATCGTCGCATCGACGCGCAACCGATTGCGACGGTTCGCGTGCGAATGATAGCGTTGAAAGACGATAGAGCGAGCGGGGGGAAGACCGTGCGGATGGGACGAGCGGCGGGGACGGTCCTGGCCATCCTGGGTGTGATCGGTCCGGCCGCGCCGGCCTTCGCGCATACCAGCGAGCGTGCCTTCGTCCTGTTGCTGCCGACCGGCTATTACATGACCGCCGGCGCGATCGCGGTCGCGGCGACGTTCCTGTTGCTCGCTTTCATCCCCAAGGGCATTTCCGACCGGCTGGCCGATGCGCGGCTCACGCTGCTGGCACTCCGGCCGCCGAGCCCGGTCGCCACCAGCCTTCTCGCCTTCGTCTTTCTGGTCGTTCTGGTGTTCGCCGGGTTCTTTGGTACCCGCGACCCCCTCGAAAACCCGTTGCCGCTGGCGATCTGGACGCTTTGGTGGATCGTCTTCACGATTCTGACCGCGATCGTCGGCAACCTGTGGGTCTACCTCAACCCGTGGAGCGGCCCGTTGCACCTCGTGCGGCGCTTGTTCGGCGGGCGCGGCGCCGGACGCACAGCCGGACACCCGTTCGCGCTTCCGCCGCGGCTCGGCTACGCGCTGGCGATCGTCCAGTTCCTCGCCTTCGCCTGGTTCGAGAAGGTCAACATAGCCCCGGCCGACCCCGAACGCCTCGCCACGGCGGTCTCGCTCTACTGGTTCGTCAACTTCCTCGCTGCGCTGCTGTTCGGGGACGAGGCCTGGTTCGGCCGCGCGGAGCCGTTCTCGGTGTTCTTCCGCTTCATCGCCCGCCTGTCGCCGCTCGTCTGGGAACCCGCCGAGGGGGAGCCCGCCGATGAGGGGCGGATGCGGCTGTCGCTGGCGATGCCCGGCGCGGCCCTGCTCGGCCGCGAGCCGCTGCCCCTGAGCGGCGTCGTCTTCCTGCTGCTGACGCTGACGCTGGAGTCCTTCGACGGTCTGTCGGAGACCTTCTGGTGGCTTGGCATCAACGGCATCAACCCGCTGGAATTCCCCGGCCGCTCGGCGGTGGTGTGGATCAACACCTACGGCTTGCTGCTGTCCTGGGTCGTTCTCGTCTCGGTCTATATGACTGCCACGGCGCTTGGCTGGTTGCTCGCCGGGCGGCCCGGCTCGCTCGTCGCGCTCTTCGGCACGCTGGTTTTCTCGATCATGCCGATCGCGCTCGGCTTTCATTTCTCGCACTACCTGACGGCGGTGCTGATCGATCTGCAATATGCCCTGGCCGCCGCGTCCGATCCGTTCGACGCGGGCATGAACCTGCTCGGCTACGACGAGTCCATGGTCACCACGTCCTTTCTGAACACCCATGACGGCGTGCGCGTCATCTGGAATGCCCAGACCGCCGGCATCGTCGTGGGCCATGTGCTCGGGATCCTGCTGGCGCACGAACTCGCCTGCCGGGCGATCGCGGACTATCGCGCCGCCGTCATCAGCCAGGCCCCGCTGGCGCTCGTGATGGTCGCCTACACGCTGTTCGGCCTGTGGCTGCTGGCATCGCCCGTGACGGGCGGATAGGGCCCTTTTTGCTGGACCCGACTCGCATAAGAGACGAAACTTAGCCGAAATCGAAATCTTGGTGGGAGGCGCCATTGTATATCGGCAGCCGGTCGGGTGCGTGTGCTCGGCGTCGCGGATTGATCGCCCTGGCGGCGCTGGGTGCCTCAGTCCTGGGGCTCGTCGCGCCGGCCGCCGCACAGCAAGGCGACGCGCCTCCGCCCGCGGTGGTGGTGGTGCCGGTGACGACGAAGGCCGTGTCGTCGTCCGCCGAGTTCATCGGCCAGACCGGGGCCTTCCATACGGTCGATCTCAGGGCGCGCGTCCGCGGCTTCCTTACCGAAAGGACCTTCGAGGAAGGCCATCGCGTCGCCGAGGGCGACGTGCTCTATGTCATCGACCCGTCGGAATACGATGCGGCGCGCGACGCGGCCGAGGCGCGGGTCAAGGGCGTCGAGGCCACCATCGAGCAGGCCGAGGCTCAGCTTGCCCGCTACGAGAGGCTGGCGACCACCGGCACGGCCAGCGAGGCATCGCTCGACGAGGCCCGCGCTGCCGCGGGGCGCGCCCGCGCCGATCTCGCCGCCGCCAAGGCCGAGCTGGAGCAGGCCAACCTCAATCTCGGATACACCCGGATCGCCACCCCGATATCGGGCCGCATCAGCCGCTCGAGTGTCGACACCGGCAATCTCGTCGGCCCCGATTCCGGCGTTCTGGCGACCGTGGTCGCCACCGATCCGGTCTACGTCACCTTCTCGGTGACCGAACGCGACTATCTCGAGTATCTGAAGGCCTATCAGGCGGGCAACACCACGGCCTACAAGCCGCAGATCCGCCTCGTCGACGGCACGGTCTTCGATCACGATGGCAAGATCGACTTCTTCGGAACCGAGGTCGACGCGGCGACCGGCACGATTCCCTTTCGCGCCGTCTTCGACAATCCCGACGGCGTGCTGCTGCCGGGCCAGTTCGTCACCGTCGTCCTGGTGAGCTCGGAACCGACGCAGGAGATCGTCGTGCCGCAGGCCGCGATCCAGCAGAACCAGGCCGGCTATTTCGTCCTCGTCGTCGACGCCGACAGCAAGGTGGAGCAGCGGCCGGTCACCCTCGGCGAGCGCCTGAAGACCGAGGCCGTGGTCGCCAGCGGCCTGGAGGTCGGCGAGCAGATCATCGTCGAGGGCATCCAGAAGGTCCGCCCCGGCGCCACCGTCACCGCCGTCCCGCAAGGCGAGGCGAGCCAGTAGATGCTCAGCGCCTTCTTCATCGACCGGCCGAAGTTCGCCTTCGTCATCGCCATCGTTATCGTGCTGGCCGGCCTTCTGTCGATGGCCGTGCTGCCCGTCGCCGAGTATCCGGAACTGACCCCGCCGCAGGTGCAGGTGACCGCCACCTATCCTGGCGCCACCGCCCAGGTGGTGGAGGAGACGGTGGCCGCGGTCATCGAGGCCGAGGTCAACGGCGTCGAGGGCATGATCTACATGTCGTCGAAGAGCGCCAACGACGGGTCCTATTCGCTGGCCGTGACCTTCGAGGTCGGCACCGACGGCGATCTCGCCCAGATCAACGTGCAGAACCGGGTGTCGCTGGCGACCCCGAAACTGCCCGAGGAGGTGAACCGGCAGGGCGTCTCGGTGAAGAAGCAGTCGACCAACATGCTGATGGTCGTTTCCGTCACCTCGCCGAACGACACCTATGACGACCTGTTCCTGTCGAACTACACCTCCATCAACATCCGCGACCGGCTCGCTCGCGTGCCCGGCGTCGCCAAGGTCGACATCCTCGGTGCGCGCGACTACGGCATGCGCATCTGGCTCAATCCGGACCGGCTGACCAGCCTGCAGCTCACGCCCTCCGACGTGATCGCGGCGATCCGAGACCAGAACGTCCAGGTTTCCGCAGGCGCCATCGGCCAGGAGCCGGTGCCGGCCGGCCAGCAGTTCCAATATCCGCTACAGGCCAAGGGCCGCCTCACCGACGTATCCGAGTTTTCCAACTTGATCATCCGCGCCCGGCCCGACGGCTCGACGATCAAGCTCGCCGACGTCGCCCGCGTCGAGCTCGGCTCCGCGTCCTACGGCTGGTTCGGCCGCCTCGATGCCAAGCCCGCCGCGCTGCTCGCCGTCTATCAGCTTCCCGACGCCAACGCCCTCGACGTCGCCGACGGCATCCGCGCGGCGATGGACACGCTGTCGCAGAGGTTCCCCGAGGATCTCGCCTACGACGTGACCTACGACACCACGCTCTACGTCAAGACGTCGATGCGCGAGGTCGTCATCACGCTGTTCCAGGCGCTGGTACTGGTGATTCTCGTCGTCTTCCTGTTCCTGCAGGACTGGCGCTCGACATTGGTGCCGGCGATCGCCATCCCGGTCTCGCTGATCGGCACCTTCGCCGTGCTTCTGGCGCTCGGCTTCACCATCAACACGATCAGCCTGTTCGGCCTGATCCTGGCGATCGGCGTCGTGGTGGACGATGCCATCGTCGTGGTCGAGAACGTCCAGCGCCACATGGCCGACGGGCTCGATTCCCGTTCGGCCACGCGTGTGGCCATGCAGGAAGTGACCGCGCCGGTCATCGCCACCACGCTGGTGCTGCTTGCCGTCTTCGTGCCGACCGCCTTCGCGCCGGGCCTGACGGGCCGCATGTTCGAGCAGTTCGCCGTCACCATCGCCGTCTCGGTGGCTATTTCCTCGGTCAACGCGCTCACCTTGTCGCCGGCGCTGTGCGCGCTGCTCTTGCGGCCGCCGCCGAAGACCCGGCGCGGCCCGCTCGGCTGGTTCGAGGCCGGTCTCGACAAGACCCGCGCGGGCTACATGGCGATCGTCCGGCGGCTGTTGCGGCTGATGGCGGTATCGCTCGTCGCCTTCCTCGCGGTGCTGGCCGCCGCCGGTTTTCTGCTCGACCGCCTGCCGACCGGCTTCCTGCCGGCGGAGGATCGCGGCGCCTTCTTCGTCGACGTGCGCCTGCCCGACGGTGCCGCCCTGCCGCGCACCGAAACCGTGCTGCGCGAGATCGAGTCGATGATCATGGAGACGCCGGGCGTCCAGAGCGTCATTTCGGTCGGCGGCTATTCCGTGCTGTCGGGCGCGGTGGTGCCCAATGGCGGCCTGGTGATCGCGGTGCTGGAGCCGTGGAACGACCGCACCGAGCCCGAGCTTGGCCTGGGGCACATCATGGCATCGCTGGGGCCGAAGCTGCTCGCCATTCCCGGGGCGACGGCTATCCCCTTCAATCCGCCGCCGATCCCGGGTCTCGGTGCCACCGGCGGCTTCGAGTTCGTGCTGCAGGATACCGAGGGCCGGTCGCCGGCCGAGCTGTCGACCGCGCTCGGCGGCATGATCGTCGCCGCCAATTCCGACCCGGTGCTGACCGGGGTGTTCACGTCCTATCGCGCCAACGTGCCGCAGCTCTACATCGATATCGACCGGCAGCAGGCGAAGTCGAAGGGTGTCGACGTCTCGACCATCTTCCAGGTGCTGGGCGCCACCTTCGGGTCCTACTACGTCAACGACTTCAACAAGTTCGGCCGCGTTTACCGGGTCTTCGTGCAGGCGGAAGGTCAGTTCCGCACGACACCCGAAGACGTTGGCAAGATCTATGTGCGCGCCAACGACGGCACGATGATCCCGCTTCGCGCGCTCGCCCGGGTCGAGCCGATCCTCGGGCCGGAGAACATCCAGCGCTACAACCTTTACCGCTCGGCGGTCATCAACGGCGACGCCGCGCCGGGCTATGCCTCGGGCGATGCCATCGCGGCGATGGAGCGGCTGGCGGCGACCGGCCTGCCGCCCGGCTACACCTACGAGTGGACCGGCATGGCGCTCGAGGAGATCAAGGCCGCCGCCGCCGGCTCCGTGGTCTTCGTGTTGTCGATTATCTTCGCCTATCTGTTCCTGGTCGCCCAGTACGAGAGCTGGACGATTCCCTTCCCCGTCATGCTGTCGGTCGGCTTCGCCCTGTTCGGCGCGGTCGGCCTGCTGCTGCTGACCGATATCCCGCTCAACATCTACGCGCAGGTCGGGCTTGTGCTGCTGATCGGGCTGGCGGCGAAGAACGCCATCCTGATCGTCGAGTTCGCCAAGCAGCGGCGCGAGGAGGGCCGGCCCATCGTCGAGGCGGCCGAGGAGGCGGCCTCTCTGCGCTTCCGCGCGGTGCTGATGACCGCGATCTCCTTCATTCTCGGCGTGGCGCCGTTGGTGCTGGCGAGCGGGGCCGGGGCGGCGGCGCGGGTATCGGTCGGCATGACCGTGTTCGGCGGCATGCTGATGGCCACCATCCTCGGCGTCGTCTTCATCCCCGTGCTCTACGTCGCCTTCCAGTCGGCGCGCGAGCGCATCAACCGCAAGTCCGCACCGCCGGCGCCCGAGGCGGCCGACTAGTTCGCGGACAGGGGGGCCTGATCGGCATAGATCGCGTTGATAGCGCGGTTCTGCGCGCGGATGTGGTCGGGCCACAGTGTCTTGATGTAGGAGAGCACCGCGATGATCTGCGCGTCGCTCAGGGTCTCCCCGAACTGCGGCATCGCCTCGCTGTCGAGTGTGCGGCAGGCGACCGTCGACAGCCCCGTCTTGGTCAGGTCGAACAGCGCCCCGTCGGGATGCTCCCAGGTATGGCCGGTACCGTTGTGCGGCGGGGCGAGCGGGTTTTCCTGGGTGGCGCGTTCCCAGCCGGGCTGGCCTTCGCCGCCGGCGCCATGGCAGCCGGCGCAGTCCCTGGCGTAGAGCATCCGCCCCGTCGCGACCAGTTGCGGATCGTCGGGACGCACCGGTGAGGTCGATCCGTTATCGCGGTTCGCCAGGAACAGGAAGTAGGCGCCGCCGCCGAGGAGGAGGACCGCCAAAGCCGCTATCAGTCGCACGCCCATTCTCGCCTGGAGCCCGATTAGTCTCGTTGGACCGGCGGGAAGTATAGCGCAGCGACAGGCCGCCAGAAACGCGGAGCGAAGTCAGCCGGTCTCGGCCGTCAGTCCCGCCGCCTCGATGCCGGCGACCGCGCAGGCCTCGTCGTTGTCGGAGGTGTCGCCGGTGATCCCGACCGCACCCATCAGCGCGCCGCCCGAATCCCGGATCAGCACGCCGCCGGGCACCGGCACGAGCGATCCCTTGGCCAGCGCGTTCATGGCCTGGATGAAATAGGGCTGCTCCTGTGCACGCTGGAAGATCGCCCGGCTGCCCATCCCGAGCGCGATCGCGCCGTGCGCCTTGCCGATGGCGATCTCCGGACGCATCAGACTGGCGCCGTCCGTCCGCTCCAGCACCTTCAGCGCGCCGGCGGAATCGAGCACCGCGACG
This sequence comes from Microbaculum marinisediminis, assembly GCF_025397915.1. Classification (NCBI taxonomy): domain Bacteria; kingdom Pseudomonadati; phylum Pseudomonadota; class Alphaproteobacteria; order Hyphomicrobiales; family Tepidamorphaceae; genus Microbaculum; species Microbaculum marinisediminis. The sequence goes on from NZ_JALIDZ010000007.1 coordinate 197,576, forward strand.
GTCAGGGGCTTGAGCCCGAGTTCGCGGCTCTTGTCGAAGGCCGCCGCGACAATCGTGCGGGCAGCCTCAAGCGTTACGTTCGGCATGGTGTCTCCCCCTGTCTACTCGGTATCCGCGGCGATCGCCGCGCCGTCGGCGACGAGCCGTTCAATTTCATCGTCGTTCAGGCCCGCCTCGGCGAGCACCTCGCGCGTGTGCTGGCCGAACAGCGGCGCCGGCCGGCGGATGCCGCCGGGTGTGTCGGAGAATTTCACCGGAAGGCCGATCGCCTTGGTCTTGCCGGCCTTCGGGTGGTCCAGTTCGACGATCATGTCGCGGGCGTTGACGTGCGGATCGGCCTGCATCTCGAGAATGTCCAACACAGGGCCGCCCGGCAGCCCGACCTCCTCGAAGCGGGCGAGCCAGTCCGCGCTGGTGCGGGTCTTGAAATGCGGCGTCAGCACGTCCACCAGCGCCGGCAGGTTCATCATGCGGTCGCCGTTGGTGGCGAAGCGCGGGTCCTCGCCGAGTTCATCGGCGTCGAGAACCTTGAGCAGCCGCTGCCAGTTCGCCTGGTTGGCCGCGCCGATATTGATCCAGCCGTCCGCGGTCTCGAAGGCCTGATAGGGCGCGCTCAACGGGTGCGCCGATCCGATTGGCATCGGGCTCACGCCGGTCGCAAGCGCAATCGCCGACTGCCAGTAGGTCTGGGTGATACCCGCCTCCAGCAGCGAGGAATCGACCACCTGGCCCTCGCCGGTCTTGAGCCGGCGGACATAGGCCGCCAGGCAGCCCATCGCCCCGATGATGCCGGCGGTGATGTCGGTGATCGGGGCCGCGACCTTGACCGGCGGCCGGCCCGGTCCTTCGCCTGTGATCGACATCAGCCCCGACATGCCTTGCGCGATCAGGTCGAAGCCGCCCCGTGTCGCGTATGGGCCGGTGCGACCGAACCCCGACAGCGAGCAGTACACGAGGCCCGGATTGTCCTTGCGCAGGGTTTCGTATCCCAGGCCCAGCTTCTCCATCGTGCCGAGCCGGTAGTTCTCGATCAGGATGTCGGCGTCCTTGATGAGGCGGCGCAGCGCGTCGGCCGCGCCGGGATGCTTGAGGTCGAGCGCGATGCCCCGCTTGTTGCGGTTCATCATCATGAAGGCGGCGCTCTCGCCGTTGACATCGGGCGGGATGAAGCGGCGGGTGTCGTCGCCGGCGGGCCGCTCGACCTTGATGACGTCGGCGCCCATGTCGGCGAGCATCAGGCCGCAGGTCGGCCCCGCCATGATGTGGCTGAGTTCGACGACGCGCACGCCCTCGAGCGGTCCCCTCGATCCATCCCCATCAGCGGTCGCGCCCCCTGCAGTAGCGGCGCCACCTGCAGTATCGGCGCCCATGTCAGCGGCCCTTCCAGTCCGGCTTGCGCTTGGCCAGGAACGCCTCCATGCCTTCGCGGAAGTCCTCGCTCATATAGGCCTCGACGATCAGGTCCTTGTCTTCCGCCTCGGCGCCGAGGACGCGCAGGCGCCGCAGCCCCTCCTTGATCGTACGCATCGTAAGCGGCGCGTGGCCGGCAAGTTGCGCGGTCAGTTCGTCGACGCGCGCGAGCAGGGCGGAGTAGTCCGACACCACCTCTGTGACGAGGCCGATCGCTAGCGCGTCCTCGGCGCCGATCAGCTTGGCGGTGAAGATCGCCTCCTTGACCCGGCCGATGCCGATCAGCGCGGCCATGCGCGACAGGTTGTCGATAGACAGCGTGTTGCCGAGCGTGCGGGCGATCGGAAAGCCGAACTTCATGTCGGCGGTGGCGATCCGCAGGTCGCAGGCCGCCGCGATGCCGGCGCCGCCGCCGGTGCACGCGCCCGAGATCGCCGCGACGGTCGGGACCGGGCAGGTCTCTATCTGGTGGAAGACCCGGCTCATGCGGTGCTCGTAGTCGAGGGCGTCCTGCTCGCTGGAGAAATCGCGGAACTGGCGCATGTCGGTGCCCGCCGCAAACGCCTTCTCGCCGGCGCCGATTACGACGATCGACTTGACCGAGCCGTCGTCGGGAATCGACGAGCAGATCTCCGCCAGCCCCTCGTACATGGCGAAGGTCAGGGCGTTGCGCGCCTGAGGCCTATTCAGCGTGACCCAGCCCGTGGTGCCGCGGACCTCGTAGAGAAGCTCGTCTGTTGCCATTGTACTCATTCTTCGAAATTCACCCGCTGCGTGACCAGAACATGCCGACTATTGGTGCATATCAGAACCGTGCTGGAAAGCACCCTGGCAACGGGTAGATTCACCTTTGCCGTGGGTTTGACACCGAAAGGCGTCCGCTCAGCATGCGCCGGAGGAAGAATGCGATTTCGGGTCGGCCCTGTCGACGCCGAGCAGGGTGCCGAGCGTATTCAGCGGGAGGGCCAGCGTCTCGGCGATGGCCCGCCCCGCGACCCCGCCGCCCTCGATCACCACTTTCGGTGCCGACAGCGGACCGCGGATCGCGAATGGCGAGACGATCGGGATCAGGTTGTCGACGCGGGCCCTGGGTTTCGCTTCAATGTCGATCGTGTCGTCCTTGAAGTCGATCGGGCCGGTCGCCGTGACGATGACGTCGTCGGTTTCGATGACTCCCGACTTCAGCGTCGCCAGGCCGGGATTGAAGTCGACCTTGGCCGAGAAGCAATCGATGCGTGACATGCCCGTCTTTGCCGAGGGCGCGAACAGCCAGGACGGCAGCACCAGCCCCGACAGGTCGATCAGCCGATTGGCGATGGTCCCGTCGGCGAGCCGGATCGTGACGCCGCCCCTGGCCTCCCGGATTGCCGTTTGCACGGATGAGCCGGAAGACGACACGTCGAACGCCGCCTCCAGGAGGCCCTCGATCGGCAGGTCGATCTCGAGTTCCTGCAGGGCCTTGCCGACCGGCCACCCGTCTATCCGTCCGGTCGCGCTGAACGGCCGGCTGGGCTCGCGCACCTTCATATGGCCGTCGAAGCCGAAATGGCCGTCGTCGAAGCGAAGCGCGAACGACTTCGCCGTCACCAGACCCTCGTCATAGAGCAGCCGGCCCGACACACTGCTGACCGCGTCGCCGCTGGCACCCTGGATCTTGCCCGCGTTGACGGCGACGTCGAAGCGCGGTCGGGCGCCGGTGGCGCCAGTCGCCGGGGTATTCCCCGGAGTATTCGCGGGTGTATTGTCCGGGCCGCCCGCCGGCTCCGTGTGCGCCTTATTGTCCTTGCGCAGCTGCTGGAACGCCGTCCCGATCCCCACCAGCCGCCAGACATCGGCGACATGCAGGGTCGGTGTCGAGATGTCGCCGCCGATGAGCGGGCGCCCGTCTTCCGGTTTGACGGAAAGGTCGCCGGTCAGCGCGGTCTTGCCGAAGTGCAGGTTGCCGTCGATGTCGCCGCTGTCATCGCTCAGGGCGATCTGGCCCTTGAAGGCGATCGCGCCGACGGCCTCCGGCGACAGGCCGATCGCCTTGGCAAGCGGCACGTAATCCGGCACGTCGAGCGTCAGCGCGAACCGTCCCGTCTGTGTCGGCCGGCTCTGGTCGGCGCTGAGCTCGAGGCTGGCGGTGGCGAGGCTGGAGCCGGCGAGGCTCGCGGTCAGCCGGTCGACGCCGGCCGCCCCGCTCGCGTCGGATACCGCGAAGGCGCCGGTCAGCTTGCCGAGCGCCGCCGGGTCGGCCGCCGCGATGCCGAGCAACTCGGCGGTCGGAATGGCGATGTCGCCGGACAGGTTGAAATCGGCGAGCTGCAGCAGGTCGCCGATCCGGCCGGACAGGTCGAATGTCGGTGCGTCGGCGGGGCCGGCAAGCACATGCAGGCCCTCGACCGAAAGCCGGCCCGCCTTGTCGCGGCGGATGGCGCCTGCGCTGATCGGACCGAGGCGTGGAATCGCGTCGGCGAAGAGGTTGGTGGTGATCCACCCGTCCTGCATTGCCAGCGCCGAGAGATCGCCCGTCAACCGCCCCGTGATGGCGTGGACTTCGAAGCTGAGCAGGCCGGCCTCATCGACGCCGCCGGTGGCGTCTTGCGGCCATTCGGCTTCGACGATCACGTCGAAGCCCTTTCGCTCCTCGAGGTTGTCGATCGTGCCGCGTGCTTCGAAGGTCGGTCCGTCGGCAAGTGCCAGCGTCGCTTTCAGGTCACGCAGGGCCGACACGCCGGCGCTGGTGTCGATACTGCCGGCAAGCGTGGCGGTTCCTTCCACGGTCCGGGCGATCTTCAACGTATCGAGCAGGTCGCCTATCGAGGTGACGTCGGCGCTGACGGCGGTCTTGCGCAGCGATGCGGTGACGTTGCCTGGAACGATGCTGCGGATCGAGATGCTGCCGCCCGGCCCCGTCACGGTAAGGGTGAACCCATCGCCCAGCGACCGGTTCCCGGCAACGAGCGGCCGGACTTCGACATCGGCCTTGACGGGCGCGCCGTTGACCGTGCCCGAAGCCGTGATGGTGGACGGCGTCCCCGGTTCGCCCCTGGCGGTCGCGAAGGTCGCAAGGGCGATGTCGAAGTCCCAGCCCGACACGGGGTTTAGGTAGTGGTAGCTGACATCCGAGACGGCGATGTCGGCCGTCTTGGCGAGCCGCACCGCACCGGGCACCAGGCCGAACCAGCGATCGGAGATGCTGACGTCCGATGGAGCGTCCGGATCGAAACCGACCAGGGTGCTGTTGCGAGCGAGCGAAACGCCGTGCAGCCGCAGCGCCCTGAGGTTGAGCGTGCCGCCCAGCAGCGCATCGAGGCCGAGCCCGATCGCGCCTTTCGCGATCGTGTCGACTTCGCCGGCAGGGGCCCCCTCCGGCCGTTCGACGCGGATCTTCGAACCGGAGACGACGAGGGTCGAACCCCAGTCGAAGGTCACGGGGCCCTCGATCGTGACAGGCGCGCCGAGGCTTGCCGACAGCAGCTTTTCGATCGCAGCCGCGCGCAGCGGCGCGAAGAGCCCGACCGTGCCGAAGAGAAACGCGACAATGGCCAGCAGCAGGACGAGGCCGATCACCCCGGAGACGATCCGTGCGAACGTGCGCGCTCCCGACCGGCGATCGGATCTATGTCTTTGCGAAGCCTGCATCAGTACTTTGCCGTTTCGAATCGAGGATGCCCATTGGACCACGTAATCGTGGCGCGCTCACGGCCTATCCGCGCGCCTTGCGAAAGGGCGGTTGCGGCGATCGGCATTGCTGGTTCGCTACTCGGTGGCTGGCCTCTCGAGTTGCGGCAGGAAGCCGGCGCCGGACCCGGCGAGGAAATCCCACAAGGCCTGAGCGGCGGGAGACAGCCGCTTCTCTGCCAGCCGGACGACATACCATTGCCGGATGATCGGCAGGCCCACCACGTCGAGGACCGCGAGCCTGCCATCGGCGACCTCGGTGGAGACGGTATGGGCGGAGATCAGCGCGATCCCGAGCCCGGCGATGACCGCCTGCTTGATGGTCTCGTTTGAGCCCATCTCTGCGCCCTTTCGCGGCGTGATGCCGGCGGTCTCCAGAAGCCGCTCCATCAGGAGCCGCGTTCCCGAACCGCTTTCGCGCACGAGGAAGGTCTCCGCGGCGAGCGCCGCCATGGCGATGGCGCGTCTGCCGGCGAGCGGATGATCGGGCGGGGCGATGATCACGTGCGGGTGTGGGCCGATGATCGTCTGCTCCACCTCGATATCGCGCGGTGGGCGCCCCATCACGGCGAAGTCGGCCTGCAGGTCGGCCATTGCCTCGATCGTCTCGCCGCGGTTCCCGACGATCAGCTGCATCTCGACGGTCGGATGCTTTTTCAGGAACGCGGCCAGCGCCTGCGGCGCGAAATACTTCGCGGTGCTGACGACGCCGACCCGAACCGTGCCGCGCTCGATGCCGCGCATCGCGTCGAGCCGTTCGTCGCAATCGGCGATGGCAAGCTCGATCAGGGCGGCGGCATGCAGCAGTTCGCGGCCGGCGTCCGTCGGCCGGAAGCCGTCCGCCCCCCGTTCCAGCAGCGGCATTCCGGCCAGTTGCTCCAGCTGCTTCAGCTGAAGCGAAACGGCGGATGGTGTCAGGCCGAGTTCCTGCCCGGCAGCGGTGACGCTACCCGTCCGTGCGGTTGCCTCGAAGCCGCGCAGTTGCCGGATGGTGACGTGATGCAGGCTCATTTCAAATTTTCTCAATGAGATCCAAAGTTATTCGAAATTTACTTCATATTCAATATCTCTAATGTGTCCCCGGCGGCGAAGACCGCGCGGCCGAAAACCCCGAGGAACACCCGAGAAACGTCGGAAAACGGGGCAAGGCAGGGAGACACCGGGATGCAGGCCCGACAAAGCCTCGAAAGCCACTTGGACGACTGGGCGGCGGACGACCCGCGGCGCGTCGCGATCGCCGACACCCTGAAGGCGGTGGCGTTCGCGGCCACGGCGCTGTCGGAGCTGATCGGCCGCGGCCCGCTGGCCGGCAGCCTGGCGGCCGAGGTCGGCGGCAATGCCGGCGGCGATGTCCAGAAGTTCCTCGACGTGCGCGCCGACGAGCTGTTCGCCGATGCCTTCAGGACAGCGCCGGTCGCCCTCGTCTGTTCCGAGGAATGCGACCAGGCCGTGGCGCTCAACGACGGCGCCCCGCTCGCCGTCGCCATCGACCCGCTCGACGGCTCCTCCAACATCGACACCAATGTCTCGATCGGCACGATCGTCTCGGTCTTCCCGGCCCCCGCCGACGGCAAGACCCTGCCGCAGGGCCGCGAACAGCTCGCCGCCTGTTTCGTGATCTACGGGCCGCAGACCGCGATGGTGTTCACGGTCGGCGGCGGCACCCATGCCGCTACCCTCGACCGTGCCACTGGCCGGTTCATCGTCACCGCGACCAGAATCAAGATCCCCAAGGGCCGGCGCGAATACGCCATCAACGCCTCGAACTACCGGTTCTGGGATCCGGCGGTGCAGGCCTATATCGACGACTGCATCGCCGGCGCCGAGGGGCCGCGCGGCGAGAACTTCAACATGCGCTGGATCGCCTCGCTGGTCGCCGAGGCCTATCGCGTGCTGCAGCGCGGCGGCATCTTCCTGTATCCGCGCGATGCCCGCCCCGGCTATCAGGAAGGCCGGCTCCGCCTCGTCTACGAAGCCAATCCGATCGCCTTCATCATCGAGCAGGCCGGCGGCGGCGCCACCGACGGCATCGATCGCATCATGACCATCCAGCCCAGAAGCGTGCACCAGCGCACGCCGCTGGTGTTCGGCGCCAGGGACAAGGTCGAGAACGTCGTCCGCTATCATACCGAGCCGCCGGCCGCCGGCGAGACGTCGCCGCTGTTCGGCCGGCGCGGCCTGTTCCGGGTCTGATCGCCATGTCCCAGAAGCACCCCATCATCTCGGTCACTGGCTCCTCCGGCGCGGGCACCTCGACGGTCAAGCACACCTTCGACCAGATCTTCCGGCGCGAGGGCGTCAATGCGGTCTCCATCGAGGGCGACGCCTTCCACCGCTTCAACCGCGATCAGATGCGTGCCGAGCTCAAGGCCCGCGTGGCCAAGGGCGACCACACCTTCAGCCACTTCAGCTACGACGCCAACGAGCTGAAGCAGCTCGAAGCCGCCTTCCGCGAATACGCGGAGACCGGCAACGGGTGCACCCGCACCTATGTCCACGACGAGGCCGAGGCGGAGGTCTGGGGCGCGAAGCCGGGCACGTTCACCGACTGGCGCCGCTTCGAGGACGGCTCCGACGTGCTGTTCTACGAGGGCCTGCACGGCGCGGTCCTGACCGACGACGTCAGGATCGCGGACTATGCCGACCTCAAGATCGGCGTCGTGCCGGTCATCAATCTCGAGTGGATCCAGAAGATCCATCGCGACAAGGCCTCGCGCGGCTACACCACCGAGGCCGTCACCGACGTGATCCTCAGGCGCATGCACGACTACGTGCACTGCATCTGCCCGCAGTTCACCAACACCGACATCAACTTCCAGCGCGTGCCGACGGTCGACACCTCGAACCCGTTCGTCGCCCGCTGGATCCCGACGCCGGACGAGTCGATGGTCGTCATCCGCTTCAAGGACCCGCGCGGCATCGATTTCTCCTACCTGGTGTCGATGATCCACGACTCCTTCATGAGCCGGGCGAACTCCATCGTCATTCCCGGCAACAAGCTCGATCTCGCCATGCAGCTCATCCTGACGCCGATGATCCAGCGTCTCGTCGAGCGCCGCCGACGCATCCTGTAGGGGGAAGAGAGTATGCCGACCGCGTTGCAGCCCGTTGCCGTCGAGACCGCGCCCTTGGCCGTCGACGACCGCCTGATGGCCAATGCCATTCGCGCCTTGTCGATGGATGCGGTCGAAAAGGCGAAGTCGGGCCATCCCGGCATGCCGATGGGCATGGCCGACGTCGCCACCGTGCTGTTCACGCGGTTTCTGAAGTTCGATCCCGCCGACCCGTCCTGGCCCGATCGCGACCGCTTCGTGCTGTCGGCCGGCCACGGCTCGATGCTGCTCTATTCGCTGCTCTACCTGACCGGCTACGACGGGGTGACGCTCGACGAGCTGAAGACTTTCCGCCAGCTCGGCTCGAAGACCGCCGGCCACCCCGAATATGGTCATTGCCCGGGGGTGGAGACGACGACCGGACCGCTCGGCCAGGGCATCGCCAACGCGGTCGGCATGGCGCTCGCCGAACGGATGCTCAACGCCCGCTTCGGCGACGCGCTCGTCAACCACTTCACCTATGTCGTCGCCGGCGATGGCTGCCTCATGGAAGGCCTGAGCCACGAGGCGATCGATCTCGCGGGGCACCTGAGGCTCAATCGCCTGATCGTGCTGTTCGACGACAACGGCATCTCGATCGACGGCGATACGTCGCTGGCGACCTCCACCGATCAGCTTGCCCGTTTCGCCGCCGCCGGCTGGGACGTGACCCGGGTCGACGGCCACGACCCCGAGGCGGTCGCCGCGGCGATCCAGGCGGCGAAACTGACCGGCACGCCCTCGCTGATCGCCTGCCGGACCGTGATCGGCTACGGCGCCCCGACCAAGCAGGGCACCGAGGCGACCCATGGCGCGCCCCTCGGCGCGGACGAGGTCGCAGGCGCCCGCGCGGCGCTCGGCTGGTCCCATGCGCCCTTCGAGATCCCCACCGAAATTCTGGCGGCCTGGCGCTCGGCCGGATCGCGCGGCGCCGACGCGCATCTGTCCTGGGAACGGCGCCTGCAATCCGCCGACCCGGATACCCGCCAGGCCTTCCTCGACGGCCAGCGCGGCACGCCGGGCCTCGGCCTGGACACGGCCCTGGCCAACCTGAAGGCCAGCTTCGCCGCCGAGGCGCCGAAAATCGCCACGCGGCAGGCCTCGCAAAAGGTCATCGACCAGATCGCGCCGGTCCTGCCGGCCCTGATCGGCGGTTCGGCCGATCTGACCGGATCCAATCTCACCAAGGCCAGGAGCCAGGAAACGGTGACGGCCGACAAATTCGCCGGCGGCTACATCCACTACGGCGTGCGCGAGCACGTCATGGGCGCGGCGATGAACGGCATCGCCCTGCACGGCGGGTTCATCCCCTACGGCGGCACTTTCCTCGTCTTCACCGACTATTGCCGCCCGTCGATCCGGCTTTCCGCGCTGATGGGCCAGCGGGTGATCTACGTGATGACCCACGACTCGATCGGCCTCGGCGAGGATGGTCCGACGCACCAGCCGGTCGAGCATCTGGCGGGCCTGCGCGCCATGCCGAACGTCAACGTGTTCCGCCCGGCGGACGCCATGGAGACGGTCGAGGCCTGGGCCTGCGCGCTCGCCGACACCGACACGCCGAGCGTCTTGTGCCTGAGCCGCCAGGGCCTGCCGGCGCTGCGCCGCGAGGCGGGCGACGACAATCCCGTCGCTAGGGGCGCCTATGTGGTCTCTGGCGATGTCGAAAGGCGCGACGTCACGCTGCTCGCCACCGGCTCGGAAGTCGCGCTGGCCGTCGAGGCCGCTGCAAAGCTGGGGGACGAGGGCATCGCCGCCACCGTTGTGTCGATGCCGTGCTGGGAACTCTTCAGGGTCCAGCCCGAGGCCTATCGCACCCAGGTTCTCGGCACCGCCCCGCGCATCGCGGTGGAAGCCGCCATCGAGACCGGATGGGAGCGCTGGATCGGCGAGACCGGCCGCTTTGTCGGCATGACCGGCTTCGGCGCCTCCGCGCCGGCCGGCGACCTCTACGCCCATTTCGGCATCACGGTCGCGGCAATCGTCGCCGCCGCCAAAGAGATCCGCACTTCGAAGGGAGAGTGACCCATGGCCCGTATCACACTGCGCCAGCTGCTCGATCACGCCGCCGAACATGGCTACGGCGTCCCGGCCTTCAACATCAACAACATGGAGCAGGGTCTCGCCATCATGGAGGCGGCCGACGCGGTCGATGCCCCCGTCATCATCCAGGCCAGTAGGGGCGCGCGGTCCTACGCCAACGACATCATGCTGGCGAAGATGATCGACGCCCTCGCCGAGATGTATCCCCACATCCCGCTGTGCATGCATCAGGACCACGGCAATTCCGAAGCCACCTGCCTGTCGGCGATCAGACACGGCTTCACCTCGGTGATGATGGACGGCTCGCTGGAAGCCGACGGCAAGATGCCGGCGAGCTACGACTACAACCTCGACGTCACCCGCCGCGTCGCCGACATGGCCCACTGGGTCGGCGCATCGGTCGAGGGCGAGCTGGGCGTCCTGGGCTCGCTGGAAAGCGGCCAGGGCGAGGCCGAGGACGGCCACGGTGCCGAGGGCGCGCTCAGCCACGACCAGCTTCTGACCGACCCCGACCAGGCGGTCGACTTCGTGTCGCGCACCAAGGTCGACGCCCTGGCGATCGCGATGGGCACCTCGCACGGCGCCTACAAGTTTACCCGCAAGCCGGACGGCGAGATCCTCGCCATGCACGTGGTCGAGGCGATCCACGAGAAGCTGCCCGACATCCATCTCGTCATGCACGGTTCCTCCTCGGTGCCGCAGGACCTGCAGGACATCTTCAACGAATACGGCGGCGAGATGCCCCAGACCTGGGGCGTGCCGGTGGAGGAGATCGTGCGCGGCATCCGGTTCGGCGTGCGCAAGGTCAACATCGACACCGACTGTCGTCTCGCCATGACCGGCATGTTCCGCAAGGTGGCGAGCGAGAACAAAGCGGAGTTCGACCCGCGCAAGTTCCTCAAGCCGGCGATGGACGCCATGCGCGACCTCTGCCGCGCGCGCTTCGAGCAGTTCGGCACCGCCGGCAACGCCTCGAAGATCAAGGTGATCCCCATGGCCGAAATGGCCAGGCGCTACGAGAGCGGCGCCCTCGACCCGCGCATCGCCGCGCAGCGCGCGGCCTGACCGTCGAGGGGCAATCGCAACGGTTTCACGAAGGGAGCCCGGCAATGGACACGAAGACCAAGGAAATCAAAGGCAAGGAACGCTACAAGGCCGGTGTGCTGAAATACGCCCAGATGGGCTACTGGGACGGCGACTACGAGCCCAAGGACACCGACGTCATCGCGCTGTTCCGCATCACCCCGCAGGAAGGGGTCGATCCGATCGAGGCGGCCGCGGCCGTCGCCGGCGAAAGCTCCACCGCCACCTGGACGGTGGTCTGGACCGACCGCCTGACCGCCTGCGACAGCTACCGCGCCAAGGCCTACAGGGTCGAGCCGGTGCCCGGCACGCCGGGCCAGTATTTCTGCTACGTCGCCTACGACCTCATCCTCTTCGAGGAAGGCTCGATCGCCAACCTGACGGCCTCGATCATCGGCAACGTGTTCTCGTTCAAGCCGCTGATGGCGGCCAGGCTCGAGGACATGCGCTTCCCCGTCGCCTACGTGAAGACCTTCAAGGGGCCGCCGACCGGCATCGTCGTCGAGCGCGAGCGCCTCGACAAGTTCGGCAAGCCGCTCCTGGGCGCGACCACCAAGCCGAAGCTCGGCCTGTCGGGCAAGAACTACGGCCGCGTGGTCTACGAGGGCCTCAAGGGCGGCCTCGACTTCATGAAGGACGACGAGAACATCAACTCGCAGCCCTTCATGCACTGGCGCGACCGCTTCCTCTACTGCATGGAGGCCGTCAACCGTGCGTCCGCCGAGACCGGCGAGGTGAAGGGGCACTATCTCAACATCACCGCGGGAACGATGGAGGAGATGTACCGGCGCGCCGAGCTGGCGAAGGAGCTGGGCTCGGTCATCGTCATGGTCGATCTCATCATCGGCTGGACGGCGATCCAGTCGATCTCCGAGTGGTGCCGGCAGAACGACATGATCCTGCACATGCACCGCGCCGGCCACGGCACCTATACCCGCCAGAAGAACCACGGCATTTCGTTTCGCGTCATCGCCAAGTGGCTTCGGCTCGCCGGCGTCGACCACCTGCATTGCGGAACGGCGGTCGGCAAGCTCGAGGGCGATCCGCTGACCGTGCAGGGCTACTACAACGTTTGCCGCGAGACGAAGAACCGTGTGGATCTGCCGCGCGGCATCTTCTTCGAGCAGGACTGGGCGGATCTGCACAAGGTCATGCCGGTCGCCTCCGGCGGCATCCACGCCGGCCAGATGCACCAGTTGCTGGACCTGTTCGGCGACGACGTGGTGCTGCAGTTCGGCGGCGGCACCATCGGTCACCCGATGGGCATCCAGGCCGGGGCCACCGCGAACCGGGTGGCGCTGGAAGCCATGGTTCTGGCCCGCAACGAGGGCCGCGACATCGCCACCGAAGGGCCGGAGATCCTGCGCGCCGCCGCCAGGTGGTGCAAGCCGCTCGAGGCCGCGCTCGAGACCTGGGGCAACATCACCTTCAACTACACCTCCACCGACACTTCGGACTTCGTGCCGACGCCGGCGGTGGCCTGAGCCGCGAACGCGGACAGGAGCAAGGAGACAGGACGATGCGCGTAACCCAAGGCTGCTTTTCCTTCCTGCCCGACCTGACCGACGAGCAGATCGTCGCCCAGGTCGAGTACTGCCTGAACAACGGCTGGGCCATCGGCGTCGAGCACACCGACGATCCGCACCCCCGGAACACCTACTGGGAGATGTGGGGCAACCCGATGTTCGATCTGCGCGACGCCGCCGGCGTGATGATGGAGCTGGAGGCCTGCCGCAAGGCCAATCCGGACAGCTACATCCGGCTCAACGCCTTCGATTCGACGCGTGGCTTCGAGACCGTGCGGATGTCTTTCATCGTCAACCGGCCCAAGGTCGAGCCGACTTTCGCCATGACCCGTACCGACGTCGCCGGCCGCACGATGCACTACGCGTTGCGGGCGCGCACCTGAACCGGCGGGAGGCGCGAGCGATGTCGAACCATCTTGCCGACGCGCTGGCCGGCCACAGGGCCGGCGAGGGGAACGAGGCGCAGGCCCCCGCTGCCGAGCCCGCGCAGGCGCCGGCCACCAGCGTCGATCTCGCCGCCGATTATCGCGAATCCGGTGTCGGCGAGATCCTGGAGGAACTCGACCGGGATCTGGTCGGCCTGAAGCCGGTCAAGCAGCGCATCCGCGAGATCGCCGCCCTGCTGCTCGTCGAGCGCGCGCGCAAGCGCATGGGTCTCGTCCACGAGACGCCGACCCTGCACATGAGCTTCACCGGCAATCCCGGCACCGGCAAGACGACGGTGGCGCTGCGGATGGCCGATCTGCTGCACCGCCTCGGCTACGTCCGCAAGGGCCATCTCGTCTCGGTGACCCGCGACGATCTCGTCGGCCAGTATATCGGCCACACCGCGCCCAAGACCAAGGAGGTCCTTAAGAAGGCGATGGGCGGCGTGCTGTTCATCGACGAGGCCTACTATCTCTACCGGCCCGACAACGAGCGCGACTACGGCCAGGAGGCCATCGAGATCCTGCTGCAGGTTATGGAGAATCAGCGCGACGACCTCGTCGTCATCCTCGCCGGTTATGCCGACCGGATGGACAGGTTCTTCGCCAGCAATCCCGGCTTCCGCTCACGCATCGCCCATCACATCGACTTCCCCGACTACTCCAACGAGGAGCTGTTCCGGATCGCCGAGACGCTGCTCGCCGACCAGAACTACCACCTCGCCCCGGCGGCGAAGGAGGTGATGTCGCGATACATCGAGCTGCGCCGGCACCAGCCGCATTTCGCCAACGCGCGCTCGATCCGCAACGCGCTCGACCGCGCGCGCCTGCGCCAGGCCAACCGGATCTTCGAGGCCGCCGACGGGCCGGTGACGGCCGAGCAGCTCTGCACGATCGCCGCCGAGGACATTTCCGTGAGCCGCGTGTTCCAGATCGGCGCCGGCGACGCGGACCACCACCCTTAGCGGTAGTGCGCGTCGGTGCGTCCCGTGTCGCTATGAATCCAGCAGTTTGTTCGCCGCTTTCGGCGACAGCCGCTGCTTGGCGTCCTCGGTCGGCTGCCTGGTGAAGCCTTTCGCATCGGCCGTTTCCTCGAAATCGCGTTTGATCGCGACCGGGCTCGACACGTAGGCGGTCACCAGTTCGGCGAGCGACCGCAACGCGTGCATGTGGATGCGCTCGTAGCCGTGCGAAGCGTCGACGCCGAAGGTGATGAGCGCGGTGCGGACATCGGCACCGGCTTCGATGGCGCTCGCCGAATCCGACCGGTAGTAGCGGAACACGTCCTTCTGGAAGCGGATGTCGTTGGTCCGGCACAGCTCCACGAGCTTCTTGGTGAGGTGATAGTCGAACGGGCCGGTCTGATCGGCCATGGCGATGGTCACGCCGAACTCGGCTGAATTCTGACCCGGTGCCGTCGTGCCGTTGTCGACGGTAACCATGGAGGCGATGTCGGAGGTGAGGATCGACGACGCGCCGACGCCGACCTCTTCGGCGATCGTGAACAGCCAGTGGATGTCTACAGGCGTGTCCGTATCCTCGTCCTGCAGCGCCTTCAGGGCGGCAAGCATCACCGCCACGCCGGCCTTGTTGTCGAGGTGGCGCGAGACGATGAAACCGTTGTCGAGGAATTCCGGTTGCGGGTCGATCGCGACGATGTCGCCGACGTCGATGCGGAGCTTTTCCAGATCGGCCGCGTCGCGGGCGAGCGCGTCGACGCGCATCTCCACGTAGTCCCAGCCGACCGGCATCTTGTCGACCTGGTCGTTGTAGGTGTGGCCCGAAGCCTTGAGCGGCAGAATGGTGCCGCGGTAGCCGCCCTTCTCGGCGAACACGGTCGCCCGTGCGCCCTCGGCGAAGCGGGCCGACCAGTGTCCGATCGGAACGACCGCGAGGCGGCCGTTCTCCTTCAACGCTTTCACCTGGGCGCCGAGCGTATCGAGATGGGAGACGATGGCCCGTGCGCCCTGCTGCTTCCGGCCTGGCCGGATCGCGCGGATGGCACCGCGCCGGGTCATCTCGACGTCGAGCCCGAGCTTTTCCAGTTCCGTGGATACGAACCGGACGACCGGATCGGTGTATCCCGTCGGGCTGGGGATATCGAGAAGTTGCTTCAGGATTTCGGAGATGTAGTCCGCGTCGATCGCTAGCCGTGACATCGATCAGCCTCTGAGGTCCGCGCTGTCGGCGACTGCCTGGCGGACACTTGCCGGCATCGACAGCGGAAAGAGAAGATCCACGAACCGTTCGGCCGTCGGCTGCGGTTCGTGGTTGGCGAGACCCGGTCGTTCGTTCGCCTCGATGAAGGCGTAGTCCGGCTCCTGCGGCGACTTGACCATGAGGTCGATGCCGACAACCGGGATGTTAATGGCGCGGGCCGCCTTGACCCCGGCGCCCACCAGGGTCGGGTGGACGGAATCGGTCACGTCGTGGATCGTCCCGCCGGTATGGAGGTTCGCCGTCTTGCGGACCTGGAGCTCTTCGCCCTCCGGAAGCACGGCCTCGACCTCGTATCCGGCCTCGCGGATGGTGCGCTCGGTTTCCGCGTCGAGCGGGATCGCGGACTCTCCGCCGGTCGCGGCCGCACGGCGGCGGCTCTGCGCCTCGATCAGATCACGGATCGCGCGCCGGCCGTCTCCCACCACGAAGGCCGGGCGCCGCACGGCGGCGGCGACAAGCCGGTAGTTGATGACGATCAGGCGAAGGTCGTTTCCGGCGACATATTCCTCGAGCAGCACCGCGTCCGACACGGAGCGGGCTGTTTCGATGGCCGCGGTCACGTCCTCCGGCGTCGACAGGCCGACGGCGATGCCGCGTCCCTGTTCGCCGCGGGCCGGCTTCACGACCACCTTTCCGTGCCGGTCGAGAAAGGTCTCGATCGCGTTGTCGCCGTCGTCGGCGGAGATCTGCTCGGGCACGCGCACGCCGGCTGCCGCGACGAAGCGCCGGGTGACGGCCTTGTCGTCGCAGATCGACATGGCGACGGCTGAGGTCAGCTCCGTCAGGCTCTCGCGGCAATGGATCGACCGGCCGCCATGCGACAGCCGGAAGAAGCCGCCCTCGGCATCGGTGACCTCGACATGAATGCCGCGCCGGCGCGCTTCCTTGACGATGATCTTGGCATAGGGGTTGAGATCGCTGTCGACATCGGGGCCGGCGTAGAGCGTCTCGTTGATCGGGTTCTTGCGCTTGACCGTGAAAAACGGCACGCGCTCGAAACCGAGCTTTTCGTAGAGCGCGATCGCCTGATCGTTGTCGTGCATGACCGACAGGTCGAGGAAGGACGAGCCGCGCGCGGCGAAGTACTCCGCGAGCCGGCGCACCAGCGCCTCGCCGACGCCGGGCTGGCGTGCCTGGGGATCCACGGCCAGGCACCAGAGCGACGCGCCGCGCTCGGGGTCATCGAAGGCGCGGTAGTGATCGACCCCCATGACCGTGCCGAGGATTTCGCCCGTTACATCGTCCTCGGCGACGAAATAGGAGATCGACCGGGCGTCGCGCTGTGTCCAGAAGAATTCCGGGGGCACGGTCACCATGCCGCGCGACGCGTAGATCCGGTTGATTGCCTCGGCGTCCGACTGCGACGTCAGCCGGCGGACGAAGAAGCCCTTCGGCGAGCGGCGCGACGCGCGATAGGTCGCCAGGGTGAGCCGAAAGGTGTGCGAGGGGTCGAGAAAGACATCCTGTGGCGCGTTCGAGAGCAGGACGTGCGGGTCGCGCACATAGATCGCGATGTCGCGCCGGTCGGGAAGCTCGGCCTGCAGCGTCGTGATCAGCGTCTCCGGATCGGCGAAGGTCTGGCCGAAGATCAGGCGTCCCCAGCCGCAGTTCAGCGAGTAGTCCGGCTTCGCATGGGGCTGGTCGTCGCCTTGGTCTATCGGCGGTTTCAGACTCTGATCCCGCATCCGCCTGAGACGGTGCGTGTAGGCGTCTCGGTTGCCGTGCTCCCGCCCGCCGCGGTGGGGCGACGCGTCGCGTTGCTTGCGGTCAGACATGGTCCACCTTCAGATGCCGTGAGACTGAAGCCACATTTCCAGTAACGCCACTTGCCACAGTTCCGATCCCTGCAAAGGCGTAATGTGTTCCGTCGGCTCCGTGAACAGGCTCTCCAGGTACTCCCCCCGGAACATACCGCGTTCACGGGCGGCCTGCGACCCGAGGGCGTCACGAACGAGATCGAGATAGGGGCCGTCGATGTACTTTAGCTGAGGGACGGGGAAGTAGCCCTTCTTGCGATCGATCACCTCGCTCGGCACGACCAGTCGTGCGGCGTCCTTCAGAACGCCCTTGCCGTTATCCGCAAGCTTGAAATCGGGCGGGATCGTCGCGGCGAGCTCCACCAGTTCGTGGTCGAGGAACGGCACGCGCGCTTCCAGGCCCCAGGCCATCGTCATGTTGTCGACCCGCTTGACCGGATCGTCGACGAGCATGACCTGGCTGTCGAGCCGCAGCGCCCGGTCGACCGGCGTCGCCGCGCCCGGCCGCATCAGGTGCTCGGCGACGAGCTCGCGGCTGACGTCGGTATCGGCGATCCAGCCGTCGGCGAGCTGGGTTCTGAGCGTCTCGTGGCTGCGGTCGAAGAACACCCTGGCGTAGTCGGAGACGACATCATTGGAGCTGGCCAGAGGCGGATACCAGTGATAGCCGCCGAATATCTCGTCCGCGCCCTGGCCGGACTGCACGACCTTGATGTGCTTGGAGACTTCGCGGCTGAGCAGGTAGAAGCCGATATTGTCGTAGGACACCATCGGCTCCGACATGGCGTGGATCGTCTCGGGCAGCGCCGCCATCAGGTCGGACGACGGCACGAAGATCTTGTGGTGGTCGGTCGAGAAGGTCTTGGCGATCAGGTCGGAATAGACGAACTCGTCGCCCTTCTCGCCCTTGGCTTCCTCGAAGCCGATCGAGAACGTCGACAGCCCGGTCTGGCCTTCCTCGGCGAGCAGTCCGACGATAACGCTGGAATCGACGCCGCCGGACAGCAGTACTCCGACGGGCACGTCGGCGACCATGCGCCGGCGGACGGCGGTGCGTAGCGCCTCCAGCACCCGGTCGCGCCATTCCTCCCGGCTGACGTTGCCTTCGCCGGGTATGCGGTCATAGGGCGGTGCCCAGTAGATGCGGTCCTGCGTCTCCCCGTCGGGCGTGATGCGCCGTATCGTCGCCGGCGGCAGTTTGCGCACGCCCTTCAGGATCGTGCGCGGCGGCGGCACGACGGCGTGGAAGGTCATGTAGGTGTGCAGGGCCGCGAGGTCGATCGCGGTGTCGACGTCCCCTGCTTCGAGCAGGGCCGGCAGCGTGGAGGCGAAGCGCAGCGACTTGTCTGTCTCGGCGTAGTAGAGCGGCTTGATGCCGAACCGGTCGCGCGCAAGCGTCACGATGCCGGTGTCGCGCTCCACGATGGCGAAGGCGAACATGCCGTGGAAACGCTCGACGCAGGCCTCGCCCCAGGCATGGAAGGCCTTGAGGATCACTTCCGTGTCGCCGTGCGAGAAGAACCGGTAGCCTTTGGCCTCGAGCTCGGCGCGCAGTTCCGGGTAGTTATAGATACAGCCGTTGAAGACGATGGTGAGGCCGAGGTCGGGATCGGTCATCGGCTGACCGGCCTTGTTGGACAGGTCGATGATCTTCAGCCGCCGGTGTCCGAAGGCGACGGGCCCCTGCGCTATGACGCCGCTGCCGTCCGGCCCGCGTGGCGCCAGGGCCTCCGTCATGCGCGACACCGCGTTGGCGTCGGCGAATGTCCCGTCAAAGCGAATTTCTCCGGCGATTCCACACATCCCAGGCAGTTGTCTCCGTCATTGGCAGGTTGGTATCCGACCGTCGGCGGCACGTGCCGCCCGGCGGAAAACAACCGGCTGAAAAACAAAGCGCGGGGTGTTCCCGCGCTGACGACGCGACACTATGTAATGCAAAATCATTTGAAATCAAATTATTCGTTCTGTAACGGTTTCGTTGCCACGGATGGAGAAGCAGGTTGAGCGAGAAACGCCCGGTTGAGCATGACGGCGCGGCCAAGGTGATGAAGTCGATCCGGCGCATCGTGCGCGCCATCGATATGCGCTCGAAGAGGGTCGCGCGGGAAACGGGGCTCACCATCCCGCAGATCGTCATCCTGCAGGCGGTACGGGAACTGGGCGAGGTGACAACGGCGGCGTTGTCGAAACATGCCGATCTCAGTGCGGCCACCACCGTGACCATTCTCGACAAGCTGGAGAGCCGGGGACTGGTGACGCGTCGGCGCAGTGCCACCGACCGGCGCATTGTTCACACGGCACTGACCGACGATGGCGACCGCATTCTCGCCGATGCACCGCCGCTGTTCAGCGAAGGATTCAGCCGGCGCTTCGCGGCCCTGTCCCGTGCCGATCAGGACACCGTGGTCGCGGCGTTCCATACCGTCGCCGATCTGCTCGATCCCGGCCCGATTGACGTCGACGTCGAGGCCGAGGAAGCACGGACGGTCCCGCTCCGTAGCTGACATCGGGTAGGTCTCGGCGATACGGCCTCGATCGTGATCCGCGGCAAGGTACGGCCGTGGGTTGGCAAACAGGACCGGATCCGCCCCATGCCGACTTGGCCGTTCGCCAACCCTCGCGGACTGCCGGCGATATCGGTGGTTTCCACGCGGACAGCGGGCTGCCCCCTTCAAGACACGATTTTATGGTTTCGGGCAGGAAGCAGGAACGCCACGGCGTCCTTGTCATGACACGAAGCCTGCCAGTTCCGATGCGTTCTACGCCTGTTCGCCGGGCCTCACCCAAGAGGAGACGCTTGATCGAATGGCGGGTAGAGATAGTCGGTGTCGACGGCGGCTATACGGCCAAACGAAAAGAATGGCGAGGCCATGACGACGAAACCGAAGATAAGCGTTGTTGGCGCCGGCCTGACGGGGCACGGCATAGCCTACCTGTTCGCCCGTGCCGGTCATCCGGTTGCCGTTTACGAGCCCGAGCCCGCAGTTCTGCGCACGCTGCCCGCGCGGCTGGAGGCGATCGCCGACCTCTTCGGCGACCATCGCGGGGTAGCGCGCCGGGTCGAGGCGGCAACGGATCTCGCCTTCTGCGTCGGCAATGCCGGTCTCGTCGTCGAGGCTGGGCCCGAGACCGTGCCGCTCAAGCAGGCTTTGTTCGCGGAACTGGAACGTATCACGCCGGCGGATGCGATCCTCGCATCGAACACCTCGGCCATACCGATCTCCGTCATAGCCGAGACGGTCAGGGACAAAGCTCGTGTGGTCGGGACCCATTTCTGGAACCCGCCGCATCTCGTGCCGCTGGTCGAGGTGGTGCAGATCGCCGATGAGAACCTGCCGGCGGTCGAATGGGTGATCGGCCTCCTGCGTGCGGCCGGCCGGCATCCGGTGCATGTGCGCAAGGATATTCCCGGCTTCATCGGAAACCGCCTGCAGCATGCGTTGAAACGCGAGGCGATCGCGATGGTCGCCGCGGGTGTTTGTGACGCCGAGACGATCGACGATGTGGTCAAGTTCGGCTTCGGCAGTCGCATGGGGGTGCTCGGTCCGATGGAGCAATCCGATCTCGTCGGCCTCGACCTTACGCGCAACATCCATGAAACGCTGATGCCGTCCCTCGACAACACGCCGCACCCCCATCCCTACCTCGTCCGCAAGGTCGAGGAAGGAAAACTCGGCATGAAGACGGGGGAGGGGTTCCGGAAATGGACGCCGGAAACCGCGGAGGCGGTCCACAAGCGCCTGCGCGACACCCTGGTGGCGATCGCGCGGGCCCGGAAAGAGAGGACGGAATCCGGAGGCGGGTGAGCCGTATCGCCGACGCGAGGCCCGACCGCGCGCCACGCCAATCCGGCATGGGCTGCCCGCGCCCACCGGGCAAGGAAGCCGCCCTAACCGATGCTTTCCGGGGCTATCTGTCGACCGTTCTGCTCGGCGCCTCGAACGCTCGGCCGAACCGGTCAGCGCACGACGGTGATCAGCGTGCTGCCCGGACCATGCCTCAGGACGAGGTCGAAAAGCGTCCGGGCGTGCTGGGGATCGAGCCGGACGCAGCCATGGGAGACGGGGCGACCGAGATTACGGGTCTCGTATGTGCCGTGGATGGCGTAGCCGCCATAGAAGAAGATCGAGTACGGCATCGGCGACCCGTTGTAGCGGGTGGAATACCAGGTGCGTTCGAGCCGTTTCGGGCGAAAGTGCCCGGTCGGCGTCCGGTATCCGCGTCGCGCCGTCGAGACCTTCCACGTGTAGGCCGGCCTGCCGCCGACGCTCACATGCATCCGCTGTTCGGAAATGTCGATGCGCACCGACACGCTGCCTGCGGCTGCGGGCTCTGCCGCAAGGATCGTGAGTGCGACAGCGACGACCGGGAAGAGACAGGCCGTCCATTTGCGAACCACTGACATCGCGGTCGGTCCGGCTGGCTAAGTGCACCTCGAACAACGCAATTCGACCAGAATTTTGTCATGAAATCCCAGAGATTTACAAGGGATAGAATGGTGCCGGTCGGTCACGTGTGATCGAGCGCGGTGCGCCCGAGGCCTGAGGCCTGAGACCTGAGACTAAGCCACCGTTTCCTGCCGGGTGGAGCGGGTTGGAGCCCGCCCCGGTCGTCCCCTAGACACTTTCCGCCTTGTCGGCGCCTGCGACGGTGGCGTTTTCCAGGAGCGCTTCGATCGCCTTCGCGTTGGTTGGACCGATCAGCGCACGCATTTCGGTCTCGTGCGTTTTGACCTTGCGCGACAGCTCTTCGAGTTGGGCGCTGCCGCGATCGGTAAGGTAGACGAGCACGCGGCGCTGATCGTTTTCGTCCGGGGCCCGGTGGACGAGTCCGTTGGCGACCATCCGGTCGATCATCTTGGTCAGCGCAGGGTGATTCATCAGAACGGTCGTGGCGAGTTCGCCCATCGAGCGCCCCTTCCGGTCGCGCAGCGCGTAGAGAACGCGCCACTGTTCGACCGAAACACCGGCTTTCTGCATGCTGTCCTCAAGGCGGTTATGCAGGAACCGGTGAATTCTGGCCACCAGATACGTCAGATTGTCCGCGCGCATTTTCCCTAGCCGTTTCCTCGATACGCCGGGCTGGATACCCGGCACGACCCATCGAATTGCGTCCGAATAGGTTTGCTCATAACATGCTTAAATCGGAAAATGAAATAGGCCGCTAGCCGCACTTTTCCAGGGCGGCTCGGGGGCGACAAAAAGCAGGGGCTGCATGGAAAAGTTAGCCCTTCGAACCGAGGGGGTGACCGCGCGCTCCGGAAGAGCGGAACGCGGTGAACAGGTGATCGCGGTTCTCGCGCCGATGAGCGGATCGGCCGGGATCTGGGGGCCGTCCTGCATTTCGTGCGCACAGATCGCGGTGGCGGAGGTCAACGAGGAGGGCGGCATCGCCGGCTCGCGGCTGGTGCCCTATTTCCTCGATTCCGATGACGGAAACGTGAGCGCGCTGGAAGCCGAGATCGCCGCCCTGATCCAGGAAAAGGCGATCGCGGCGATTGTCGGCATGAATGTCAGCTCGGTGCGCCAGCGCCTCAACAAGATCGTCGCCGGCCGCATACCCTATGTCTACACGCCGCTCTACGAGGGCAACGAGCATTCCCCCAACGTCTTCGCCATCGGCGAGACGCCCGCCGACCAGCTCGAGCCGGCGATCCGTCACCTGACCGAGACGCTGAAGGTGCGGAACTGGGCGCTGATCGGCAACGATTATGTCTGGCCGCGCTCCTCCCACGCGGTTGCGCGAAAGCGCATCGGCGAATGCGGCGGCGCGGTGGTTTTCGACGGATACGTCCCGTTCGGCCTGAAGAACGCCGAGTGGCTGGCGGAAAGGATCGCCCGGGCAAAACCGGACATCGTGCTGGTTTCGCTGGTCGGCCAGGACGCGGTGGAGTTCAACCGGGCCTTCGGGGCCATGGATCTGGACCGCAGGATGTTCCGCCTGTCGACCGCCGTCGACGAGAACGTGCTGCTGGCCACCGGTGAGGAGAACACCAAACGGCTCTTCGTGGCGTCGGGCTACTTCTCCGCGCTGAAGACCGACCCGAACGAGGCCTTCAAGGAGCGCTACTGCGCCAGCCACAACACCCATCCGCCGGTTCTCAACGCCCTCGGCCAGTCGCTCTACGAAGGCGTTCATTTCTATGCGGAAATGCGGGCCAACCAGGTCCGCGGCCGCGGTCCGGGGCCGATCCGCTACCGTAGCGCCCGCTCAGGCACCTACCTCTCCAACGACCGCAAGGACCTGACGATCTACCTCTCCCGCGCCGACGGCCACCAGTTCGCCATCCTCGGCGAGCTCGCCTGAGCGAAGTCTCGCCCGGAACTGGAAACAGTCGTCTCTCGCGTCGGTTCGGTCGCCGCCCGGTCGTCCGCCGTCGGCTTCCGTTTACCGCCCCGCCATCGCCTCTCCCTGCCCGCGTCGTGTGCAGTGGCGTATGCAACGTGCCCACGAATAATGCTTGAATTGGAAAATAAATCACGCTAGTCGTTTTCCAATTCAAATAAATCCACCGGGCCCGGCCCCTCCCGAACGGGGCGCCCGGAAGGATGCCCGACCTGAACCGATGCCGTACCCGGTCGGGTCGCGAAACGTGGAGGCTGGGGTGGTCTGGTTCCTTTCGCTCGTCGTCCTGATCGTCGTGATCGCGATCGTCATAGCGATCCTGAACCGGTTCTACGTGAAGTCGTCACGCGATACCGCGCTGATCCGCACGGGCGCCGGCGGCCGCCGCATCGTCATCGACGGCGGTGCCATGGCCTGGCCGTTCCTGCACAAGGTCGACCGCATGAACATGCGCGCGATGCGTCTCACCATCGAGCGCGCCGGCGCGCAGGCGCTGATCACCGCCGACCGGCTCCGCGTCGACATGGCGCTGGAGTTCCACGTCCGCGTCCAGCCGAGCGAGGAGGGCATCGCGCGGGCCGCCCAGGCGCTGGGCGCCAAGGCCTTCCGCGAGGACGAGATGCAGGCGCTGCTCGCCCCCAATCTCGTCGACGCGGTGCAGGCCGAGGTCGCGGTGCGCACCATGGACGGGCTGCACGAGGACCGCAGCGGCTTCGTCGCCGCCGTCGCCGAGCGGCTCGCCGGCAAGCTCGACAGTTCCGGCCTGATGGTCGATTCGGTCTCCCTGGTCCGGCTCGATCAGACGCCGTTTTCCGCGCTCGACGATTCCAACGCCTTCAACGCGGTCGGCATGCGCCGCCTCGCCGAGGTGATCTCCGAGAACCGCCGGGCGCGCATCGACATCGAGACCGAGACCGACATCGCCATCCGCAAGCGCCAGCTCGAAGGCGTTCGCGAGCGGCTCGCCATCGAGCGCCAGCAGGAGGAGACAGAGATCGCCAAGCGCCTCGACGTCGAGCAGCGCAAGCTCCACGCCGATGCCGAGATCGAGACGGCGCGGGCCGCCTCCAACCGCGTCTCGGAGGAAGCGCGCATCGAGCGCGAACGCGAGATCAAGCAGGCCGAGATCGAACGCGACCTGCACCTGCGCAAACGCGAGATGGAGGCGTTGACCGAGGTCGAGACCCGCAAGCTCGACAACGCCATCCTCGTTGCCGCCAAGCGCGCCGAGGAAACTCTGCAGCAGGCCAAGACCGAGTCCGCCCGCGGTAAGGTGATCGAGGCGCAGGAAACCGTGCAGACCGCAAAGGATATCGCCGCCGCCGAACGTGCCCGCAAGCTCGCCCTCGTCAAGGCCGCCCAGGAGGCGGAGGTCGACGACAGGCGGGTCAAGTCGCAGGTCTCCTCGCTGCTCTCGGTGGCCAAGGCCGAGGGCCAGGCGGCCGCCGTCCGCGGCGACGGCGAGCGCGACCGCCTGGTCGCCGAGGCGGTCGGCCGTCGCGCCCAGATCGAGGCCGAGAACCAGCAGTCCGAAGCCGTGCTCGCCGCCCGCCTGGAGATGCACAAACTCGACCGCCTGCCCGAGATCACCGCGCAGATGATGAAGCCGGTCGAGAAGATCGACTCGATCCGCATCAACCAGATCGCGGGACTGGGCAACGGCTCCGGCGGCGGTCAGGGCGCGACATCGCCGTTCAACCAGGCGCTCGAATCGATCCTCGGCATGTCTGTGCAGCTGCCGCTGATGAAGAAGATCGGCGACGAGATCGGCCTCGAGTTCGATCCGCAGATCGGCGGCCGCACCGCCGATGCCGCGGGGCGGGCGACCGCAGCGCAGCGCGTCGCCAAGAAAGACGACTGACGATGCATCGGGTCGAACCGGACAGACACGTTCCGTCTCCCACTCGTCCCCGCTTGCGCGGGAACGGGTGCCGGAGCGGTGGCCCGGGCGCATCAGCGCAGCAGGGGACTATTCCAACGAACATCTGGACCAGCAGGGAGAACTGGAATGACTAGCATCAACAGGCGTTCGGTGCTCAAGGGGGGCGTCGTCCTGACGGTAGGTGCGCTGGCGGCACCCTCGATCGGCGGCCGCGCGCTGGCGGCGGACACGATCAAGCTCGGCTCGATCCTCGATACATCGGGCATCTTCGATGCCTACGGCAAGCCGATGGACATGGCCATGCGGCTCGCGGTCGACCAGATCAACGCGGCCGGCGGCCTCAACGGGCAGCAGATCGAGGTCGTGTCCTACGACACCCAGTCGGACATGGCGCTCTACACCCAGTACGCCCAGCAGCTGACCCGCAAGGACAAGACCGACGTCGTCCACGGCGGCATCCTGTCGGCCTCGCGCGAGGCGATCCGCCAGATCCTGCGCAAGGCCAAGATGCCGTATTTCTACAACGTGCTCTACGAGGGCGGCGTCTGCGACCGCAACATCGTCGTGACGGGCGTCACGCCGGCCCAGCAGGTGGAGGTGCTGGTTCCCGCCGCGATCAAGAAATGGGGCCCGAAGGTCTACATCCTGGCGGCCGACTACAATTACGGCCAGATCACCGCGCGCTGGATGGAGAAATACGCCAAGGATGCCGGTGGCGAGGCCGTCTCGACCGATTTCTTCCCGCTCGACGTCGCCGACTTCGGCTCGGCCATCGCCAAGATCCAGCAGGCCGCGCCCGACGTGATCCTGTCGGCGCTGGTTGGCGGCAACCATCTGTCGTTCTACCGCCAGTGGGCGGCCTCCGGCATGAAGGACAAGATCCCGCTGGCCTCGACGACGCTGGGCGTCGGCAACGAGCACAAGGTGCTGACCCCGGAGGAAGGCAACGGCATCCTGGTCGCCTACAACTACGCCCCGGCGATCGAGACGCCCGAGAACCAGGCCTTCCAGAAGGCGTGGACCGATAAGTACGGCGACACCAGCCTGATCCACGAGATCGCCGTCTCCAACTACCAGGGCATCCAGGTCTGGGCCGAGGCGGTCCGCCAGGGCGGGGGAACCGGATCCGAGGCGATCACCTCGGCGATCGAGGGCGGGCTCTCCATCGTCGGGCCCGGCGGCAAGGTGACGATCGATCCCAAGACCCATCACGCGACCCTCGACGTCCATTTGATGGAGTTCGAGAACCAGCAGATGAAGGTCCTGGAGAACTTCGACCAGCGCCCGCCGATCGACACCCAGGCAGTGTGCGATCTGCAGGCAAATCCGGACGACAACACCCAGTACGAGATCAAGATCGACTGATCGCGATCGGCGGGGCGGGGCTTTTTGGCCCGCCCCGTACCGGTGCCGTCGCCAGCGCCCCGGGGCCGGTCGGCCAGTCCCGATCGAGCAGGCCCGGTTGGGCTGGGCGTCGGAACGGAAGAGGTTCGCCCGGAAGCGGGCCCGATTTGGATGGAGACCCGACGCTGGATGGAGACGTTGGAAACCGCACCCGCCATCGCCCGCCGTACTGCCCGGCGCTTCCTTGTCGCCCATGGTTCGAGACGCGGTCTGTCGCCCGCTCCTCACCATGAGGGTGTCCGTGTTCCGGCGTCCGCCACAAGCTCCGTCCTCATCCTGAGGAGCGGCGACGCCGCGTCTCGAAGGATGGGAGTTGCGCGAGGCGGCAGCGCGTCGCCCTGTAGCCCCGGCGGAGTTCATCCTCGGGCAGGCAAAAGGACGGACCTGGTAATGCGCGGCGCGGGCGAGGCCGACGTACGAACCACAACCGTCATGCCCGGACTTGTCCCGGGCATCCATGACAACGGTCTCCAGCTTTCGTGTTCATGGATTGCCGGGACAAGCCCGGCAATGACAGGTCGAGATTGCCGCGTGACCCGTCCTCGGCCGGCAGCAAGATGAGGTGAAGCGGTGGACCTGGCCGGCGTCATAGCCATCGAGATCGTCTATTCGATCGCCATGCTGGTGCTGATCAGCGCCGGGCTGGCCGTCGTCTTCGGCATGATGCGGGTCATCAACCTGGCCCACGGCGAGTTCATGATGATGGGTGGCTACGCCACCATCGTCGCCGCCAAGGCCGGAATCAATGTCTATGTCGCGATGCTGATCGTCGCCCCGCTCGTCGTCGGCGTCATCGGCCTGATCGTCGAGAGGCTGGTGATCCGCTTCCTCTACGGGCGGCTGATCGACACGATGCTGGCGACCTGGGGACTCAGCCTGTTCTTCATCGGCGCGGCGACCATGATCTTCGGCAACACCACGACCGGGATCTCGCCGCCGATTTCCGGCTTCGCGCTCGGCGACTACCAGGTCAACGGCTACAACCTGTTCATCGTGCTGGTGGCGGCGGTGATCCTGATCGCCATGTACGCGGCGCTGTCGCTGACCCGCTTCGGCCTGATCGCGCGCGGCGCCATGCAGCGCCCCGACATGGCCTCGGCGCTCGGCTACGATCCCGACCGCATCTACATGCTGACCTTCTTCGCCGGCTCCGCGCTGAGCGGGCTTGCCGGCGGCATCCTCGCGCCGCTGGTCGGCCTGGTGCCGACGACGGGGGCGACCTACATCGCCAAGGCCTTCATCACGGTGATCTCCGGCGGCGCGTCGGTGATCGCCGGGCTTGCGAGCTCTGCCACCCTGTTCGGCCTGATCTCGCAGTCCTTCACCTTCCTGTTCACGCCGGTCGTCGGCGAGGTGGCGCTGCTGGTCGCCGCCGTCGTCCTGCTCAGGCTCCTGCCGCAGGGCATTACCGGGCGCTTCTTCAAGGGTGGCATGTGATGGTGGCGTCGGAGTTCAAGAGCGCGATCACCGTCCTCGTCGTCGCCGGGATCCTGTTCGTCGTCGCCCCGGCGGTGATCGAGACCTACACGCTGACGGTGCTGATCATCTACGGCATGCTTGCGCTCAGTCTCGGGCTGATCTGGGGGTTCGGCGGCATCCTCTGCTTCGGCCAGGCCGCCTTCTTCGGTCTCGGCGCCTACACCTACGCCATCGCCGCCATCAATATCGGCGAGAGCACGGTGCCGTTCCTGCTCGGCATCGCCGTTCCCTTCGCCTTCGCCTTCGTCCTCGGCGCCATGCTGTTCTACGGCCGCCTGTCGGACGTCTATCTCGGCGTGATCACCCTTGTGGTGACCCTGATCTTCTTCAAGTTCATGAACTCGACGGCCGGGCCGGAATACGTGATCGGCACCGCCCGGCTCGGCGGCTTCAACGGCATACCCGGCTTCCAGACGCTGAATGTGCCCGGCGATCCCGGCGCCTACATCTACGACGTCGACTACTACTGGTTCTGCGTCGTCGCGATCCTGATCGTCTACGCGCTGGTGCGCTGGCTGCTGGCCAGCCCCTTCGGCCGCATCGCCGTTGCCATCCGCGAAAACGAGTCCCGCGCCGAGCTGATGGGCTACGACGTGCGCATCCGCAAGACCGTGCTGTTCGCGGTCGGCGGCGCCATCGCCGGCCTGGCGGGCACGCTGTTCGCCAACTGGGCCGAGATCGTCACGCCCGGCATGTTCTCGCTGGCCCAGTCGGCCGAGATCATCATCTGGTGCATCGTCGGCGGCCTCGGCACGCTGATCGGACCGGTCATCGGCGCGATGGCGCTCGCCTATCTCAAGTTCCTGCTCGGCCAGCAGGACGTCGTCGACAACATGATGATCCTCGGGCTGATCCTGACGCTGTCGGTGCTGTTCCTGCCGCGCGGCATCGTGCCGAGCATCGGCCTGGCGATATCCCGGGCGATGCCGAAGCGCCGCCGGCGGCGGCGCCATCGCCGCCCGCGCCGGGTCGCCGAGGAAGCCGAGGCGCTCAATGGCTAGCATCCTCGAGACCCGCGGGCTCACCATGCAGTTCGGCGGCGTCACCGCCGTCGACAATGTCGACTTCAGCCTGGAGCGCCACGAGCTGCGCTGCCTGATCGGGCCGAACGGGGCGGGCAAGAGCACGTTCTTCAAGTGCCTCACGGGGCAGCTCAAGCCGTCCGCCGGCCACGTCTTCATCGAGAACGAGGAGACCACCGGCTGGGACCCGCACGCCATCGCCCGGCTCGGCATCGGCATCAAGACGCAGGTGCCCAGCGTCATGGACGGCCTGAGCGTGCGCGAGAACATCTGGCTCGCCGCCTACCGCACCCACGGGCGCGAGCGGGCGCGCCGCTTTGCGGACGACGCCATCGACCGGCTGTCGCTCGGCGACATCGCGTCGGCGACCGTCGGCCGCCTGTCGCACGGCGAGCGCCAGCGCGTCGAACTCGGCATCGTCATCTCGATGGAGCCGTGGCTGATCCTGCTCGACGAGCCGGCCGCCGGCATGACAGGCGAGGAGGTCGCCCGCATGGCCGAGCTCATCGGCGAGCTGAACGCGGAGGCCGCGATCGTCGTGGTCGAGCACGACATGCAGTTCATCCGCTCGATCGCCAAGACGGTCACCGTCTTCAACCAGGGCCGAATCCTGGCGCAGGACGACGTCGACACCATCATGACCGACCCGCGCGTGCGCGACGTCTACCTGGGCAAGAAGGTCTGAGGCCCATGCTGCAGCACAGCCCGC
The DNA here is from genome assembly GCF_025397915.1 of Microbaculum marinisediminis. Classification (NCBI taxonomy): domain Bacteria; kingdom Pseudomonadati; phylum Pseudomonadota; class Alphaproteobacteria; order Hyphomicrobiales; family Tepidamorphaceae; genus Microbaculum; species Microbaculum marinisediminis. The sequence continues at coordinate 227,639 of NZ_JALIDZ010000007.1, forward strand.
CGGAACACGCACCCGCCGACCATCCCGCCCTCGAGGTTCGGTCGCTGGCGGCGGGCTACGGGCGCATTCCCGTCCTGCACGGCATCGACCTGGCCGTCGGGTACGACGAGATCGTCGGCATCCTCGGCCACAACGGCATGGGCAAGTCGACGCTTCTGAAGACCGTCATGGGCTTCCTGCCCGCCCGCGGCGGCCATGTCGCGCTCGCCGACGAGGACATCACCCGGCTCAAGCCGCACGACCGGGCGCTGCGCGGGCTCGGCTACATCCCCCAGGGCCGCGGCATCTTCCCGAAGCTGTCGGTCGCCGAGAACCTGCGGCTGGCCTGGCACGACCACGGCGATGCCAGCGAGGCGGATGCGCTCGAGCGCATGCTCGCCGACTTTCCGCGCCTCAAGCCCCTGCTCGGCCGCGAGGGCGGCGCGCTGTCGGGCGGCGAGCAGCAGCTGCTGGCGCTCGCCCGCGGGCTGATGGGCGATCCCTGGTTCCTGCTCCTCGACGAGCCGACCGAGGGCATCCAGCCCTCGATCATCGACGAGATCGAGGAGACGCTCCTGAGGCTGCGCAGGCAGCGCGGCCTCACCGTCCTGCTGGTGGAGCAGAACTTCGAGTTCCTGAGCCTCCTGTCCGACCGCGTCCTGGTGATGGAGCGCGGCGCGATCACCGCCGAGTTCGGCCGCGAGGCGGTGCGCGACGTCAGCCAGATCGAGGCGTTCCTGGGCTTCGGCGCCGTGCGCCAGACCCGCCGCGCGCCCGCACATGCGCCCGCGCCCGCGCTTGCAGGGCAGCCCCCGGGGCCGGCCCGCGCCGGGCCGCTCCATGGGGCGCCGCCCGTCCAATCGATGCCGGCCGAACGGCCCGGCCAACAGAAATCCCCCGCGCCCGGGAGCGACCGTGCGTCGCCGGCGCGGCCAATGGAGGCGTTCATGAGCGTCAGACGACCGACCGTGGAACAGATGCGCGACATCGTGTCGGGCCTGCACATGTCGATGAGCGACCGCGAGATCCTCGACTACCTCACGATCATGGAGGACACGTTCAAGGCCTACGACGCCGTCGACGCGATGCCCGACAACCTGCCGAAGGTGAAGTATCCGCGCACCCCCGGCTATCGTCCGTCCGCCGCCGAGAACCCGATGAACGCCTGGTACGTGAAGGCCGAGGTGAAGGGCGCCGCCTCCGGCCCGCTCGAGGGCAGGAAGGTCGTGCTCAAGGACAACGTGTGCCTGGCCGGCGTGCCGATGATGAATGGTGCCTCGACGCTGGAGGGCTACACGCCGGACGTCGACGCCACCGTCGTCACCCGCATCCTCGATGCCGGCGGCACCATCGTCGGCAAGGCCCACTGCGAGTATTTCTGCCTCTCCGGCGGCAGCCACACCAACGCCACCGGCCCGGTCCACAACCCCTACCGGCTCGGCTACTCCGCCGGCGGCTCTTCGTCCGGGTCGGGCGCGCTCGTCGGCGCCGGCGAGGTGGAGATGGCGATCGGCGGCGACCAGGGCGGCTCGATCCGCATGCCCGCCTCCTTCTGCGGCGCCTACGGCATGAAGGGCACCCACGGCCTCGTTCCCTATAGCGGCATCATGCCGATCGAGCCGACCATCGACCACGCCGGCCCGATCACCGCCAACGTGCGCGACAACGCGTTGCTGCTGGAGGTGATTGCCGGCGAGGACGGTCTCGATCCGCGCCAGTACTGCCCGAAGGTCGACCGCTACACCCAGGCCGTCGGCATGGGCGTCTCGGGCATGCGCATCGGCGTGGTCCGGGAGGGCTTCGGCCGCCCCGAAGCCGAGGCCGACGTCGACGACCGGGTGCGCGCGGCAGCCGAGAAGTTCCGCTCGCTCGGTGCGGCGGTCGAGGAGGTGTCGGTGCCGATGCACCTGACCGGCCCGGCAATCTGGACGCCGATCGCGCTCGAGGGCCTGACCGACATCATGATGCACGGCAACGGCTTCGCCACCGGCTGGGAGGGGCTCTACGTCACCAGCCTGCTCGACTACCACGCCAACTGGCGCGCGCGCGCCAACGAGCTGTCGAAGAGCCTGAAGATCTCGATGTTCGTCGGCGAGTACATGCAGAAGCACTATCGCGGCCACTACTACGCCAAGGCGCAGAACCTGAGCCGCGTTCTGCGGGCCGCCTACGACGACGCGCTGTCGCGCTACGACGTGCTGATCATGCCGACCACGCCGATGAAGGCGCAGCCGTTGCCCGCGCCCGACGATCCGCTGGCGAACTACATCCAGCGCGCCTTCGAGATGATCGGCAACACCGCCCCGTTCGACGCCTCGGGCCATCCGGCGATGAGCGTGCCGGTCGGCCTCAGCCAGGGCCTGCCGGTGGGCATGATGATCATCGGCAGGCACTACGCGGAATCGACCATCTACCGCGCCGCCGGTGCCTTCGAGTCGCTGGGAGACTGGCGCGCCATGTAGGGGCCATGTCTAGGGAGGACATGCCATGACCATCCTGTCGGAATCGATGGCGGGACAACTGTCCGTCAGCCTGTTCGAGCGCAACGACGCCGCCCAGGCGTCGGGCGGGGCGGTCGTCGCGCCGGTCGACGGCAAGTCCTACGTGTCCGGCGACCGGTCGGTGCCGCTGCGCCGGGTGACGATTCCGCAGATGTTCGCCGAGACGGTGTCGCGCTTCGGCCCGCGCGAGGCCGCCGTCTTCCGCGCGTCGAACCGGCGCTTCACCTACTACGAGCTCGACCGCGAGATCGACCGGCTGGCCAGCGGCCTGCTCGCGCTCGGCCTGGAGAAGGGCGACCGCATCGGCATCTGGTCGCCCAACCGCCCGGAGTGGCTGATCACCCAGTTCGCCACCGCGCGGATCGGCCTGATCATGGTCAACATCAATCCGGCCTATCGGCTGTCCGAGGTCGAGTACGCGCTGAACAAGGTCGGCTGCAAGGCGCTGATCGCCGCCGACAGGTTCAGGAAATCCGACTATCTCGGCATGCTCGCCACCCTGGCGCCGGAACTCGCCGCCTGCCGGCCCGGCGCGCTCAGGGCCGAGCGGCTGCCGGCGCTGCGCAGCGTCGTCCGGCTGGGCTCGGAGAAGACGCCGGGCATGTTCAACTTCGAGGAGGTCTGCGAGATCGGCGGGCCGGCGCAGCAGATGCGTCTCGACACCGTGACCCGCGCGCTCGATCCCGACGATCCGATCAACATCCAGTTCACGTCGGGCACCACCGGCTCGCCCAAGGGGGCGACGCTGACGCACTACAACATCGTCAACAACGCCTGGTTCACGGTCCGGACCATGGGATTCAGCGAATCCGACCGGCTGTGCATCCCGGTGCCGCTATACCACTGCTTCGGCATGGTGCTGGGCACGCTCGGCTGCGTCACGGCCGGCGCGTCCATGGTGTTTCCCGGCGAAGCCTTCGACGCCGGCGAGACGCTGGCGGCGGTCTCGGCCGAGCGCTGCACCGCCGTCTACGGCGTGCCGACCATGTTCATCGCCATGCTCGACCAGCCGGATTTCCGGTCGCACGACGTCTCCAGCCTGCGCACCGGCATCATGGCCGGCGCGCCGTGTCCGGTCGAGGTGATGCGCCGCGTCGTCCGGGACATGCACATGCCCGAGGTCACCATCGGCTACGGCATGACCGAGACGAGCCCGATTTCGTTCCAGTCCGCCATCGACGACGGGCTGGAGGAACGCGTCTCCACGGTCGGCCGCATCCATCCGCATGTGGAGGTGAAGATCGTCGACGAAACGGGCGCGATCGTCGACGTCGGCGTCGGCGGCGAGCTGTGCACCCGCGGCTATTCGGTCATGCGCGGTTACTGGAGCGACGAGGAACGCACCCGCGAGGCGATCGATGTCGGCGGCTGGATGCATACAGGCGACCTCGCCGAGATCGACGCGCGCGGCTATTGCAGCATTGTCGGCCGGGTCAAGGACATGGTCATCCGCGGCGGCGAGAACATCTATCCGCGCGAGATCGAGGAATTCCTCTACCGCCATCCCAAGATCGCCGAGGTGCAGGTCTTCGGCGTGCCCGACGAGAAATACGGCGAGGAGCTGGCAGTCTGGATCGTGCTGCAGCCGGGCGAGAGCGCCGGCGAGGACGAGATCCGCGACTACTGCAAGGGCGCGATCGCCCACTACAAGGTGCCCCGCTACATCCGCTTCAAGGACGCCCTGCCGATGACCGTCACCGGCAAGCCGCAGAAGTTCCTGATGCGCGAGGAAATGGCCGAGGAGCTGCAGCAGGCGGGCGGCGCCCGCTAGTCTCCAACGGCCGGCAGCGGCGCTAGGTCGACGGCCCGGCCGCCGGGGGCGTCCCCGCGCCGTCCTCGATCAGGTTCTCGGCGACGAGTTCCACGAGGCCGCCGATCCCGCGGTCCCAGCGCCAGTGCGCCTTGCTCTCGTCCATGGTCAGGCGGCAGTTGGAGCAGCCCGATACCATCGTCGTCGCTCCGGTCCGCTCGACCTGATCCATCTTGATCTTGAATACCTGGTGGCGCAGGTCTGCGGCTCGCCCGATCGCCTGCACGCCGCCACCGCCGCCGCAGCACCAGTTGTAGTCGGCGGTCGGCGCCATCTCGCGGAAGTCCTGCGCGAAGCCGTCGAGCAGGTAGCGCGCCGTCTCGGTCGCGCCGCCGCGCCGTGAGATCTGGCAGGCGTCGTGATAGGTGATCGGTTCCTCGACCGGCTTCAGCTTCAGCTTGCCCTGGCGTTTGAGCTCGGCGACGAACTCGGAGATGTGCAGCACCTCGTAGGGCAGTTCGCGGCCGAGAATGTTGGCCGCGCCCCAGCGCAACACGCCATAGGCGTGGCCGCATTCGGGAATGATGACGGTCTTCGCGCCGATGCTCTCGGCGGCGTCGGTGATGCGCAGGATCATCGTCCTGGCGATGTCCGCCTTGCCGGCGAGATAGCCGAAATTGGTCGCCTCGTAGCCCTTGGTGCTGAGCGTCCAGTCGGCCCCGGCGTGATTCAGGATCTTGGCCATCGCCACCACCGACTCGGGGTACTTCATCACCTCGATCGACGAGACGGTGAGCAGGATGTCGGCCTTGTCCTTGTCGACGACGATATCGACCTCGTGCTCGTCGGCGAGCCAGTCGATGCGGTCGGTGAGCTTCTCCGGCGTCACGCCGAGGGGGCTGCCGTGGTCGCGCGCGTTGTCGGCGGCCGCCAGTAGGTCCTCCGGTCCGAGCCCGGCCTTGACGAAGGCCTGCCGGGCGCCGGCGACGATCGAGGCGATGTCGATTCCCATCGGGCAGACCGTCGTGCAGCGTCCGCACATGGTGCAGGTGTCGAACAGCAGTTCCTCCCACTGGCGCAGGTCCTGCTCGGTGACCCGCGGCGCCAGACCGAGCCAGCTCAGCGGCCATTTCTGGCGGCGATAGGCCTTGGCGATCGGAAACAGCTTGTAGGCCGGGGTGTGCCGCGGGTCGCCGGACGCCTCGTGGAAATGACAGGCGTCGGCGCACTGGCCGCAATGGACGCAGCCTTCCAGGTAGCTGACCAGGTGCTCCTCGGTATGGGCGAGGAAGGTGCGGGTGGCGGCGTCGACGTCGATGGCTTCGGCCATGGTCGTGGCTCCTATCGGACCCGGATCTGCATCAGTTCCTCGCCGTCCGGATCGACGACGTGGACGGCGCAGGCGATGCAGGGATCGAAACTGTGGATGGTGCGCTGGATCTCCAGCGGCTGCTTGGGATCGTGCAGCGTATGCCGGTCCATCAGCGCGGCCTCGTAGGGCCCGGGATTGCCCTGGGCGTCGCGCGGACCCGCGTTCCAGGTCGACGGCACGACGGCCTGATAGTTGTCGATCTTGGTGTCCTTGATGACGATCCAGTGGGCGAGCGCGCCGCGCGGGGCCTCCATGAAGCCGACGCCGCGGGCCTCCTTCGGCCAGGTCGACGGCTCCCATTTGACCGGATTGTGGACGGTGAGATCGCCCGCCTTGATGTTGACGACGAGAGCGTCGAGCCAGACCTGCATCTGGTCGACGACGATCTTGCTTTCCAGGGTCCGCGCCGCCGTGCGCCCCATGGTGGAGAACATAGCGGTGAGCGGCAGGTCGAGCTTGGCCAGCGCCTGTTTGGCCAGCGCCTGCGTCGGCTCGTGGCCGCTGGCGTACAGCATCAGCACGCGGGCGAGCGGGCCGACCTCCATGACGTTGCCCTTCCAGCGCGGCGACTTCAGCCACGAATAGCTCTGCTCGACCTCGAGCTGCTCGTAGGGCGGTTGCGGCCCGGTGTAGTTCAGCGCGGTCTCGCCGTCATAGGGGTGCAGGCCCGCGTCCTTGCCGCCCGAATAGTAGTACCAGGAGTGGGACACGAATTCCTGGATCTCCTCCGGCGCGGTCATGTCGACCGGATGGATCGTCGACAGGTCGCGGTTCAGGATCGCGCCGGCGGGGATCAGCCAGCTCGACGGATCGTCCATGCCTGTCTCGGGGAAGTCGCCGTAGGTCAGGAAATTGCCGACGCCTTCGCCGCGCGCGAACCAGTCCTTGTAGAACGAGGCGATCGCCAGCGTGTCCGGCAGGTAGACCTGGTCGACGAAGTCGCGCATGCGCTGGATCACCGACTTGATCGTGCCGAGGCCGGCCATGTTGACGGCGGTCATCTGGGCCCCGCCGGCATCGAGCGTGTCGATGCTGATGGGCGAGGGCGCGCCGCCGACGAGGAAGTTCGGGTGCGGGTTCTTGCCGCCGAAGATCGTGTGGATCTGCACCACCTCGCGCTGCCAGGCGAGCGCCTCGAGATAGTGGGCGACGGCCATCAGGTTGGCCTCCGGCGGCAGCTTGTAGCCGGGATTGCCCCAGAAGCCGTTGGCGAAGATGCCGAGCTGTCCGCCCTCGACGAACGCCTTCAGCTTCGTCTGCGTGTCGGCGAAGTAGCCGGGGCTCGACTTCGGATAGCTGGAGATCGACTGCGCCAGCTGCGACGTCGCCGCCGGGTCGGCGCTCAGCGCCGAGACGACGTCGACCCAGTCGAGCGCGTGCAGGTGATAGAAGTGCATGACGTGGTCGTGCACGTACTGCGCCGCGATCATCAGGTTGCGGATCAGCTGGGCGTTCGGCGGGATCGTGTAGCCCAGCGCGTTCTCCACCGCGCGCACCGAGGCGATGCCGTGCACCAGCGTGCAGACGCCGCAGATCCGCTGGGCGTAGGCCCAGGCGTCGCGCGGGTCGCGGCCCTTCAGGATCAGCTCGATGCCGCGCACCATGGTGCCCGACGAGTAGGCCCCGGCGATGGTGTTGCCGGCGCCGAGCTCGGCCTCGATCCTGAGATGCCCCTCGATCCGGGTGATCGGGTCGACGACGATGCGTTCGTTCATATCTTCACCCCCCGGCGGCCGTAGAGCACGCCCGTCTCGCCGCGGGTCAGGAAGACCAGGAAGGCGTGCATGAGCTTTCCGAACGGAAACCAGATCAGGAACAGCGCGACGCTGAGCATGTGGACCGCGAGCAGCGTCTCGTAGGGCGCCCACAGATGGCTGACGGCGACGAGGCCGGTGACGACCGGCAGCGTCGTCACGAACCAGCTCCAGTAGTCGTTGACGGTCGACAGCAGCCGGACCACCGGGTTCGTCAGCCGCCGCCCCAGCGCGGCGAGCAGCGAGGCGAGCGTGATCACCGAGACGACGGAGACGACGCCGCTGGGCAGGTTCGGCCAGGACACCCCGAACAGGCCGCGCCACACCAGGATGTGCTGGGCGAGGCCGAAGACGATGACAGCGAGCCCGATATGGAACACGTAGCCGTTAATCGTCGCGAACAGCGCGGTGCGGAGATAGGGCTTTGCCGGCCACAGGTGCCGTACGAAGCCGCCCGCCGCCAGCACGGCGCGCGACGGCACGCCGGGCCGCGCCACCGACCGGTCGCGCGCCCATGGCAGCAGCAGCAGCGACGACAGCCGCCACAGCACGCCGAACAGGAACACGGCGAAGGCGAACTCCAGCGCGGGGCCGCGCGCGAAATCGAGAAGCGTCATGACGGTGTCTCCCCGGACGGCTGCGTCCGTTTCGCTGCCTGCGCCCGGCGCCGCCGGGCAAGCAGGGCGCTGGCCACGCCGACGGCGGCGCCTGCGACCGCGGCGCCGCCGACGATCGCGGCGTTGTTGCGCGTGGTGGCGGACAGTGGCCGGTAGAAGCCGCCCTTGTCCCAGAAGTCCGGCTCGGAGCAGCCGAGGCAACCATGCCCTGACTGGATCGGGAACGAGACGCCGCCGTTCCACTTCAGCGTGGCGCAGGCGTTGTAGGTGACCGGCCCCTTGCACCCGACCTCGTAGAGGCACCAGCCCTGGCGCGCGCCCTCGTCGTCGAAGCGCTTGGCGAACAGGCCCTTGTCGTAGAACGGCCGACGGTAGCAGCGATCGTGGATCGAGTCGCCGAAGAACGCCTTCGGGCGGTTGAGGTGGTCGAGTTCGGGCAGCCGGTTGAAGGTGACGAGATAGGCGATGGTCCCGGCCATCGCCTCGGCGATCGGCGGGCACCCGGAGATGTTGATGATCGGCTTGTCGGTGATGATCTCGGACACCGCCATCGCGCCCGTCGGGTTGGGCCTGGCGTGCGGGATTCCGCCAAAGGCGGCACAGGTCCCGACCGAGATCACCGCCAGCGCATGTTCCGCGGACTCCTTGAGCACATCGAGATTGGTCTTGCCGGCGCTGGTCGAATAGACGCCGCCGTCACGCGTCGACACCGAGCCGTCGACGACGATGACGTACTTGCCCTCGTTCTCCTTCATCGCCGCCAGCCGCGCCTCTTCCGCCGCGGCGCCGGAAACGGCCATCAGCGTCTCGTGATAGTCGAGCGAGATCAGATCGAAGATCATGTCCTCGATCGTCGGGCTGAAGGAGCGCGTCAGCGATTCCGTGCAGCCGGTGCATTCCTGGAACGACAGCCAGATCACCGACTGCCGCCGCGTGTTCGCCAGCGCTTCCGCCATGGTGCGTGAGGCCGCCGGCGGCAGCGCCATCGCGCTCGCCAGATAGGCGGTGTATTTCAGCAGCGCACGGCGCGATACGCCGCGCCGGGCGAGCAGGTCGCCGACCGTTTCGTTCGCGGGCATGGCCCGTCACCTCCCTCTGCCTTGCTCACGCCTCGACCGACAGGTCGTCGCGCAGCCGCGTCGCCGCCGCCGCGACGTCGGCGCCGTGCGTGACGATGATCTCGGGAACCGTCGTTATCTCTATGCGCTCTGCCGCGATGCGGCCGTCGCCGCCGTAGTGGCGCACCCACCAGACGCCGGCATATCCGGTCTCCCGGATGTTGCTTCGGCCGGCGACATCGAGGTCGGCCTCCACGTCGCCGCGTCCCAGCCTGCCCTCCAGCTCGTCGCGGTCCGCGGTGCTCATCGGCAGGCTCCGCAGGTCGATCGCCGCCGTCTCGCCGGTGTCGGCTAGACGGGCCAGGTGCCGGGCGATCTCGCGCAGCAGGCTGTCCGCGATACCCGTGCGCACGTCGTTGCCGTCATCCCGGTGCATCGGACCACTCCCCGATCAGCGCGATCACCGCCCCGCACGCCTTCGGCACGGCGGCCTGAACCGGCCCGGTCGCCGCGAGCCCCCAACCGGTCGCACCGGGCTGTATCGCCACCAGCGCGCGCCGCTCCGGCGCGCAGCCGGCCAGCCGCGCCGCCGCGATCAAGTCGGCGAGCGCCACCTCGTGCGCCGTTTTCTTGTTGCCTCGCAGCTGGGCGTCCATGTCGGCGCCGCGAAACGTGCGGACCGTGCCGGGCCGCATGTCGAGATCCATCGCGTCCACCGCGATCAGCGCCCCGGATTCCTCGATTTCCGACAGGAGCGCGAGGCCGATGGTGCCACCGTCGCGCAGGGCCACGTCGCTGCCGATCTCGCCGCGATCCTGCCGTTGGCCGAGCGCGTTGACGACGTGAACGCCGGCCCCGTCATCGCTCAGCAGAACGTTGCCGATGCCAAGTACCAGGGTCCGGGTCTTGGTGGCGTCCGTTCGCATGCTCCGCTGCCTGCATATCGTCGTGCCGCGCGCCGGAGATCAGCCACGTCACGAAGACACCATCATTGAAGACGACAAACTATGGTGCGTATACTTGACCGAGTAAAGATAGTTACGCGCATAAATAAGTTTCGTGAAGGAGGCCGTCATGTGTCTGGCCGTGCCGATGCGAGTTGTGGAGCGTGATGGCTTCATGGCACGGTGCGAAGCCAAGGGCATCGAGCGCGCGGTGAGCCTCTTCCTGCTTCAGCACGAGGACGTCGGCCCGGGCGACCATGTCATGGTCCATGTCGGCTACGCGATCCAGAAGATGACGGCGGCGGAAGCGCAGAGCGCGTGGGCGCTTTTCGACGAGATTCTCGCCGCGGACGAAGAAGCGCACGGCGGTGCATGAGCTAGCGATCTGCCAGAGCCTGTTGCGGGAAGTGCAGCGCGTGGCCGCGCGGAACGACGCCAGCGAGGTGGTCCGGATCGGCGTCGTGGTCGGGCCGCTGTCCGGTGTCGAGGCCCCGCTGCTCGAGCGCGCCTTCACGCTGGCCCGGTGCGGAACCATCGCGGCGAACGCGACGCTCGAGATCGAGGAAGCGCCGCTGACGGTCTGGTGCGAAAGCTGCGGCGTCGAGTCACAGGTGGCGATGAACGCGCTGCTGTGCGGCCGGTGCGGTACCTGGAAGGTTGATCTGAGGTCCGGAAACGAGCTGCTGTTGAAGCAGGTGGAACTGAGCCGCGACGAAACCGCCGGGGCGACCGGCTGATACCGGCGGCGTGCGCGGCGGCGAAGGGAGACGATCATGTGCGACCAGTGCGGATGCGCGACGACGCCGGACACCGTTCACGTCCATGACCATGCCGGCGTCGTGACGACCCGGTCCGTCGACGCCCAGTCCGTCGAGATCCTGACGGGGCTGCTGCACGAGAACGACCACGTTGCCGCCCACAATCGCGAGCACCTGGACCGCCACGGCATCCTCGCGGTCAACCTGATGTCGTCGCCGGGCTCGGGCAAGACCAGCCTGCTGGAGGCGACGATCGATGCGCTCGGCGACAGGCACCGCATCGCCGTCATCGAAGGCGACCTCGAGACCGAGAACGACGCGCGCCGCATCCGCGAAAAGGGCGTGCCGGCGGTTCAGATCACCACCGGCCAGACCTGCCACCTCGACGCCCATATGGTGCATGACGCGCTGCATGCGCTCGATCTCGGCGCGATCGACATCCTGTTTATCGAGAATGTCGGCAATCTGGTCTGTCCGGCGAGCTTCGATCTCGGCCAGCACGCCAATGTGACGCTCCTTGCGGTGACCGAGGGCGACGACAAGCCCGCCAAGTATCCGGTGATGTTCCGCGGCTCAGACCTCGTGCTGCTGGCCAAGGCCGACCTCCTCGACGTGCTCGACGACTTCTCGCCGCAGAAGGCCGTCGGCCATGTCCGCGACCTGGCGAACCCCGCCGACGTGTTCACGGTCTCCGCGCGCCGGGCCGATACGCTGGTGCCATGGATTGCCTGGCTCGAGGACAGGCTCGCCGCCTGCCGGGGCGGGATGGCACCGCGGCCGCGGTCGCATCCAGCCTCCCGGCATTCGCATCACCATCCCCATCACGCGGGCGCCGCGGAATGACCGGCGCGCCGGCATCCGCCGTCGCCGCCAGGCGGTGGCTGGAGCGCATTCGCGCCCTGCCGCTGAACGAACGCGTCCGGGTGATGAACGTGTGCGGCGGCCACGAGCGGTCGATCTCCATGGCCGGCCTGCGCGGGGTATTGCCGCCGCAGATCGAGCTGATCCCGGGGCCGGGCTGTCCCGTCTGCGTCTGTCCCGAGGAGGATGTCTATGCCGCGATCCGGCTCGCCGCGCGCAGGGAGGTGATCCTGGTCGCCTTCGGCGACATGCTGCGGGTACCGGCGAACCTGCCGAAGAACGAGCCCCGCTCGCTGGAACAGGCGCGCGCCGCCGGCGGCGACGTGCGCCCAATTGCCTCGCCACAGGAAGCCGCGAAAATCGCCCGCGCCAATCCGGACAGGGACGTGGTGTTCTTCGCGGCCGGCTTCGAGACGACGACCGCGCCGGTGGCTGCCCTTGTCGCCGAGGGGCTTCCCGACAACCTGTCGATCCTGCTGTCGGGAAGGTTGACCTGGCCGGCCGTCGCCATGCTGCTCGACAGCGAGGAGGCCGGTTTCGACGCGCTGATCGCGCCGGGGCACGTCTCCACGGTGATGGGCCCCGAGGAATGGCGCTTCGTGCCGGAAAGGCACGGCATTCCGTCCGCCGTGGCCGGGTTCGAGACCGACAGCCTGCTTGCCGCGCTCCATTCCGTCCTCACCCAGCATCTCGAGGGGCGGGCGGTCCTAGACAACAGCTACGAGACCGTCGCCAGGCCCGGCGGCAACCCGACCGCGCGGCGCCTGATCGCGGAGACGCTGGACGTAGTCGACGCGACCTGGCGCGGCATCGGCGTGATCCCGAAGTCGGGCTTCGCGTTGAAGCCGCGCTTCGCCGCGTTCGACGCGGTGCGCCGGTTCGATCTCGATCTCGCCGAGGCCCGCAAGCGCGCCGGCCAGATGCCGCCGGGATGCGATTGCGCCCGCGTCGTCCTGGGCAAGATCTATCCCAACCAGTGCGTCCTGTTCGGCAAGGCCTGCACGCCGCGCACACCGATCGGTCCCTGCATGGTGTCGGACGAGGGCGCCTGCCGCATCTGGTGGTCGTCGGGCATCCGCCAAGCCGAGAGCCATGACCGCGCCGCTGCCGGATAGCGACCGGATCGCCGAACCATCTGCCCGCCGCATCGTCGTCGGCGGTCGGGTGCAGGGGGTCGGGTTCCGGCCGTTCGTCTACCGCACGGCGACGGCGCTCGGACTGTCCGGCTGGGTCCGCAACGGCGCCGGAAGGGTTCTGATCCACGTCGAGGGGCCGGCGCGGGCGCTTGCCCGCTTCGAGGCCGCGTTGAACGAGGAGGCCCCGCCCTTCGCCGAACCGCACCTCGAACGCGCGGAGGACACCGCCGCCGAGGGGGCGGACCGGTTCACGATCGTGGCCAGCGAAACAGGTGACGACGCCGACATCCACGTGCCGCCGGACATGTTCTGCTGCGAGGCGTGCCGCGTGGAGATCGCCGATCCGCGCGAGCGCCGCCATCGCTATCCCTTCACCAACTGCACCCAGTGCGGGCCGCGCTACACCATCATCGAGGCGCTGCCTTACGACCGGCCGAACACCGCGATGGCCGGCTTCGTGCTCTGTGTCGCGTGCGGGGGCGAGTACGAGGATCCGCGCGACCGGCGCTTCCATGCCCAGCCGCTCGGCTGCCCGGACTGCGGGCCGCGCCTGACCTTCCGCCGCGACGGCGACGCCTCCTTTACGGGCGGCGACGCGCTGGCCGCCGCGGTCGCGCATCTGCGCGGCGGCGGCATCGTGGCGACGAAGGGCATCGGCGGCTATCACCTGATGTGCGATGCCGCCAGCGACGAGGCCGTCAAAGCGCTGCGCGCGCGCAAGCACCGCCCACACAAGCCACTGGCCGTCATGGTCCCGAATGTCGGGGCGGACGGGCTAGACGCGGCGCGGGCGCATGTCGCGCTGGACGATGCCGAAGCGCGCGCCTGCGCCGATCCGCGCCGCCCGATCGTCCTCGCCCGCCGCAGGGCCGGGAGCGGCCTGAGCGCCGCGCTGGCTCCGGGCCTCGCCGAGCTGGGCGTCTTCCTTCCCTACAGCCCGCTGCACCACCTGTTGCTGTCGGATTTCGCCGCGCCGCTGGTCGCGACCTCGGGGAACGTCAGTGGCGAGCCGGTCCTCACCGACGATGCCGAGGCAGAGGCGCGCCTGCGCGGCGTCGCGACGGCGTTCCTGCACCACGACCGGCCGATCGTCCGGCCCGCCGACGATTCCGTCGTGCGCGTGATCACCGGCAAGCCGCGCCCGGTCCGTCTCGGCCGCGGCCTGGCACCGCTGGAGATCGACCTGCCGCGTGCCTTCGCCGAGCCGACACTGGCCGTCGGCGGGCAGATGAAGGGCGCCGTCGCGCTCGGCTGGGGCCGCCGTGCCGTCGTGTCGCCGCATATCGGCGAACTGGACAGCCCGCGCAGCCGGCGCGTCTTCGAACAGGTCGTCGCCGACCTGCAGGCGCTCTACCGGGTCGAGGCCCGCCGCGTCGTCTGCGATGCCCATCCCGGTTACGCCGCCACGCGCTGGGCGCGCGACAGCGGTTTGCCATTGATGCGCGTGCAGCACCATGCCGCCCATGCCTCGGCGCTCGCCGGGGAGGCGCCGCAGATCGATCGCTGGCTGGTGTTCGCCTGGGACGGCATCGGCCTTGGCACCGACGGCAGGGATCGGGACGAGCTTTGGGGCGGCGAGGCGTTGCTCGGAGCCCCCGGCTGCTGGCGTCGCGTCGCCAGCATGCGGCCGTTTCGGCTCACCGGCGGCGACCGGGCCGGGCGCGAGCCCTGGCGTTCGGCCGCCGCCGTGATGTGGGAGGCGGGCCATGCCTTCGCGCCGGCCGTCGACGGTGCCGGCCTTGCCGCCCAGGCCTGGTGCAAGGGCGTGGGAACCGCGCGGACCTCCTCGGTGGGCCGCCTGTTCGATGCCGCCGCCGCGCTGATCCTGGGCGTCGACGTCGCCACGTTCGAGGGGCAGGGGCCGATGCTGCTGGAAAGCGCGGCGGATGCGACCGATGCGACCGGCGAGGCGGTGCCGCTGCCGCTCGCCCGCGATCCGGACGGGCTGTGGCGCAGCGACTGGGCGCCGCTGCTGCCGGTGATCGCCGATGCGACCCTGTCCGCCGGCGCCCGCGCCGCGCTTTTCCACGAGAGCATGGCGCGCGCGCTCGTCGATCAGGTGACGACGCTGGCGCGGACCGAGGACTTTCGCGCGGTCGGGCTGACGGGCGGCGTTTTCCAGAACCGGCTGCTGGCCGACCGCGTCTGCGCGCTGCTGGCGGCGGAGGGGATTACAGCCCGGCTGCCCGAGGCAGTGCCGGCCAACGACGGCGGGCTGGCGTTCGGACAGCTCGTCGAGGCACTGTATCGCGGCGCCCGCGGCGGCGATGGCCGCGACAACGATACCCGAGGCAACGGACAGGCATGACAGACGCCAGGCACGTGGAGCTCGCGCACGGCAATGGCGGCCGTTTCATGCGGGAGCTGATCGAGGCGGTTTTCGCCAGGCATCTGGCCAATCCCGGCCTCGACGCGGGGCTAGAAACGGGTCTCGACATCGGGCTCGACGCCGCCCCGATCGGCCTGGAGGCCGGTTTCGTGCCCTACATCACCACCGATGCCTTCACGGTGCAGCCGCTCGAATTCCCCGGCGGCGACATCGGTTCGCTCGCCGTCAACGGGACCGTCAACGATCTCGCCGTCGCCGGCGCGACGCCGAAATATCTCACCCTCAACGCGATCATCGAAGAGGGGCTCGAAGTCGCCTGCCTCGAGCGCATCGTCAGGAGCCTCGCCGCCGCCGCCCGCGACGCCGGCGTTTGCGTGGTCGCCGGCGACACCAAGGTCGTCCCGCGCGGGCAGGGCGGCGGCCTCTATCTCGCCACCACGGGGGTGGGCCTGCGTGCCGCCGGGTGCCGGCTCGGCCTGGAGCAGGTGCGCGCCGGCGATGCGCTGCTGGTCAGCGGCCCCGTCGGCGATCATGGCATCGCGGTGATGCTGGCGCGCGAGGACTTCGACCTGAAGGGCAGCGTCGCCTCGGACTGCGCCTCCGTCGCCCCGTTCACGGCGCCGCTCGCGACGATGCCGGGCGTGCGCTTCATGCGCGATCCGACCCGCGGCGGCCTTGCCACCGTCGCACACGAGATCGCCGCGGCGACGGCGCTGACCGCCCGGCTCGCCGAGCCGTCCGTGCCGGTACGCGACGCCGTGCGCTCGGTATGCGAGATGCTGGGCTACGATCCCTATTATCTCGCCTGCGAGGGCCGCGTCGTGGCGGTCGTGTCGCCGCAGGTCGCCGACGATGTCCTCGCGCTGTGGCGCGCCCTGCCGGGCGGCGCGGACGCCGCGATGATCGGCCGCATGATCGAGGGGCCGGCGCAGGTGATCCTGGAAACGGAGATCGGCGGGGAGCGCGTGCTGGAGGAACTGGAGGACGATCCGCTGCCGCGGATCTGCTGACGCCGTTCCTAGCCAGCCGGTTCCGCCGGCGCGGCGAGTTCCGCGCAGATCTCGTCGGCGACGCGGCGCGCGGCCTCCGCCACCGCCGGCGTGATCCGGCCGCCGGGCGCGAAGGCCGCCGCCTCGATCGCGTACACGGTCAGGCGGGGCGGCAGCGCGCCGAGCGCGCGGGCAAGCTCGATGGTCGTCGCCAGGCTGATGCCGTGGGACGACAGGGCGCCGAGGCGTTCCGGCAGCGGCGCCGCATGGGCCTCGAAGCGGTGAACGGCCCCGGCGCGCGTCATCGGCACGCAGGCGTCGACGAGCCAGACCGCCGGAACGCCGCGCCAGGCCTCCATCAGGCCCTGCGGCTCGGCCGCCGACCGGATCACCCGGACGCCATCGAGGCCGGCATCCGCGACAAATCCCGCAGCGATCAATCCGGCCGCGTCGTCGCCGCGATCCGCGTTGCCCACCCCGATGACGAGGCGGTCCGTCACGACCCGTCCTCGCCGCGGTCGATGTCGAGCCTCAGGAAATGCGTCGCGCAGGAAATGCAGGGATCGTAGTTGCGGATCGTCTGCTCGCAGCGCAGCTTCAACGCCTCGTCCGCCATCGACAGGTTGGCGGCGAGCACGCCGCGCAGGTCGTCCTCGATGGTCGGCTGGTTCTGCGCCGTCGGCGGCACGATCCGGGCGCTCTGGATGGATCCGTCGGCGGCGATGTCGTAGCGGTGGAAGAGCAGGCCGCGCGGGGCTTCCGTCGCCCAGGCGCCGCGGCCGTCGCGCGGCGTCACGGGCACGGCGGGTTCGGCCGGCGGCGCGTAGGCATCGATCAGGCGCAAGGCCTCCTCGAAGGCGAACAGCACCTCGACCGCGCGCACGACGATGCTCCGGAACGGGTTGCGGCAGACCGGCCCCAGGCCCGCATCCCGCGCCGTCGCGCGCACCGTTTCGGGCAGCCGTTCGAAGTTCAGCGCGTAGCGGGCCAGCGGCCCGGTGAGATAAGGCCCGCCGCCCCTGATTTGCGCGTGCAGCGCGGTGGAATGGGCGACGTGCACTTCCTCGAAGGTATCCTCGTAGTCGTCCGGCGCGATGTCGATGCCGCCGCTGGAGGCGATGCGGCCCTCCGCCAGCGGGTATTCGTCCTGGGGCCGCAGCGCGACGAACGTATAGTCGCGCTCGAAGTCGGGACAGTCGAGGGCGGCCGTCCACAGCACGGTCTCGCGGGCGGCGTCGCGCGCCCACAGAAGCTCGTCGCGCAGCGCCGCGAGCGCACTTTTGCGCGGGGCGCGATAGAACCCGCCTACGCGCACGTTGATCGGATGCACCTCGCGGCCGCCGAGCGTGGCGACGATATCGTTGCCGGCCTTCTTCATGCGCAGGGCCCGCTGCACCGCCGCCCGGTGGTCGCGCGCCATCTCGACCACGCTGTCGAAGCCGAGGAAGTCTGGCGCGTGCAGCATGTGGATGTGCAGCACGTGGCTCTCGATCCACTCGCCGCAATACAGCAGCCGGCGCAGGTCGCGCAGCGCCCCGCCGACGCGGACGCCGCAGGCCGCCTCCATCGCGTGGACGGCGCTCATCTGGTAGGCGACCGGGCAGATGCCGCAGATCCGCGCGGTGATGTCGGCGGCCTCGCGGAAGTCGCGTCCGCGCAGCAGCGCCTCGAAGAAGCGCGGCGGCTCGTAGATGTTCAGCTCGACATGCTCGATCGCCCCGTCGCGCAGGCGCACGTGCAGCGCGCCTTCACCCTCGACGCGGGCGAGCTGCTCAACCTTGATCGTGCGCTGCGTCATGACGCTCGCTCTCCTCCCGGAACGGCGGGGCGGCCGCGTTGAAGGTGCTCAGGATCCGCTGGATGTCGCGCGGGGCCATGCCGTGGCGGGCGAGCACCGTGCTGATCGCCGGCATCTCGGGCGTGTCCTGCGGCCCGTAGCAGCCGTAGCAGCCGCGGTCGAAGGCCGGGCAGATGGCGCCGCAGCCGGCCTGCGTCACCGGTCCCAGGCACGGAGTGCCGTGCGCGACCGTCACGCAGACGGTGCCGCGCATCTTGCATTCGAGGCAGACGCTGTGGCCGGAGACCGCAGGCCGGCGGCCGAAGGCGAAGGCGCTGACCACCTCCAGAAGCTGGTACTTGTTGACCGGGCAGCCGCGCAGCTCGAAATCGACCGGCACGTGATCGGCGATCGCGGTGGAGGTCGCCAGCGTCTCGATGTAGTCGGGCCGGGCGTAGACGGCGGCGATGAAGTCGTCGATGTCGTGGAAGTTGCGCAGCGCCTGGATGCCGCCGGCGGTCGCGCAGGCGCCGATGGTGACGAGCGCCTTCGACTGGGCGCGCACCTGCCGGATCCGCTCGGCATCATGCGCCGTGGTGATGGACCCCTCGACCAGCGACAGGTCGTAGGGCCCCGCGACGACGGCGCTGGAGGCTTCGAGGAACTGGGCTATCTCGACGGCGCCGGCAAGGGCCAGCAGCTCGTCCTCCAGGTCGAGCAGCGACAGCTGGCAACCGTCGCAGGAGGCGAACTTCCAGACCGCCAGCTTGGGCTTGCGCGCCGCCATCGTCACAGCCCCGGCACGGCGAGCAGGCCGGCGACGCGGTCGTGCGGGAACACCGGCCCGTCGCGGCAGACGAAGGCGGGACCGAGCTGGCAGTGGCCGCAATGGCCGATCGCGCATTTCATGTTCCGCTCCAGCGACACGTGGATATCGGCGCCGTGCATGCCGCGCGCCTTCAGCGCCTCGGCCGAAAAGTGCATCATGATCTCGGGGCCGCACAGGAAGGCCGTCGACCGGTCCGGATCGAAGTCGGCT
The DNA here is from genome assembly GCF_025397915.1 of Microbaculum marinisediminis. Lineage (NCBI taxonomy): Bacteria > Pseudomonadati > Pseudomonadota > Alphaproteobacteria > Hyphomicrobiales > Tepidamorphaceae > Microbaculum > Microbaculum marinisediminis. Next base: position 246,503 of record NZ_JALIDZ010000007.1, read on the forward strand.
GCGGCGATCAGCTTGGTGATGACGCCCACGCGCCCGTGCCAGGTGATGTCTGCGTGGTCCACCGTGATCTCGAACGCCAGATCGGGCGTGTTGCGCCAGCGTTCCAGGTCGTCCCTGAACAGGAGCATCTGCGGGTTGCGGGTGCCGTAGAACAGATAGACCCGGCGGTAGCGCCGCCGCTCGGCCAGGATCCGCAGGATGGCCGGCCGCAGCGGCGCCAGCCCGAGACCGCCGGCGAGGATCAGGATGTCGCGTCCCTCCGCCTCCCGCGTCGGCCAGGCGGTGCCGAACGGCCCACGCACGCCGACGGTCTGGCCCGGCTGCAGCCCCGAAAAGCCGCGCGTGACGCTGCCGACCGATCGCACCGTGTGGACCAGCCGGCCGGCCTCGGCCGGGTCGCCGCTGATGCTGATCGGCACCTCGCCCAGGCCGAACAGGTAGAGCATGTTGAACTGGCCGGGCGCGAAGGCCATGGACCGGGCGCCGCCGAGCAGTTCGAGATCGCGCGGCCCGAGATCGCGCGGTTCGAGATCGAAGGTAAAGGTGTCCTCGGTCTCGTCGCGCCGCGCGCGCACCGCGAACAGGCGCGGGATCATCGGGTCGGTCGGGGCCTCTGCGCCGGTATGCATCACGCCATGCCCGCACCGTAGACGTCGAGGGTCTGGAACCGCGCGTGCGTCAGTCTGTCGACCAGCACCGGAACGAAGCGTTTCATCAGCTCGTAGCCCAGATGGTGATCGGCCTCGCACTTGTCGCGCAGGCACTTGCCGTTGAGTGCCACGGCGACCGTCGTTTCCAGGGCGCGCGCGTCGGTGCTGCAGCGATACGGCGGCACGATCCAGGCGGCGTTCAGCACGCCGCCGGGGTGCTCGGTATTGAACATCATGTTGCCCTGCGGTCCGCGCATTTCCAGCCCGACGCTGCCGCGCCGGATGATGTAGAAGGTGTCGGCCGGGTCGCCCTGGCGATAGAGATACTGGCCGGTCTCGAAACGAACCTGTTTGCCGCACCCGGCGATCGCGCGCGTCAGCTCGTCCTCCAGCCCATGGAAGAACCGGTGTTCGATCATGACGGATTCGAGAGTGCGCATGCTCAGGTTTCCTCCGCGGACGCGCGCATCGCCGCGACCTCCGCCGTGATGTCGATGCCCGCGGGGCACCAGGTGATGCAGCGCCCGCAGCCGACGCAGCCGCTTTCGCCGAACTGGTCGATCCAGTTGGCGAGCTTGTGCGTCATCCACTGACGATAGCGCGAACGCACGTCCGGGCGCACCGGTCCGCCGGGCAGATGGGAGAAATCCATGGTGAAGCAGGAGTCCCAGCGCTGGCGCCGCTCGGCCCTGAGCCCGTCGAGATCGGTGACGTCCTCCTCGGTGTGGCAGAAGCAGGTCGGGCACACGAAGGTGCAGTTGGCGCAGGAGAGGCACCGCGCGGCCACGTCATCCCATCGCGGATGCTCGGGATTGTCCTGCAGCAGCGACTTGAGGCCGCCGGTATCCATCGTCCGCCCCATCGCGGCGGCGGTGCGCGCCAGAAGCGCGTCGGCGGCGGCGGTGTCCTCGTCCGTCGCTGGCACGAGCGGCAGCCGCGCCGCCAGCGCCGCGCCGCGCTCGCTGCCCGTCTCCACGAGAAAGTCGTGCCGGTCCCCGTCGACGAGTTCCGTCAGCGCCAGGTCGAAGCCCTCGCGCGCCCGGGGCCCGGTCTCCATCGATACGCAGAAGCAGGTGCCGCCGGCCGTGGCGCAGTTGACGGCGACGAACAGCGCGTCCTTGCGCCGGGCCGCGTAGTCGGTCTCGGTCGCGCCTTCGCGCAGGAAGACCTTGTCCTGAACCGCGACCGCGTGAAGCTCGCAGGCGCGCATGCCGACGAAGGCATAGCGGGGTGTTTCGTCCCGGTGCGCCCGGATCGCGAAGCCGTCGCCCTCGCGCTCGGCCTGCCAGAGCGTGCGTTGGGGCCTGAACAGGAAACGCTTCCACGACTGCACCCCGGCGGTATAGCCGAACAGCGAGGGATCGTCGCCGCGCGTCAGCCGGTAGTGTCCCGCCTCCTGCGCGTCGGTCCAGCCGGCGGGCAGGTCGTCGACGCCGGATATCTCGTCATAGATGACCGCTCCGGCGTCGAGCCGGGGGCCGACGACCGTATAGCCGTCGGTCTGCAGTAACTGCAGAAGCAGCGGGAAGTCGTCGCGCGACAGCTTCAACGGTCCGGGCCCCCAATCGACGTCGGGCCCATTTAAAACCGCAACTGCGGCGATTCAATGTACGGATCCGGTCCTGCCGCGGGCGGTCTCGCCGCGCGGGCACGGGCAAGACCGGACCGGAAAACGCGGGGATCAGTCCCGCAGGCGGTCGTCGCCCAGCCTCGCGTAGCGCTTGGCGAAATAGACGAGCGGATCGCCGGGCGTGTGCGCGGCGTGCGTAACGGTCCCAATCACGATGTCATGGTCGCCGGAGGGCACGATCTCCGCCACGTCGCAAAGGATGTTCGCCACCGCGCCGGCGATCACCGGAACGCCACGGCTCGTCACGACGTGCTCGACCGTTTCGAACTTGCCTCGGCCCTTGCCGGCGAACCGGTTCGAGATCTCAGCCTGCGACGCGGACAGGACATTGATGCAGAAAACCTTGTGCTTGCGGATCGCGGCAAGGGTCGCGGACTCGTGACCGAGGCACGCGAGATACTGCATCGGCGAGATCGAGACCGGAACGACCGCAGTCATTGTCAGCCCGCAGCCATCCCCGTCCATCCCTGCTGTCGTGACTACGGCGACGCTGGAGGCGAACCGGCTTGAGGCTTCACGAAACAGATCGGGATCGGCCGGATGTAGCTCCCCTATCGACGGCTCGGGCTCTCGCTCGATTTGAATAGCGCGCATTACGCCTCCCGCTTGGCATCATCACTACTGGCAACCATTCCCGGAGCAGACACCAGGGCGGTCGGTCGAGGCACCTATCGAAAGATAGCTTTTGCGAACGGTGCGTGACCTACGGGATAAGACCCAACTCGCGGATGCGCCGGATCGCCCCGGCCCGACGCCGGATGCCGACCTTGTCGTACACCTGCTGCAGGTGCCATTTGACCGATCCTTCCGTCATACCGAGACGCTGGCCGATTTCGCGGTTGCGCAGTCCCGCGGCGACGAGTGCCGCGATTTCGGTCTCCCGGCTCGTGAGCTGCGACACCATGACGGCAGCATCGTCCTCAGCTGAAAGCGGGCCGACGCGCCGGCCCGCGTCGGAGGCGCGCAGAATCTCTTCGACGAACGCATCCGTCGCCGTCGCCGTTTGGTGGTTGCCGTCGACCGAGTCCGCCAGCAGGCGGATCGTCGTTTCCCCTTCGTCGAGGAACGCCCGCACGAATCGGCCGGGCGCACCGCTCGAAGCCGCTTTCCTGACCTGCCGCCGCGCCGCCAGCTCGTCGCCTTCGAGCAGCTTCAGGTGGCCTATGAGGATGTCCCATCGCACGGCGGAGCGGTTCGCGCCGCTCTCCAGCGTGAACGCGGCCCAGCGCTTGGCCAGCCGCAGCGCGTCCGCGATCCGGCCCTCGGCCCTGGCGATGCGCGTCCAGGCGAAGGCACGTGCCTCCGTGGCGGTTGTCGCGCCGGCGACCGGCAGCAGCAGTTGCGCGTCGACTGCCAGGCCCTCGTTGCGGGCTAGTTGCAGCGCCTCGTTGGCGCGGCCCGCCAGCAGCAGCAGTCTGATCCGTTCCGCGGCGGCGATGTCGTGCAGCCGGGCGATGCCCCGGGTCTTGGCGAAGACCGAGTACTCCGCCAGCATGGCGAGTGCGTCGTCCGCGTTGCCCTCGGCGGCGAGAAGTCGCGCCCAGGTCACGTGGCCGGCGATCATCTGATCAACGAAACCGTGCTTGATGTGCCCGCGATAGGCTTCCAGCAGCGAGCGGGCCTCTTTGAGTTCGTTGCGCTCATAGTGGACTTCGGCGAGCAGACACGCCGGCCCGGCGAGAAACCATTCCTGGCCTTTCGCGTAAGCGCGGGCGGCTTCCACACCCTCGCCAAGCGCGCGGAGCGCCCCGTCGGTGTCGCCCGCCATGCATCGCGACGGGCCAACGATCGACTGATTCCAGACAAACCCGTAGGTACTGTCGGCGCGACGGAACCGCGCCAACGCCGAGGCGTCCAGCTTCGCCAGATTCCTGAGGTTGAATTGCTCGCGTTGGGCATACAGTAGGGAGCTCTCGACGCTGCCGACCACGTAGGGATCGATCTCGACCGTCCGCGACAGCAGCTCCAGGCACCTGCGTTCAGCCTCGGGCTGGTTGTCGGTGAACTGCGCGATCATCATCTCGCCATGGTCCAGCAGGTATTTCAACCTGTCCCGGTCGGCGGACTCCCGGTCTGAAGCCGTCTCCTTGAGATACTCCGTGGCCAGACCCAGGAGTTCGTGCGCGGCGACGAAGTTGCGCTGGGTCGACATCGCCCAGGCCATGGTGAGCAGTACCCTGGGAAACTGCTTGAGAATGTCCTTCGGCAGTTCGTGCACGAACTGGGCGAGATGGTGGACCCTGCCTTTGTAGGTCGCGTCGGGACAGCACGCGTTGAGGACGTCCACGGCGCGGGCCCAGTCCTGAACGCCGACCGCGACATTCAGCGCCTCGGCGACATGTCCCGATGCCTCGAGGAAGGCGATACCCCGCCCGGCGATAGCGACCATCTCGCTGCTGTCGTTCTTCGCCAGCTCGCCCCGCAGGAACTCCCGGAAGAGGGGATGAAGCGCATAGTGCTCGCGATTGACGTCGACGCGCTGCACGAAGCCGCCCAGCCGCTCGACCGCTCGGAGCTGGTCGGCCGCGTCCGTACGATTTGTCGCCCGGTCGCAGAGCTCGGCGGACAGGACGTTGAAGACGGATATGCCTCGGAGGAACGACCGGGTATCTGCACAGAATTCGTGCATCACCTCTTCGGCGAAGAAATCAGCGATGTATCCATGCGCGCCGCTGATCGACAGATCGTCGAGCGTCGCAGGTGGCTCGGACGCACCTAGCATGGCCAGCCGGACGCCGGCGGCCCATCCGCCGATCCTCGCGTTGAACCTCGCCACTGCTCCGTCGTTGACGTCTGCCTGCAGCTGCAACCGGAGTAACCGGGTCATTTCCTCGGCGTCGAAGGCCAGCTCGGCGGCGCCGAACTCTAAATAGCGGCCGGAGGCGCGCAGTCGCGCGAGCGGAATGTCGGGGCGGCGGCGGGATGCCGCGATCAGGCGACAGGTGTCCGGGAGATTATGGACGAGATCCGACAGGATCCGCGCGGTTGCGGCATCGTCGACATCCAGGTCGTCCACAAAAATGGTGACGGGCCCGCGCCGGCCGGACAGTACGGCGATGGCGGGGTCTGTATCTTCGGCGTCTGGATACGCAGCGGCACCGTCCGTTCGCAATGCCGCTGCGAGGTCGTGGAACAGCGCCGCCGATCGGTGGCACACGTGGTCGGCGAGCCAAATGGTTTCCTCGCCGGCACTCTCGATGGTTCGGCGCCATTCGGCCAGAAGGGTCGACTTCCCGTAGCCGGCGGGCGCGTGCACCAGCGTGAACCCGGTGCGCCGCGCGGCATCCAAGGCGCCATCGAGCCGGGGCCTCGCCACTGTCCCGGCCGGTAGCCGGGATGACGAAATCCGGGCCTGACTCAAGGGAGCCGGGGCGGACTGTCGATCCATCTGGCTACGACTGGTCCCAAGTTACCGATCGCCGTTTATAGCCGCGGCGCGAAGTCCCCTTCAACTCCAACCGCCGGTCATGACGCCAGAGCGGCAGGACCGTCGTCCGCCGATACCTGGGCACGCGACCGTAGGTACGGGATCACCTCTTCGCCTAGGTAGGTGAGGGTGCGGACGACCTTCCAGTGCGGCATGTCGCCAAGATGAACCTGGAAGATGACGCGCGTGGTTCTGGCGTCCTCGGCCCATTTCTCGACCGCGTGGGCGACGGTCATCGGCGAGCCGGCGATGATGCGGTGGGTCTTGCGGACACCCTCCCAGTCGAACTTGCCGTGGCTGGCCGGCAGCACCTGGCCGTTGCGTTTGCGGAATTGCGCGAGCGTCAGATAGCCCGGAACGTCGGTGAAGCGGCCGGCGCGCAGCAACACATCGAAGAAGAGGCGGGCGTGCGGCTCCATCTCCGCGACCGCCTGCTCGTCGGTTTCGGCGATGTGCACCTGCACCGTCATCGGCGTCTGGTCCGGCCGGATCTCGTGACCGTACTCTGCGGCGAGTTCGCGCAGCCTCTGCTGGGCCGCCAGCTGGGTTGCGATCGGGCTGAAGGTCGACGAATAGCCGAAGCCGTACTTAGCCGCGAGTTCGATGGTTTCCGGGCTGCCGGAGCCGACGAAGTAGATCTTCGGATGCGGTTTCTGGAACGGGCGCGGCCAGACGTTCAGGTAGCGGTAGTTGTAGAAGCGGCCGGTGTGGCGATGCGGCGACCCCGGCGACCATGCCTTGAGCATGACCTCGACCGCCTCGGCCTGACGCTCACGCGCCGTCACCGGATTAATCGGGTTCAGCCAGTACTCCATCGGTGTACCGAGCGGGACGGCGATCTCGAGCCGGCCGCCGGACATAACGTCCAGCATCGCGTAGGTCTCGGCCAGCCGGTGCGGATACTCGATTGCCGGCGGCGTACCCATCACGCAGATCTTCGCGCGAGAGGTCTGTGGGATCAGCGCGGCGGCGATGATAGAGGGAACCGGCATCATGCTGTAGGCGGTGCCGTGATGCTCGTTCACGCACAGGCCGTCGAATCCAAGTTTCTCGGCGAGCACGAGCTCGGAGATGTAACGGGTGTACAGCTTGTGGCCGACCTCGGGATCGAACAGATCGTTCGGCAGGTCGACCCAGAGCGAATCCCGGTCTTTCACGTCCTCGGGAAGGTTCGAGAATGGCATGAAGTGCCATGCGTAGAATTCGGTGCCCGACAGGATGCCCAATGCTTGATCTCCATGTAAGTGTCGGCCGGTGGTCGACGGCGCCTGCGCCACAGCGCCCACGCCGCCGCGCTCGACGGTGCTCGCGATTTTTCTGCAGTTGCCAACGCTAAGGTCCTCGTACCGGGCCGGTCACCTATCGAAAGATAGTGTCGCGTACGGTTCCACTTGCCTGACCTATCTTTCGATAGGTGACGGAGACGGGACCACGCCCAACGATCACGCCCTTTCCCGATGTCGGGCCTTTGGCGTGACCTCGGACTCGGCGGACTTCGGATCACGGTGGGGCGGGACTTGATCGACAGACTGCAAAAGGGCCTGCTCTCCTTCGCCGGCATCGTCGTTCTCGCCATCATGGGCGTTACGGTGGTCGACGTTATCGGCCGCTACGTCTTGAACCGGCCATTGGCCGGCTCCTTCGAGATCACGCAGCTGTTGCTCGTCCTTGTGATATTCGCTGGCCTGCCCGCGGTCTGTGCGGCGGGCTCGCACATTCGCGTCGACGTACTGCTCCACATGATGAGCAAGGGGGTCAGGCGCTTCGTTGAGCGGGCAAGCGCGGCCATGATCGTGGCAACGCTCGTCTATCTCGCCATCCTGACCTGGGAAAAGGCGGGAGAGGTGGTCGCGATCGGGGATGTGACGCCCTTTTTGCACATCCCGATCGGGCCCTTCGCGTATTTCATCTCGGCGTCCTGCGGCTTAGCGGCGATCGCGTTCACCGCGAGAATGCTGCGCGAGCTGCGTCGCGTCGCCGTTCCGGCCGATAGGTCGCCGTCGTGACATCGGCGCTGGTTTCCATCGCCGCGCTGTTGGCACTCATGGCCGTCGGTTTGCCGATCGCCTTCGCCATGTTGATCGTGGGCTTCGCGGGCCTGGTCTACGTTCTTGGCTGGACGCCGGCGGCCGCGCTTGTCGCGCAGACGACCCTCGACGCCGGGCAGGCCTACGAGCTTTCGGTCGTTCCCCTGTTCATTCTCATGGGAAGCCTCGTGGCCAGGGCCGGCATCGCCGACGACCTGTATGTCGCCGCGAATGTCTGGCTCGGCCGGTTCCGGGGAGGCCTGGCGATGGCGACCATCGTCGCCTGTGGCTTATTCAGCGCAATGTCGGGAAGTTCGCTTGCGACGGCCGCGACCATGGCCAAGGTCGCCATGCCGCCGATGAAGCGGTACGGCTATCAGGACAGCATCGCGGCGGGCTCGATCGCCGCCGGCGGCACGATCGGCATCCTGATTCCGCCGAGCGTGGTCATGATCGTCTACGGCCTGCTGACGGAGACGGACATCGGCAAGCTGTTCGTGGCCGGTATCGTACCGGGCCTGATCACGATTGCCGGATACATGGCCGCGATCTGGCTGACCGCAGTTCTCAAACCCGGTATCGCGCCGCGCGGAGAGGCGACGTCCTTCCTCGAGAAGCTCGCCGTGACGCGCCGTGTGTGGATGTTCGCCCTGCTGCTGATTGTCGTTATCGGCGGCATCTATCTTGGCGTCTTCACGCCGACGGAGTCTGCCGGCATCGGGGCTTTCGGCGCGTTCCTTCTCGCCATCGTGCGCGCGCGGCTGCGCCCGGCGGTGGTGTTGGACATTCTGAGAGACGCCGCCGGTATCACGACGATGCTGTTCTTCGTTCTGATCGGCGCGCTGATCTACACCGCGTTCCTCAACCTTGCCGGATTCTCCTACTGGCTGAGCGAAGCGATCACCGGCCTCGGGCTAACCCAGCTGGAACTCATCTTCATTCTGATGGCGGGCTACGTCGTGCTCGGGATGTTCCTGGAGAGCATGTCACTCATCATCCTGACGATCCCGATCGTCTTCCCGATCGTCCAGGCCGCGGGGATAGACCCCGTCTGGTTCGGCATCTTCGTGGTGGTGCTGACCGAGGTAAGCCTCATCACGCCGCCAGTGGGAATGAACATTTTCGTTCTCCGCAGCGTGCTCCCCGAAGTCGGCTTCCGCACGATCTGCGCCGGACTCATTCCGTTCTACGTCGCCGACATCATCCGGATCCTGATCTTCCTGTTCGTCCCGATGACGGTGATGTTCCTGCCGCTTTCAATGCACTAGGGCGCAAAGAACAACGACAAGCAAAGCAAAAGCAGAGGAGACACGACATGAGCACACTGACGCGATTTCTGTCCGCCGCGGTGGCGGCGATCGGCTTGGCAGCTTCTGTTCAATCCGCCGCCGCGCAAACGACCCTGCGCGTCTCGAGCTGGGCCCCGCCGACCCATCCGGTCACCACCGAGATCTTTGGTAAATGGGCCCAGGACGTCGAGCGCGTCACCGATGGTCGGGTGAAGACCGAGATGCTCGGCGCCCCGCTCGGTGCGCCGCCTGCCTATTTCGATCTGGTGAGCAAGGGGATCGTCGACGTCAGCTTCGTCACCCACGACTTCCTGCCGAACCGTTTCGTGCTGAGCGGGCTGTCGCAGCTTCCCTTTTCGACCTACAGCGCCGAGATCTCGTCGGTCGCTCTGTGGCGGACGCACGAGGCCATGCTGGCCGAGTTCGACGAGCACAAGGGCGTGAAGGTGCTCGCGTTGATGGTGCACGGACCCGGACAGCTCTACACGATCAGCAAGCCGGTCACCGCCATCGCTGACTTTGCCGGGCTGAAGGTCCGCGCGTCCGCGGCGATCCAGACGGAGATTCTCGAACAGGTCGGCGGCTCTCCGGTCTCCGCGCCGCCGACCAAGTCCTACGAGGTGATGTCCAACGGAGTCGTCGATGGCACGCTTTTTCCTCCGGAATCGATGAGCGGCTTCAATCTCGTTCCGCTGGTCAAGCACGAGCTGGCGGTGCCCGGCGGGTTCTACACCACGAGCTTCGTGATCATGATGAACCAGGCCAAGTGGGACAGCCTGTCGGACGCCGACAAGGAGGCGATTTTGTCCATCTCAGGCGAGTACCTGTCACGGCGCGCTGGCGCCGTCTGGGACGCCTCGGACGAGGCCGCCAACGCGGAAATCGACGAAGCCGGTGTCCAGCGTGTCGTCGCCGAGGGCGCATTCCTGGAGGAGCTGAAGCAGACGCTCGCTCCGTTGGAGGACAGCTGGATCGCGCGCGCGAGTGCCAAGGGGCTCGATGCGAAAGCCGCGCTCGAATTTTATCGCGCGGAGGTCGGGAAGGAAATGGCCGCGCGGAACAAGGCGAACTGATCGCGGCCGCCGGCCGGTCGCCTATCTTTGGATAGGTGACCGGTGCGCCCGCTTCCTCGAATGTCGTCCGACAATGGAGTGAGACGAGAATGACGATGTTGAACAAGCCATACGTGGCGGCACCCGAAGGTTTCCAGCCGAGCGAGTACGATATCAGCGGCGTGCGGACCGTTGTCTATCAGAGCGGGCGCGCCCCGGGGCAAGGCGGGGCGCAAGACGCGCGGCCGCTGGTCTTCCTGCACGGCGCGGGCACCTTCACCGGGTTCGATTTCCTTGCGGACCTCGCCGCCGAGCGTCGCGTCATCGTTCCCTACCACCCCGGCTTCGGCGAATCCGGCGACGATCCCGACATCGACGACATCAACGATTACGTGCTCCACTATCTGGAGCTGTTCGATGCGATGGGGCTTGCCGAGATCGACCTGGTCGGCTTCTCGTTCGGCGGCTGGATTGCCGCGGAGCTGGGCGTGTCGCGGCCCTCGCTGTTCGCCCGCATCGTGCTCGTCGCACCGTCCGGTCTGCCGGTCGCCGAGCCACCGGCCGCCGACGTGATGACGATCCCCGCCGCGGACCTGCCCGGCTATCTCGCGCACGATACCTCCATCTTGGAGAACAAGCTGCCGAAGGCCCATGACGTCGACTTCCTGACGCTCGGCTACCGCGAGCGGGTTGCGGCGGCCCGGGTCGTCTGGGATCGGCCAATGGGGAACCGCAAGCTGGGCCGTCGCCTCGGCCGGCTCTCGCAGCCCGTGCTGCTCGTCTGGGGCAAGGAGGACCGCATCCGGCCGGTCGAGCACGGCGATGCCTGGCTCGACCGCCTGTCCGACGCCCGACTGGAGGTGCTGCCGAACGCGGGGCATCTCGTGCTCGACGAGGCGCCCGGGGCGATCCAGTCGATCGCCGCGTTCCTGCGATAAAGCCCGCTCATCCTTCAGCCGCTACGAGGAGCCAAGCATATGATGGTCATGCCTGCCGGCATCACGCCCTCGACGGAGGGGTTCGACGGGGTCGTCTGGTCGATCCTCGGCCAGACCTACACCCTGAAGCAGCACTCTGATCACTCGATGGCGTGGCACGCTCTCTTTCCGTCGGGAACCTTCGTGCCGCCGCACGTGCATCCCACCCAGGACGAGTTCATTTACGTCCTCTCCGGGCGCTACGATCTCTGGCTCGACGGCAAGGAATTCACCGCCACGGCCGGCGATCTGGTGCGCATGCCGATGGGCATTCCCCACGGCATCTTCAACAAGTCCGGCGCGGACGCGACCAGCCTTTTCTGGGTCGCCCCGACCCGCTCGCTGAAATCCCTGTTCGAGCGAATTCACAACGTGCCGGATCCCGCCGAGGTGGTCCGGATCGCCGCCGAGCACGAGGTCGACTTCCTGCCGCCGGCCGACTGAGGGGCGGACCAAAGCGCCGGTCGGCTCTCCGGAACACGACACACACACGGCGCCCCCGCCTCCCTGACGGCGCCGCTCCCCTGACCGCGTACTAGACTCCGGTATGGGTGCGGGATGCGACCTGCGGCGGCGACAGCGCGTCATCCATCGCCGCCGCAGATACCGCCTTCCGACACGCGGCGCCCCACGGCCGCGTGCCGGTCCAGCATCCTGTCAGGCGCCGGCCCGCCAGTAGTCGTTGGCCGCCGCGATCGTGGCGAAGTTGGTGGCGACGACCTGCGAGACCGCGATCAGCGCGTCGGCATCGCCGGCATAGTCCGGCCGCATCCGCTCGCGCTCGTCGGCGTCCGGCTGGGTCTTCTTGACGGCGATGCGCGCCAGTTTCACGGCCAGGTCGTAGCCCTCGCTCGGCGTCGCGGTGACGAGGGTCGGCAGCCAGTTGTCCATTCTTCTCTCCTATCCCCTTGGTTTGTGGTGGCGGGTCTCGCCGGTCGGCAGCGTGTTGCGTGGTCCGGGGCTCACGGGCCTGTCTCGTGTCGGGCGATCGCGCGCCAGGCGTGCCACGTGCCGTGGCCCAGGGCCGGATAGATGACGATCAGGCCCACGAGCCCCGTGGCCACCGACAGGGCGACCCCGGCGACGACAATCGCGCCCCATGTGAGCGTCGACGGCAGGTTGCTGGTGGTCATGCCGAAACTGGTGCCGAGCGCCGTCAGCGCGTCGCGCCGCTCGCTCATCAGCATCGGGATCGAGAATAGGCTGATGGCGAAGGCGAAGGCGGCGAAAAGGCCGCCGACGGCGGTTCCCACCGCGATCAGCGTCCAGCCGCGCGCGGTCGTCAGCACGTTCGTCAGCGCGTCCTCGGCGCCGGGAAACGGCTGCAGTCCGAAGAACAGCGCGTACAGGAGGTCGGCGGCCCGCAGCCAGAAGAAGACGAGCAGGCCCAGCATCAGGCCGGCGAACGCCAGCTGGCCCGTCGAGGTCGGCCGGGCGCGCAGCATCGCGCCCAGGCTCACCGGCTCGCCGGCGGCGAGGCGCCGGCTCTTCTCATAGAGCCCCAGGGCGAAGAACGGGCCGACGATCAGGAACCCGGCGAGTGCGGGCAACGCCAGATAGATCGTCCCGGTCGCATGGAGCCCCGCCAGAACGCCGACGGAGATGGCGACGATCAGCAGTCCGTAAACCAGGCTCGGCCCGGGCGTATGCCGGAAATCGTTCCATCCGGCCCGCAGCCAGTCGAACGCGGCGCCGGCCGGCAGGTCCCGCGCGAACGGCGAGGCGGGCCGGAGCGGTTCCTGAAGGGCGGGAAGCGGCTCGAGCATGGGATTGTCCTCAGCAGGCGCGCCGCGCGGGCGGCTTGTCCGGCGCCGGCGCGATGCAATCTGGCTGCGAGCGCAGCGCAACCGTCAGGAGATGGGCGTTGGCGGCGAGGAACACGCCGGCGAGGACGACCGCGCCGAGGATCGCGAGGCGCCGTTGCGATATCAGTGTCACTGTCACTGCCCGCCTCCGGTGCTTGCCGCCGCGCTCAACGCCGCGACGTAGAGGGCGAGCATGTTGATCTCGGCGTCGTCGAGCCGGCCCTCCCAGGACGGCATCACGCCCTGGCGGCCGTCGCGCAGGGTGGTCAGGATGGCGTCGCGGCTGCCGCCATAGATCCAGTGGTCGTCCGCTAGCGACGGCGCGCCGATCCCGAGGCCGCCGGCTCCGTCGTCGCCGTGGCAGGAGGCGCAGTTGTCGGCGAAGATCGCGGCGCCCGCGCTGGCCGGATCGGCCTGCCCGGAAGACAGCGCCAGCACATGGTCGGTCACCGCCGCGATGTCTTCGCGCTGCAGCATCCCGTCGCGACCGAAGGCCGGCATCTGGCCGAAACGGGTGTCGGGATGGGGGCTGTTGATGCCGACGCGCAGGGTCTCGGCGATGGCCTCGGGCGCGCCGTCCCAGAGCCACGTGCCGTCCGCCAGGCTCGGGAAACCGGGCCCGCCCGTCCCGTCGCTGCCGTGGCAGGCCGCGCAGTTGTCGGCGAACAGGCGCGCCGCGGCCGGCATGGCGTGCGCCATCAGCTCGCTGTCGGCGGCCAGCGCCGGGAAATCCCCGGAGGCGAAGGGCCGCGTCCAGTCGGCCCGCTCCTCGGTCAGGCGCCGATAGCGCTCCGTGGCGACAACCTGCTGATCGAGCCCCAGCAGGCCCCGCGTATAGTCGCGCCCGACGGGCCAGGCGGGCAGCAGCACCCAGGTCACGACGGAATAGGCGAAGGTCAGGACCAGTGCCGCCACCACGATGCGCGGGAACGGCGTGTTCAGTTCGCGGATGCCGTTCCACTCGTGCCCCGTGGTGCCGTAACCGGTGACGGGATCGATGTCCGGCTCGTGAGGCGCGGGGCCGCTCATGGCCGCTCATCCGGTGTCCGGGCGGCATTCGATGCCGCGTTTCCGGGCAGGATGGAGCGTGCGGCGCGTTCGTGCGCGGCGCGGCGGCTTGGCCGGTAGGCCAGCACCACCACGATCACGAAGAAGCCCATCATCCAGATTAGGCCGGCGGTCTTGGCGAGGAAGACGAGGTCGTCGTGGCTCGGGGTCATCGGGCCGCCTCCTCCGTGGTCTCCCGGCCCGCGCCTTCTCCGTAGGCGACGCCGGTGAGCCGCCCCAGCGACTGCAGGTAGGCGACGAGCGCGTCCATCTCGGTCAGCCGCGCGGGATCGCCGTCGAACGCGCTGACGGCGACCCCCTCGCCGTAGCGATCGGGGATGCCGGCGGCGTCGTCGCCCTCGGGGCGGGACTGGGCCAGCGCATCGCGCTCGGCATTGGCGATCATCGCGTCGGTATAGGGGACGCCCAGCCGGGCCAGGGTGGAGAGCTGCGCGGCCATGTCCCCGGTTTCCAGCGGCCGCATCAGCCATGGATAGGCGGGCATGATCGACTCCGGCACGACCGCACGCGGATCGACCAGATGCGCGACGTGCCAGGCGTCGGAGTATTTCCCGCCCAGCCGTGCCAGATCCGGCCCGGTGCGCTTGGAGCCCCAGAGCATCGGATGGTCGTAGGCGGACTCCGCGGCCAGCGAATAGGGGCCGTAGCGGTCGATCTCGTCGGCCAGCGAGCGCACCATCTGGCTGTGGCAGGCATAGCAGCCTTCGCGCAGATAGATCTCGCGGCCGGCGAGTTCCAGCGGCGTCTGCGGGCGCAGGTCCGCCGGCACGTCCACCGTCTCGTCGATGGTGAAGAGCGGGGCGATCTCGACGATGCCGCCGACCGAGGCGGCGAGGATGATCGCGGCCACCAGCCCCATGGAGAGTTTCTCGAGATTGTAGTGGAGTTTCAGCATCGGCCTAATCCGCCGGAACCGCGGCGAGCGGACGGTCGGCCTGCGCCGCGCTGGTGGCCGCGCTGGCAACGGGGCCGCGCATCGTCGCCCAGGTGTTCAGCGCGCAGATCACGGCGCCGGTCAGGAACAGGGCTCCGCCGATGGTGCGCAGCAGGTAGTACGGCGCCATCGCCATGACCGATTGCAGGAAGCTGTAGGCGAGCGCGCCGTTCTCGGCGTAGGTCCGCCACATCAGCCCCTGGGTGATGCCGGCGTTCCACATGGCCACCACGTAGACGAGGGTTCCCGCGACGGCGAGCCAGAAGTGCCATTCCACCGCCCGCGGCCAGGCCATGGCCGTGCGGCCGGACAGTTGCGGCACCAGCGTGTAGATCGCCCCGAAGATGATCATCGCCACCCAGCCCAGCGTCCCGGAATGGACGTGGCCCACCGTCCAGTCGGTGTAGTGCGACAGCGAGTTCACCGGGCGGATCGCCAGGAACGATCCTTCGAAGGTGGACAGCCCGTAGAACACTGCGGCAACGAACATGAACCGCAGAGTTGCGTCGTCGCGCACCTTGTGCCAGGCGCCGTTCAGCGTCGCGATGGCGTTGCCCGCCGAGGCCCAGGACGGCACCAGCAGCATCACCGAGAAGGTCATGCCCAGGGTCTGCGCCCAGTAGGGCAGGGCGGTGTAGTGCAGGTGGTGCGAGCCGACCCAGATGTAGAAGAAGACGATGCCCCAGAAGCTGACGATCGACAGCCGGTACGACCAGATCGGCCGGCCCGAGCGCACCGGGAGGAAGTAGTAGAGCATGCCCAGGAAGCCGGCCGTCAGGAAGAAGGCGACGGCGTTGTGGCCGTACCACCACTGGACCATCGCATCCTGCACGCCCGACCAGATGGTGAAGCTCTTCGTCCCGGCCAGGCTGACCGGCAGCGCGAGGTTGTTGACGATGTGCAGCATCGCCACGACCAGGATGAAGGCCATGTAGTACCAGTTGGCGACGTAGATGTGCGGCTCGTTGCGGCGGGCAAGCGTGCGCAGGTAGAGCACCAGGTAGGCGACCCAGACCACCACCAGCCAGAGGTCGGCGTACCACTCGGCCTCGGCATATTCCTTCGACTGGGTCGACCCCATGAGATAGCCGCTGACGGCCCAGACGCAGAACAGGTTGTAGCCGATCAGCACGGCCCAGGGGCTGACGGCATCCGCCAGCCGGGCGCGCGACGTGCGCTGCATCACGTGGAACGAGGTGGCGATCAGCGCGTTGCCGCCGAACCCGAAGATCACGCCGGTGGTATGCACGGGGCGCAGGCGACCGAAGCTGGTCCACGGCAGCGCCGGCGTCGCCTCGGGCCAGTACAGCAGGGCCGAGACCCAGACGCCCACGCCCATGCCGATCATCGCCCAGACCAGCGCCATCGCGATCCCGAAGCGGGTCGGCGCGTCGTAGTAGCGCCCGGTCCGGTCGGGCGCGGGCTCGGAATCATAGAGCGCGCCGCCCAGCGCGAACGCCAGCAGTAGCCCCAAGACGAGCGCCATGCCCCCGTGCACGGCCATGGGACCTTGCCGCGCTGCCGCCGCCATCGTGAGCCCCAGCAGACTCAGCAGGATCGCGAGCGCCAGGCCGTAGCGGCGCTCCGGGACGCTCAGGGTTCCGATCACGGCGTGACCTCGAGCTCCGGCAGCGCGATATCGGCGAGCGTCGAGCGATCGAGGTCCGCGAGGAAGGCCGCCTCGGCGGACCGCAGTCGCGCCTTCAGGCGGCAGCAGCCGGTGATCGTGCAATCCCCGCCGTCCGGCGCGAAGCACTCGACCAGCGCCTGGCCCTCCTCCAGCAGCCGTACCACCGCGCCGATGCGGATGTCGCCGGCGGGGCGCGCCAGCACCGCGCCGCCGCCGCCGCCGCGCCGCGTGACCACGATTCCGCCCCGGGCGAGCCGCTGCATGATCTTGGTCAGATGGTCTCGCGACAGGCCGAATTCCTGCGCCAGCTCGGCCGTCGAGACCGCCCGGTCCGGGGTGCTGGCCATGCGCATCAGCATGCGCAGGCCGTAATCGGTGAAGGAGGTGAGACGCATGGTCGCGCGAGCCTCTTTTTAATCGGTATTTACAATACCTATTAGCAGGAATAAGTCGAAATACAAGCCCGTTCCACAGGAACCGGCGGCGACTGGTACCGCGACACGAGACCGTGAAAGGAAACGACCATGGACGGAGACAACACGCAGACCCCCAGCGCGATCGAACTGACCCGCCACATCGAGACGCGCTACCACGCGCGCCACCGCGAACAGCTGCCCGAACTCGTCGCGTTGTCGGCGAAGGTCGAGCAGGTCCATGCCAGCGTCCCGGACGTGCCCGCGGGACTGTCGGCGCTGCTGCATGAGATGATCGGCGAGCTCGAGGTGCACATGAAGAAGGAGGAGCTGATCCTGTTTCCGGCGATGCGCCGCGGCAGCCCCGGGCTGGAAACGACCATCGCGGTCATGCGCGCCGACCATGACGACCATACCGCCGAGATCTCGCGCATCCGCGCCCTGACCAACGACCTGAAGCTGCCGGACGGCGCCTGCCGCAAATGGACGGCGCTGTATCAGGGGCTGACGGAATTCGTCGCCGATCTCGACGCGCATGTCCGCCTCGAGAACGACATTCTGTTTCCGCAGTTCGAGACCGCGCGCTGAGGCGCGGCCATGGAAGCGTGGGGCCCGAATGCCTATGTACTGGCAGGCCGTATCCGCGGAACAGCCCGCACCGGAGTAACCGGCCCCGGAGCAACCGAGGCTTCTCGGCCGGCCGGTCCGGGCCTCGCGCGAAAGACAGGCACATGACGACGGCGCGGACATCGAGATCGCAAGTGACCGGCTTCCTCGGGGCCTTCTTCGCCCCGGAGATCCGCGCTTGGTACGGTGCGGAGCCCTTGTGGAAGGTGTTCTGGGTCTATGGGGTTCTCGTCAGCAGCTTCCTCATCGCCGTCGGCGCGTTGGCCGTCTACCGGAACCAGATCGCGCAACAGCAGATCATGCTTATCTGCTTCGCGGCCTATACGGTGTGGATCCTGGTTTCGGTGTGGCGCTGCGCCGACGGCGCCCACCCGTTCTGGGGCCCGGTGGCGCGCTGGTTGACCGTGACCTGGGCCGGCAACACCATTCTGACCATCCTGTTCCTGCAGCTCGACCTGGCCGCGCGCTACCTGGGGCACTGATGCGCCGGTTGCCGGGGAGGGGCGATGCGCCCGCCTGCGAGCGGAAAACTCAGCTCCTGTTGGTCGCCTGGAGCTCGTCCAGAAGCTCCTTCAGCACCACCGCCTGATTGTGTTCGGCGTCCCGCGCCGAGAACAGCAGCGTGACCGGCCGGCCGATGTCGGCGCGCAGGGGCTTCAGGTCGTCCATATGCCCGCGCAGTTCCTCCCGGTACCGGCGGCGGAATTCCTCCCATCGCGCCGGGTCGTGATTGAACCATTTCCGAAGTTCCGTCGACGGCGCGATGTCCCGGGCCCAGCGGTCCAGGTGCGCGTCCACCTTGGAGACGCCGCGCGGCCACAATCCGTCGACCAGCACCCGCAGCCCGTCCGACGGCTCGGGGGCCTCGTAGATCCGTTTGATCCGATACTCGGTCATGGCGTCGGGCTTGCTCCATCGCCCACGGTCGATCCGAGTATGGCACGACAAATCGGTATTTCGAATGCCGAATGTCGCGTGTCCAGGCATCGGGCGCCGTCCTATCGGATCGACGGCGCCCGAAAACCTGTGTTCGGCGCGAACCGGCGCCCCCAGATCGGGACCGTTTCGCGCCGCCGTTCAAAGCGCGCCCTCAGATGACGCCCATGGCCCGCATGGCCTCGGCCACGCGGACGAAGCCGGTGACGTTCGCGCCCAGCACATAGTCGCCGGGCGCGCCGTATTCGTCCGCGGTGCTGGCGCAGGCGTCGTGGATATTGCGCATGATCGCCGCCAGACGTTCCTCGGTCTTCTCGAAGGACCAGCTGTCACGGCTGGCATTCTGCTGCATTTCCAGCGCGGAGGTGGCGACACCGCCCGCATTGGCGGCCTTGCCCGGGGCGAACAGAACCCCTGCCTTCCGGAAACTATGCACCGCCTCGGGCGTGCAGGGCATGTTCGCGCCTTCGCCGACCGCGATCACGCCATTGTCGACAAGCGACTTGGCATCGGCGCCGGTCAGCTCGTTCTGGGTTGCCGACGGTATCGCCACGTCGCAGGGAACATCCCAGATCGAGCCGCCCTTGATGTAGTGGCTTCCCACGCCCTTCAGCCGCGCGTACTCCGAAATCCGGCTCCGGCGGACCTCTTTGATCTCCTTGACCAGATCGAGGTCGATGCCGTTCTCGTCGACGATGTAGCCGTCGGAATCCGAACAGGCCACGACCTGGCCGCCGAAGGACAGGATCTTCTCCATCGCGTAGATGGCGACATTCCCGGTCCCCGAGACGACGCAGCGCTTGCCGTCGAAGCTGGTGCCGCGCGTACCGAGCATCCGCTGCACGAAATAGATGGTGCCGTAGCCGGTCGCCTCGGTGCGGGCGCGCGAGCCGCCGTACGACAGCCCCTTGCCCGTCAGCACCCCGGCCTCGTATCGGTTGGTCAGGCGCTTGTACATGCCGAACATGTAGCCGATCTCGCGCCCGCCGACGCCGATGTCGCCGGCCGGAACGTCGATGTACTCGCCGATATGGCGGTGCAGTTCGATCATGAACGACTGGCAGAAGCGCATGATCTCGCGATCCGAGCAGCCCTTGGGATCGAAATCGGTCCCGCCCTTGCCGCCGCCGATCGGAAGCCCGGTCAGGGCGTTCTTGAAGGTCTGCTCGAAGCCGAGGAACTTGATGATCCCGACATTCACCGACGGATGGAACCGCAACCCGCCCTTGTAGGGGCCGAGGGCCGAATTGAACTGCACGCGGAAGCCGCGATTGATTCGCACGTCGCCCTTGTCGTCGATCCACGGCACCCGGAAGATGATCTGGCGCTCGGGCTCGCAGATCCGCTCGATCAGCGCCTCGTCGGCATATTCGGGATGTTTCGAAATCACGCGCCCGAGGCTTTCCAGCACCTCGTGCACGGCCTGATGGAACTCCTGCTCGCCGGCATTGCGGTGCAGAACCGTGCTAAGGATCGGTCGCAGTTTCTCGTCGATTGAGTTCATGAATCCCCTTTCAGAATACCGGCGACAGTCCCGACGGCCTCGAGCAGGCCGTCGCGGGCGTTTGACCGGGTGTGCGCATTGCACAGCCGTTGTTTCCACCCGCCCCGTAGCCGGGTCTGCCCGGCTGACCTGCGAGCGATGTCTCTTTCACGAGGCGTGAGCGTCCGCCCCGGCACTACTGGTCGGGCAGATGACGCGTGAACGGGTCGCGGAAGATCCAGATCGTCGCGGTTGTCGGTGTGCCGCGGGGCGGGAACGAAGACGGGGATTTCTTAGCGGTTGCGATCGGGCTTGCCAAGACATGGCCCCGCGACCGATCGCGGCTGACGCTCGATCTCCAGGCGGCTACAATCGATCGCGCTGATCGGGCGGGCGGCACACGTTGCGGCTGGTCCTCGATCTCTAAGCGGCTACAATTCAGATTCTATTCAGCGACCTGCGGGACTGGTTGCGGCTGGTCCTCGATCTCTAAGCGGCTACAATCGATCTTTGGATAACCCCCTGATTTTCAGGGGGTTATTCCTTGTTCGGCACGGGAAAAAACCACCCGCCGGCGTCGAAAGTCGGTGCACCGAACCGGTTTTCCGGAGCCGTGTTCCCGTTTTCGTCCCGTACGGAATCCCGCGCCGGCGCGGGATTCCCTCGACGGTCGTTCGCGATGCACCAATCCTTAATGGCCATGCACCAATAAACTGGAACTCGGTTTTTCCGGAGCGGGTCGGAGGTCTGATCAGCGTGCCGTTCCCGATGCGTGCCGGTCCGCGAGTTGATAGAGGTTGGCGTAGCGCCATTTACCTTACGATATCAGGTCTTGGGGTTCGATGGGGGCACGATCGGACCGGACCGGTTTCGGAGTAAGGGCGAGAATTGAATATTTGGGTCTGACTGGTGGGCGTATCCGCGTTATATCGGGGCATGGTGAGTAGACGACGGACATGGATCGGACGATGGTCCCGCGGGCGACAGATCGCGACCTTCCTCGGAGGGGTCGCGTGTGCCGTCACGGTTACGTCCGCCGCGTTGTTCATCCCGACGCCCGTCGCGGCGCAGGAGGGTGAGGCGCAGCCCGCGGCGCAGGAACCCGGCGGTATCGCCTATGCGGTCACGATCACCGTCGACGGCGGCGAGGCGTCGCTCCCGGACCTGATCGCGCAGTCCTCGAACCTCAAGGCGCTCGAATCCGATCCGCCGTCGGGCCCCCTGGGCCTGGTGCGGCGCGCCCAGTCGGACTTCCCGCGAATCCAGAAGGTCCTCAACTCCGAGGCCTATTTCGGCGGTCTGATCGATATTCGCGTCGCCGGCGTCCCGGTGGCGAACCAGCAGGCGGACGAGCAGGCCTCCGCGGCGGCGGCCGCACGCCAGCCCGCCCCGGTCACGGTCGACGTACAGGCGGGCCCGCAATTCGTCATCGGCACCGTCACGCTTGTCGACGCGGCGACCGGCGGGCCGCCGCTCGTGCCGATCGGCCGCGCGAAGATCGGCCTCGAACCGGGATCGCCGGCGAAGGGCATCCTGGTCATCGACGCCGAAACGCGCATCGTCGACGCGATGCAGAACCTCGGCTATCCGTTGGCAGCTGTGCCGAGACGGCAGGCGATCGCCGATCATTCCAGCAATACCCTCGATGTCACCTTCTTCCTGTCGCCGGGCAGGCAGGCGGATATCGGTCCGGTCCAGGTGCGCGGCGCCGAGGGCGTCAACGCGGACTTCATCGCCAGGCAGGCCGGCGTGAAGCCCGGCACCCGCTATTCGCCGGAAGAGATCCGGAGGATCCGCGAGAACATCACCGATCTCGGCGCCTTCCAGTCGGTGCGGATCGTCGAGGGCGACGAGATCACGGCCGACGGGCAGATCCCGCTCTTCATCGAGGTGGAGGAGCGCAAGCCCCGCTTCGTCGGCCTCGGCGCGAGCTACTCGTCGACCGACGGCGCGACCTTCAACGGCTACTGGGGCCACCGCAACCTGTTCGGCAATGCCGAGAAGCTGCGGATCGAAGGCGAGGTGTCGCGGCTGTTCGAGAATTCGCTCGACGACCTGACCTATCTCGCCAAGGCGACGTTCGAGAAGCCGGGATTCGTGACGCCGATCGACGACCTGCTCGCCGAGGCGCGGGCGTTTCGCGAGACGCCGGACGCCTATACCTCGACGGGCGCGGGCGCCACGGCCACATGGCGGCGGCGGTTCACCGACCGGTTCGAAGGCCGTGTCGGCGTCGAGATCGAGCACGCGGAAATCACCGACGCGTTCGGTACCAACACCTACACGCTCGTCGGCGTGCCGATCAGCGGCACCTACGATTCCACCGACAACAAACTCGACCCCACACGGGGCATCCGCGCCAGCCTGCAGGCAGAGCCGTTCCCGAAATTCCTCGGTTCTTCGCTCAACATGACGGTCTTCAAGGGTTTCGTCTCCGCCTATCACGCGATGGACGAGGCACAGCGGTTCGTTCTGGCCGGCCGCGTGGAAGCCGGCACGATCCAGGGGCCCGACACGATCGCCGATATCCCGGCCGACCGGCGCTTCTATGCCGGCGGCGGCGGCTCGATCCGCGGCTACGACTTCCAGGGCGTCAGCCCGCGGCTGCCGAACGGGCAGATCGTCGGCGGCAAGAGCCTGTTCGTCGCCTCTGCCGAGATGCGGCTGAAGATCACGGAGACGATCGGCATCGTGCCATTCGTCGACATGGGTGGTGCTTTTGTCTCGAGCACGCCAGACTTCGATTCGAACTTCAAGATCGGCGCCGGCATTGGCCTGCGCTATTACACGGCTATCGGGCCGATCCGCTTCGACGTCGCGGTGCCGCTCGACAAAGGGCCGTACGATCCGAGCGTCGCCTTCTATGTCGGCCTCGGGCAGGCGTTCTAGGCCGCAGAGGTCCACTTGCGATACACACGCCGCATAGCCGGGATCTTCTCGGGACTACTGCTGATTCCGCTCGTCCTGGTGGGCGGGCTGCTGCTGTTCGCGCAGATCGCGCCGGGGCGGGCGTTCATCATCTGGGCGGCCGAGACCCTCGTCAGCAGCGACGACCAGCAGCTGCGCATCGGCGGGCTAACGGGACGGATCCCGTTCGACATGACGGTCAGCGATGTCGCGATGGCCGACGCGGACGGAACCTGGCTCGCCGTCGACAAGGCGCGCCTCGTCTGGCGGCCGTTCTCGCTTGCCGCCGGCGTCCTATCCGTCCAGATGGTCGACGTGGGCACGGTCGATCTGCGCCGCCTGCCGGCCCCGGCTGAAGACGCGCAGGATGACAGCGGCGGCGGCTTTCCCGTGCTGCCGTTCGAGGTGGTGCTCGACCGCCTGTCCGTGGGCGAAGTCGCGCTCGGCGAACCGGTGCTCGGCATTCCGGCCGCCGTCTCGATCGAAGGCGAGGCCCGGCTCGGAGACCCCTCCGACGGCCTGTCGGTGCGGCTCGATGTCGACCGGATCGACGGAACCGACGGCCGGATCACGGCGCGGCTCGCCTATGCGCCCGATACGGAGTCCCTCGATCTCGATCTCGTCGTCGACGAGCCCGCCGGCGGGCTGGTGTCGCGCCTGAGCGGCATACCCGGTCTCCCGCCGCTCCGCGCCGAGCTTGCCGGGACCGGGCCGATCGACGACTGGACCGCCGACCTGACGCTCGCCGCGGCCGATCAGGGAAACGCGGCGGGCCGCGCGACGATCACGCGCCGGGATGACGGACGGACCATAACGGCCGATTTCGCCGGGTCGCTGGCCGGCCTGCTGCAGCCCGCCTACGCCCCGCTCGCCGAAGGCCGGTCCACGCTTACCGCCCAGGTCTTCGTTCCCACCGAAGCAGCGATCGAGATCGAAAGGGCCGAGGTGCTCACCGCCGCCGGCCTGGTGTCGGTGAAGGGTACTTTCGATCCGGACAGCCAGGCGATGGCGCTCGACTACGAAGTGATCGCCGGCCAGGCGCAGCGGTTCTCCGCCATCCTGCCGGTCCAGGCGGCCTGGCGCGGGATCGAGATCGTCGGACGCGCCGGCGGGTCGGTCTCGCAGCCCGACATCACCGCCCGGCTGGCGGGCGAGGGGCTGTCCGTCGAGGGCAACGCCGTGGAGATGCTGGCGCTCGACCTCAGCGCCAGGGCGCAGGGCTCTGTCGAGGACCCGGATACCGAGATCGCGCTCAAGGTCTCCGGCCGCGCCGATGGCTTCGCGCCGATGGACGCCGCCTATTCCTCCGCAGCCGGCGAGACCGTGACCCTCGACGTGACCGGAACCGTGACGCCGGCGGGACGCTTCACCGCCGATCCGGCGCGGATCGTGCTCGGGTCCGGACAGATCCAATGGGTCGGCGTCGCCGGGCCGGACCGGGTCGACGGAGATCTGGCCGTCAGCAACGTCGATCTGTCGGCCTTCGCCGGGCTCGCGGACATGGAGCTTCGCGGCGAGGCCAGCCTCAAGGCCCAGGTCTCCGGCCTTTTCGACGGCTCGATGATGCAGGCGACGCTCGATGGCGGCGCGACGGGCTTCGGCACCGGCATCGCACAGGTGGACGGCGCGCTCGGCGACACCTTCACCATCTCCGGCGGCGTCGAGCGCGGGGCGGACGGCAGCTTCGCCTTCGACGACCTCGTCCTCTCCGGTGCCGCGCTCAGGGTGACGGCCGACGGCAGCGCGGATACGAGCAGCGCCGACGTCACCGCCGAGATCGATCTGCCGGATCTCGCCCGCCTCGACCCGCAGGTCACCGGAGCCGCCACGGTGACGGCACGTCTCACCGGATCGATCGAGGATCTCGCCGTTCAGGCGACCGCCGCGATCGACGAGGCGACCGCCATGGGGCAGCCGATAACCGGACTGAAACTCACGATCGACGCCCAGGACGTCACCGGTCGCCCCTCGGGGACGCTGGCGCTCGAAGGCGCGGTCGATCGCCATCCGCTGACCGGCCGCGGGCGCCTGTCGTCGCTGGACAATGGCGGCGCCGACGTCCAGGGGCTCGATCTGACGGTCGGCTCGGTCCGGGTGTTCGGAGACCTCTCCGTCGATGGCGCCGGACTGGCGCAGGGCCGGCTGTCCCTGAAGGCGGCCGATCTCGGCGACCTGTCCTCGCTGCTGCTGACCGAACTCGCGGGCAAGGTCGACGCGACGGTCGACCTCGCGGTCGAGAACGGCGTCCAGCTCGCCAGCGTGAAGGGCGTGGCAAACGGCGTCGATGCCTTCGACGTCAGGATCGGGTCGGCGGATGTCGATGCGACGGTGCGGGACCCGGCCGGAACCCTGACGCTGGACGCGGATATCGCCGCCAAGGCGCTCGACGCGGGCGGCCAGCGCATCGACGAGCTCAAGCTCACCGCCCAGGGCGGCACCGACGAGAATACCGTCAGCCTGTCGGCCAGGGCGCTTGGCGCCAGCCTCGACACCCGGGGCGCCGTCGCGCTTGTCGACGGCAACGCGACCGTCACGCTGAACAGTCTGACACTGACCGGCGGCGGCCAGACCGGAACGCTCGCCAGGCCGGCGACGATCCGCGTCGCCGATGGCGGTGTCGCGATCGAGGGCTTCAACCTGACGACCGGCGGCGGCGGCGTCACCGTCGACGGCACGGCCGGGGAAACGCTGGATCTGAACGTCGCGATCAACGCCCTGCCGCTTTCGCTCGCCGACATCGCCATGCCCGGCACCGGCATATCCGGCACGCTTTCCGGCCGGGCGAACCTCTCCGGCCCGGCCACCGCGCCGGGCGGTGACTTCACGCTGAAGGTCAGTGCCCTGTCGCTGCCGGCCATGCGAGAGGCGGGCGTCCGGCCCGCCGATATCGACGCGTCCGGTAGGCTCGCCAACGGGCGCTCGAGCATCGAGGCGAGGATCACGAGTGCCAGTGCCGCGACCCTGAAAGTCTCCGGCTCCGTCCCGCTGTCGGCCGACGGCGCGCTGGATGTCGCGCTCAAGGGCCGCATCGACCTGGCCATGCTCAACGACATGCTTGCCGCCTCCGGCGACCGCGTCGCGGGCCCGATCGACATCGACATGAAGGTGACCGGCCGGGCCGACGCGCCGGATGCCAACGGCACGATCCGGCTCGCCGGCGGCAGCTATTCGAGCCCGCTCAACGGCGTATCTCTCGACAATATCGCGCTCGACGCCAGGGGCGGCCTCCAGGCGATCGAGATCACCCGCTTCTCCGCGACGGCGCCGAACGGCGGCACGCTGAGCGGGTCCGGTCGCGTGCGGCTCGACGCCGCCAACGGCTTTCCGGCGGAGATCCGGATCACCGCCGACAATGCCGAGATCATCTCCAACGAACTGGTCGATGCGACGATCAGCGCCGACCTGACCCTGACGGGGCCGACCGCAACCGGTCCCGCGCTGAAGGGCTCTGTGACGATCAACCGGATGGATATCCAGCTTCCCGACCACCTGCCGACATCCGTGACGCCGATCGCCGTCGAGCATGTCAACGCGTCGCCCGCCGTGCAGAGGCAGCTTCAGGAGGAGCAGGCTTTCGGCGGTGGCGGCGGCGGTGGCGGCTACCTCATCGATCTCGATCTGACGGTCAGCACGACCAACCGTATCTTCGTGCGCGGCATGGGCGTCGACGCCCAGCTCGGCGGATCGATCCAGGTGCGCGGGACGTCCGACCGCCCGCTCATCGTCGGCGGCTTCCAGCTCAGGCGCGGTTTTGTCGACGTCATCGGCCAGCGCATCGAGTTCACGCGCGGGATCGTCACCTTCACCGGCTCCGACAAGATCGACCCGGAACTCGATCTGGTCGCGTCGACGACGACCTCCAGCATCACTGCCCAGGTCGCGATCACGGGCACGGCGTCGAACCCCGCCATCAACTTCTCCTCCTCTCCCGAGCTGCCGCAGGACGAGGTGCTGTCACACCTTCTGTTCGACAAGGCGACCGGCCAGCTTTCGACCGGCGAGGCGATCCAGCTTGCCCAGGCCGCGGCGCAGTTCGCCGGCGTCGGCGGCAGCGGTCCGGGCATGATCGACAACATCCGCAAGAAGCTTGGTCTTGACGTGCTGCAGTTCACCACCGCGGGCGCCGACGGCGCCCCGGCGGTCGGTATCGGCCGCTATATCAACGACAACATCTATCTGGGCGTGACGCAGGGCGCGACCGCGAATTCGAGCCGCGTCACCGTCGATATCGACGTGACCGACAGGATCCGGGCGCGCGGCGAGGTGGGCGCGGACGGCTCGTCGAGCGTCGGCGTCAACGTCGAATGGGACTACTAGGCGGATAGCGCGGGCGACGGACCTGCCGCCGTGCGCCTCTTGCCGGAAGCGTTTCGCGCGAGTCCACGGTTCCAGGAAAATGATCTACAATGACGGCCGCGCTGGTTCTTGATCGCGCCATTGGGGCAGGAGCCCCGAAGGAACAGGCTGGACGGTGGGTCGCGACGCGGATCGCGCACCGATAAGAAGGTTTGACGATGCGGTCAGGATCCGGCGCCCGGATTTCCTATCGTGCATGGCCCGACGCCACGGTGCCCTCTGGCAGGGCGGGCGAAGCCGCCGCATGACGCTCCTGACCATCCGCTCGGCCGATTTCCCCGCGCATGAACGCATAGCGGCGTTTCAGGACGTCGTCTCGCACATCACCAAGCTCGAAGTCGCGCCGGAGGAGCCGGAGCGGTTCTGTTCGCAGACCAGCATCGGCATCTTGCCGGGCGTGGTAACCGGCTGGGGCGGGCATTCCGCTTCGACGGCGACGCGCACCGTCGCGCTCGCCGCGGACATGGACGACAACGTGATGTTCCACATTCCGCTCGTCGGCGGCTATTCGATGCAGCAGCGCGGCGGCGAAAGGGTGGAGTGTACGCCAGGCACCATCTACCTGGACCCTTGCGAGGTGCCTGGCATCGTGCAGTTCCACGGGGCCTGGAGCGAAGGCTTCTATGTATCAGTGCCGCGCCCTTTTCTGGTGTCGGCCGGCGCCGGTCTCGGCACGTCCCTGCGCCGTCTCGTCCCCATGACCGCGCAATGGCGACTTCTCCTCGCCTATGCGCGCGGGCTGCATGACGAACTGACTTGTCTGGCGCCGCAGGAGGCAGTGCGGTGCGCGGCGCATGTTCAGGATCTGGTGCTGATGGCACTGGACGGCGCGCGGGCGGCGGAGGTGACCGCAATAGGGCGTGGCGTCCGGGTCGCGCGGTTGAAGGCGATCAAGGCCGATATAGAGTGCGACCTGACGTCTGACACTCTCTCGACCGGCGCGCTGGCACGCCGCCATGGCGTGTCGGACCGCTACATTCGCGCCCTGTTCGCGTCCGAAGGAACCAGTTTCAGCGACTATGTCCGGCTGCGCCGGTTGCTGCTGGCGCACCGGATGCTGTCCGATCCGGCCCGCGCATCGCAGAAGATCGGCGACATCGCCTTGCAGGCGGGGTTCGGCGATCTTTCCTGGTTCAACACCGCCTTCCGACAGCATTTCGGCGCCACGCCGTCCGAGGTCCGCGCGGAGGCGCTGGCAGCGCGCTAGGCGCGTCGTTGCCGGCTGTTCCGGCTGGCCATACTTCCGTTCCGCTCACCCCAAGATCGGCGGGCCGCGCGCGCCTATGATCGCCCCGCGTCGTACCGGCCCGCGGCCGGAACGCACACCCGTTGACCATGCTTGAGGGGCCGATGATCCGCACCGTCCATGCCGTCCTGTTTCTGGCCGCCAGCCTTGGCGTCACCGCCGCCCAGATCCCGGAAGCCGACAGGGCAACCGTTCTGATTCTCGATGCCTCGGGCTCCATGTGGGGGCAGCTCGGGGACGGACGGACGAAGATTGAGGTCGCGCGCGACGTTCTCTCGGGCTTCCTGGCCTCCCGCGACCCGTCGGCGCCCCTCGGCGTCCTTGCATACGGGCACAATCGCAAGGGCGACTGCACCGACATCGAGGTGATCGCCCCGGTCGGTGGGCAGGACGCGGCGGCGCTTTCAGGGCGCCTGGGGCGCATCAATCCCAAGGGCAAGACGCCGCTGGGCCAGAGCCTGCGCATGGCGGCGGACGCGATTCCGCGCACCGCGGAAGAGGCCGATATCGTTCTGGTTACTGACGGGCTGGAGACCTGCGGCCTGGATCCCTGCGCGGTTGCCGACGAACTGGCGGCACAGGGGATCAGGATCCGCGCCCATGTCGTCGGCTTCGGCCTGACGGACGCCGAAGCGCAGACGCTCGCCTGCGTGCCCGGTCGTACCGGCGGGCTGCTGCTGCGGCCGCAGACGGGGGGCGAGCTTTCCGAGGCGTTGTCGCGCGCGACGGCGAAGGCGCCGCCGCCTGCCATGACGGGGGCGCGGCTGATCTTCTCCTATTCTGGCGCCATGCCGGAGAGCTATGAATGGCGCCTGCGCGACCGCGATACCGGTGAGGAGCGCGCGCTCGACGTGGTGACGGGCGAGGCCCGGTACCGGCCCTTCGCGGTGGAGCTCTCTCCCGGCCGGTACACGGCCATCGTCACCGCGAAGGCTGGGCGCGGCGAGGCGGACTTCGCCGCCACGGGAGAGGGGCAGGACGTCGTCGTCACCCTGCAGGGCGCATTGCCTGTCACCGCGATCCGCGATCGCGGTCCCTATGCGGCGCGCGGCGAGACGGTGACGATCGACGCGGTCATCACGCAGGCCGGGCAGGAAACCGGGGGCGCGGCGCTGGCGCTTCGGCTCTATCCGGCAGCAGGCGGCGAGGCGATTACCTACAGCACGGTTGGTGGCGAGGCCGGCACCAGATGGGCCGGCATAAACTTGCCCGACCAGCCCGGGCGCTATCTGCTTCGTCTGGAGACTTGGGGGGGCGAAGTGCTGGAGGAGATGACGATCGTCGCAGAGCGCGATCCGGCCGTCACCCTCGTCGGGCCGCCGGCCGTGGCCCCGGGCCAGCCGATCGCCGTCGAAAGCACCGGCAGCCAGCTCTCCAGCGACCGGATCGAGATCTGGCAAGGCGAGACGCGGCTTGACTGGGGATTGACCCTTGGCGATTTCGCCAACGGCAACCAGCTTCGCGCCCCCGCCGAACCGGGGATCTACGATCTGGTCTATCGTGGCTACGATTCCGGCGGCAACGACGTGGACAAGGCGCGGGTGTCGATCGAGGTCGGCACCGTGACCGACGACGCCACCGGCGAGGATGCGCTGCGCCGGAAGGCCGAGGCCGACATGGGCCACGGGCCGGACGGCGGATCCGATGAAGGCATCGCCTGGGAGGACTATCCCTATCATTGCCTCGGGGGCGACAATTGCGAGGTGCAGGACGAAGCAACCGGCCTTTCCTTCTTCCTGCCGAAAGGGTGGGTGGCGACCAGCCCCTCCGTGACGCCGATGACCGCGGGGCCGGCCGCCGCCGGCGTGCGGAACCCGCTTCCCAATGTCGAGTTCTACCAGGCCGGCGGCGACCTCAATGCGATGGTGCTCAATCCGCATCAATGGATCGAGGCCAATGGCCGCTGCGTGGTGACGCGGGCCGGGCCGCTGTGTCTGATGCGCAATGACGCCGCACCGGACGATGCGGCGGCGGCGAAGGCCGTCGGCATCCTGCAGCATACGCTCACCACCGGTCGGGTGATCCGCCGTTGCGGCGATGCGCCATGCGACTTTGCCCATCCCAATCCGGCGATCGCAGGCAGGATGCCGCCGCTGTGGTCGGTCGAGGCGGGGCGCGTTCTGGCCGACGGGCGGCTCGCGACCTGGTACTTCGATCGCGACCGGGGCGGAAATTTCAAGCTGATCGGTCTCAATCAGGAAGGTGGCGATGCCTGCCTGGAAACCGCGCCCGGCCAGCTGCTGTGCGAGTTCACGCCGTATATCTCGACCGAGGAATTCGAGCTGATCCGGTCCAGTCTGACGGTCGGGCCGGTGCGGCAGGCGCCGCCCCTGACGTCCGACGATATCGAGAACCTCCTCGACCGGCTCGCGCCCTCGCGGCAGCCCGCCGAATGACCGCGCGCCGGAGCCATATCATGAAACGACTTTTATCTTTTGCCGCACTTGGCTTTACCATTGCCGCCGCTCCCGCACTGGCCGATAACGCGATCATCGCCAGATGCACCGGAAACGGCGCCTTCTTCTACCTGTCCGAATTCAGTGAGGACCTGATCCGGGACGCCATGTCGGCCAATTATGACCTCGGGCCGGCGCCCTCTCCGGGATCGATTCTCGTGCTGCGCGAGGGAAAGGCACCCTACTGGGATCCGCGTTCCCGGGCCGACATAGACAGGGACTGCGGCGGTGACGGCGACGACGACCTCGCATTGTTCGACGGTATCCAGCCGCGTTCAGGGCTTTGGCAGGCCCGGCTGGGGGAAACGCGGCTCGAGGGCTGTCCGGCGGTGATGCAGCAACTTCTCCCCGGGTCCACCGGCGCGCTTCCGGCCGAATGGACGCAACCGCGTCGGCTGAAGTTCAAGGTGCCGTTCCACCCCGATCAGCTCCCGCTGACCCGCAGCCTGTCGGCCGATGGCCGCAGCCTCGTCATCTGGCGAAACGCGGGCGACGACGCCTGGCAGACGGAGGTGTTCCCGGAACTCTTCGGCCAGATTCCCGCCGGGCTGGACCGCGGCAGCAAGATGACGTGGAGGCTGACGGTCAGGAGCGAAAGCGAGATCGACCACGTATCGACCGTCCACATCGCGCTACCCGCCGAGGCCGCGGCCGTCATGGGCAGCGCGTCGGATTGCCGGTTCTATAGTGCCAATTCCTGGGTGCGCGTGGGCGACTGAGCCGTTTCAACGCCCGCCACCAGGATCGGGATTGGAGACGGGACGCTGGAGCTGCTACGCGTCACAGTCTCGATTGCCGTGCAATGGATTGTCGTGATGCCTGGCCGGATTGAACAGACCGGCCGGGCCTTGCGTTCGAGGCTTATCGCCCGGGCATCTGACCCGCAGTCACCCCGGCGGGCGAATTGTGGATGCCGCACTCGGTCTTGGCGCGCCCGCGCCATCGCCCCGCGCGCATGTCCTCGCCGGGTCGTACCCGGTCCGTGCAGGGCATGCAGCCAACGGAGGGGTATCCCATGGCTTCGAGCGGGTGACGCGGCAGGTCGTGCCGCGTGAAGTAGCCGTCGATCTCCTCGCGTGTCCAGGATGCGAGGGGGTTTGCCTTGATGAGCTGGCCGTCCAGCTCCAGGACGGGGATCGCGCCGCGGGCTGCGCTTTGGTAGCGCTTGCGCCCGGATATCCACGTATCGAAACCGCCGAGCGCTTCGTTGAGTGGCTGCGTCTTGCGCAGCGCACAACAGGCGTCCGGATCGCGGCTCCACAACATGCCATCCGGATCGTCCCGGCGCAGGCAGGCCGGATCGGCGCCGATCCGCCGGACGTCGGTAAGGCCGAGCTGCCTGGCGAGCTTTTCCTGGTACTGCAGCGTGTCGCCAAACAGTTTGCGGGTATCGACGAACAGAACCGGCAGTGACGGATCGATCGCGGCGACGAGATGCAGGAGCACCGCCGCTTCGGTGCCGAAGGACGACACCAGCGCGACCCGGCCGAACCGGCTGTCGGACAGGACGGCGCGAACGAGGTCTTCGCTCCCCGATGCGCCGTAGTCCTGCTCAAGCGATGGAAATATGTCGAGCACTGTCGCGGCTTTCACGCCGATCTCCCGGAGATCATCCAAAACGATTCGGTTGGCAGGAAAATGAATGCTTTGGCCGATCGGCCGGGCCGATTGCGCGTCAGCCGCATAGTATGTTTAAAGGTGCCACAGTTCGCCTTCGGTTCCAACCACGGTAGCGGCAACAAGCATGAAAATCATGGTTCTGGGCGGTGACGGCTTCTGCGGCTGGCCGACGGCATTGCATCTCTCCAAGCTCGGCCACGAGGTGGTGATCGTCGACAATCTGTCGCGCCGCATGATCGACGTCGAGCTCGAGGTCGACTCGCTGACGCCGATCCGTCCGCTGGGCGAGCGGGTCGCGGCGTGGAAGGAAATTTCCGGCCGGGATATCCCGATACACCGCTTCACCGTCGGCGAGCACTATCACCGCTTGCTCACGCTGATTAAGGACGAGAAGCCGGACGCGATCGTCCATTTCGCCGAGCAGCGTGCCGCGCCCTATTCGATGAAATCGTCGTGGCACAAGCGCTACACGGTGAGGAACAACCTCGGCGCGACCAACGACCTTTGCGCCGCGATCGTCGAATCCGGCCTGGACGTCCACCTCGTCCATCTCGGCACGATGGGCGTCTACGGCTACGGCTCGGCCGGGATGAAGATCCCGGAGGGCTACTTGCAGGTCAAGGTCGAGACGGACACGGGCGATCTCCTCGATCAGGAAATTCTCTACCCGGCCAATCCGGGCTCGATCTATCACATGACGAAGACCCAGGATCAGCTCTTCTTCGCCTTTTACAACAAGAACGACGGGCTCAAGGTCACCGATCTGCACCAGGGCATCGTCTGGGGCACGCAGACCGCCGAGACCCGCCTCGACGAACGTCTGATCAACCGCTTCGACTACGACGGCGACTACGGCACGGTGCTCAACCGCTTCCTCATGCAGGCCGCCGTCGGCTATCCGATGACCGTGCATGGCACCGGTGGGCAGACCCGCGCCTTCATCAACATCCAGGACACGGTGCGCTGCATCCAGCTCGCCATCGAGAACCCGCCGCAGAGCCGCGAGCGGGTCAACATCCTCAACCAGATGACCGAGACCCATCGCGTCCGCGATCTCGCCCAGATGATCGCCGATATCACCGGCGCCTCCGTCGATTTCGTGACCAATCCGCGCAACGAGGCGGACGAGAACGACCTGCACGTGCGCAACGACCGCCTGCTGCAGCTTGGGCTTGAGCCGATCACGTTGAAGGAAGGCCTGTTGCAAGAGATCACCGAGATCGCGGCCCGGTATGCCGATCGTTGTGATCGCTCGAAGATCCCCTGCCGCTCGACCTGGAATGTCAGTCGGGCCCGGGAGCTGCAGGCGCCCTGAAGGAGCGCCCCGGACGCGTGCAACCGCAATCGGTGGCGGCGGATTCATCGGGATCGATCTGTGCCCTCGCCTGAAGGCCGCCGGCGCTGACGTTGGCGCCTTCGGCCGGTCCCCGGCGTTCCCGGTTCGCCGCTAGAGACCGGGCGTCGCGCCGCCGTCGATGGTAAGACCGACCCCCTGGATATGCCGCGCGCGCGGCGAGCACAGGAACACGACCGCCTCGGCGACGTCCTCGGGCTGGCCCAGACGGCGCAGTCCGGCTTCCGCGCTCTTGCGGGCGCGAACCTCCGCGACGTCGCAGCCCTCGGCCTCCGCCTCCTGCACCAGCAGGGCCTCCATCCGGTCGGTCTCCGTCATGCCGGGATGCAGGATGTTCACGTTCACGTCGTCGGCCAGTCCCTGCTTCGACAACGCCTTGGTGAAACTCGCCAGCGCCGAGTTGACGGCGCCGCCGACCATGAAGCCGGGGCTGGGGGTATAGGCCGCTGCGCCGCCGATGTTGACGACGGTACCCTTGCGCGCGACGAGCGCCGGCCATAGGGCCCGCGTCAGCCGCACCGCGCCGTGGAACTTCAGCGCGAAGCCTTCGATCCAGTCCGTGTCGGCCTGAGCGGGGAAGGCGCCGGCCCGCGTGGCCCCGGCGCAATTCACGAGAATATCGAGCCCGCCGAGCGCCTTAAGAGCCCCCTCCGCAGCCGCGAGGCATCCCGCCTCGGCGGAAAGATCGGCGGGGACCGCGTGTGCCTCGCCGCCCGCGGCGACGATCTCCTCGGCCGCGGCAGTCAGCGCGTCGGACGCGCGCGCGACGAGCGCGACGCGGCAGCCTTCTGCGGCAAGGCGCCGGGCGATGGCTCGGCCGATGCCCTTGCTGGCGCCGGTGACGAGGGCCGTGCGACCCGTCAGGTCAGTCATTTCCATGGGATGTGTTCCGTTTCGTCTTCGTTGGCGCGGGGGTTGGGGCGACCTCCTTGGGGCGGAAGCCGAACTGTTCCGACAGTTCGGCCGCGATCGAGCGGGTGACCGACGTGTAGTCCGCCATGTCGGTCAGCGACATGCGCCAGACCGGTCCGGAGAAGCCGATGGCGCCGATCACCTTGCCGGTGAAGTCGCGCACCGTGGCCGCCATGCAGCGGACCTCGGCATTGAACTCGCAATCGTCGAAGGCGATGCCGTCGCGGCGCGCCTTGTCCACCTGCAGCCGCAGCTCCTGCGCGTCCTTCAGCGTGCTGGCGGTGTAGGGCTCGAAGACGAGGTCGCGCGTGTAGTCCTCGTAGGTCTCCGGACCGAGCCCCGAGAGCAGGGCCTTGCCGATCGCCGTGCAGTAGACCGGCCGGAGCGTGCCCGCGCGTTCGTTGATCTGGAGCGCGTTCGGTCCCGCGTGCCGCGCCAGGATCAGCGCCTTGCGGCGTTCCCATATGGCGAAGTGGGTCGCCTCTCCGGTCGTCTCGGCGAGCCTCTCCAGATAGGGCGCGACCGTCGCGCAGATCTCCGCCTCGTCGAGGCAGGCCGAGGCCAGCTGGAAGATCCCGCGCCCCATCCGGTAGCGCTTGTCGTCGGGGCCGGTGCGAAGATAGCCGAGGGACACCAGCGTGCGGGCGAGGTGATAGAGCGTGCTGGTGTGCAGTCCGAGTTCGCGGCTGAGTTCAGAAAGCGTGATTCCGTCCCGGTGCCGCGCGACCTCCTCGAGCACGGAAAAGGCCCGGTCGAGCGACTGGATACGGCTGTCGCGACGGTCCTGGGTCTTGTGTTCGTCAGTCACGGGAGAATCCTTTTTGCATAACGAGAAGGATATTACTCATCGTGAGAAAATCAATGCCGTAATTGCTAGTGCGGCCGGCAGCCGCCGGGACGACAACCTTAGCAGTTTGCAGCGGAGATGCGCCGAAAGCCGCCTTCTCTGGGGATATTTCGGATTCCAGATGCATAATATTCTCACAATGAGAAAAGCCGGTAAGTTTATGTGGGAAACAGCTTGACAGCAGTTTTCTTTTTCCCCTAGCTCTTCCCTTAGCGGCAGGAGGAACCGCAAGCGGGCCGGTAACAACGGACCCGTACGGACAAAGGAGGAAGACGATGATTTCCAAGAGAGGACTTCGTACCGGGCTTGCTGTGATGGCGATGGCGTCGGGTGCCGTATTCGCGGGCCCCGCTGTCGCGAAGGATTGGCCCGAACGCCCTGTTACGCTGATCGTGCCCTGGGGCGCCGGCGGCGGAACCGACACCGTGGCGCGCACCCTCGCCGCGGCGATGGAGGAGCCGCTCGGTCAGCCCGTCAACGTGGTCAACCGTACCGGCGGCTCGGGCATCGTAGGTCACACCGCGATGGCCGGTGCCGCGCCCGACGGCTACACCATCGGCACGATCAACGTGGACCTGAGCCAGCTCGTCTGTCGCGGGCTGACCGATCTGACGGCCGACAAGTTCACCCATATCGCGCTGATCAACACCGAGCCGGCGGCGGTCAGCGTCAGCGCCAAGTCCGATTTCAAGTCCCTGGAAGAGGCGTTGCAGGCGATCCGCGACAACCCGCCCGGGACCTTCACCGCTTCGGGCTCGGGCACGGGCAGCATCTATCACCTCGCCTGGGCGGGCCTGATGGTTGCCGCGGGCATCGATCCCAACCGGGTGACCTGGGTTCCGTCCGAGGGCGGCGGCCCCTCGCTGCAGGACGCGGCTTCGGGCGCGATCGACTTCGTGACGCCGCCGCTGTCGACCGCGGCGCCGCTTGTCGAGGCCGGCCGTATCCGGCCGCTGGCCACCATGGGCGCCGAGCGCTTCGCGGACCTGCCCGACGTACCGACCGTCAAGGAGGCGATCGACGTCGACTGGACCTCGCAGACCTGGCGGATGATCGGCGCGCCCGCCGGGCTTCCCGACGATATCCGCGACAAGCTGACCACCACCGTCCGCACCGCGTTCGACAGCGGGACGTTCACGGAGTTCATGAACGGCCGCGGCTTCGCGTTGACCTGGATGGACCCGGAGGAGGCGCGTGCCTTCCACAAGTCCGAGGACACCGCCATCTGCGAGGTCATGGAAGCGGCCGGGATGCTCTGAGGGCACTGATCCGAGGTTTCGGGCCGGGCGCTACGGTGCCCGGCCTGGTCGACGCGATCGGACCGCGTGCACGGCCGATCGGCAATTCGCCCGCCCCGAGCCGCACCATGAGATCCCCAGTGTCATGAGATTCCCAGGGCCATGAGATTCAACGACGCGATTTCAGGGGCGATCTTCCTCGCCATCGGGGTGTTCGCCTTCATCCACGCCGGGAGCTTCAAGCACTTTCCCGGCGTGCCCTACGGTCCCGATCTTTTCCCGCGGATCATCGCGGTGATGATGGCCGGCGGCGGACTGATCCTGATCGTCAGCGGCCTGCGCGGCGCGAACCAGGTACCCTGGGTCGTGCTTGTCGACTGGGCGCGGCGGCGGCGCAGCTACGAGCTGTTCCTGGCCGTTATCGGCAGCATGCTGGGCTACATCTTACTGTCGGACGCGCTTGGCTTCCTGCTCACGGGTTTTCTCATGCTGACGGGCCTTTTCCTTGTGACCCGCGGCATCGCCAGGCTCCCGTCGAGCGCCGCCCTCGCGGCACTGGTGACCGGACTGATCTATCTGATCTTCGTCGAGGCGCTGCGGGTGCCGCTTCCTTTCGGCGTGATCGAACGGCTGCTGGTGGGCTGAGCCATGGAAACGCTTCTCGCTGCCTTCGATCTCGTGTTTCGCTGGGAGATCATCGCGGTGATCTTCGGCGCCTGCGTCTTCGGCATCTTCGCGGGCGCGATGCCGGGCATTTCGGCCACGGTCGCCGTGGCGCTGCTCGTACCCATCACCTTTTTCATGGAACCGGTCGCCGCGCTCGCCGCCATCGCCACCGCCGTCGCCATGGCCATCTTCGCGGGCGACCTGCCGGGCGCGCTCCTGCGCATCCCCGGCATGCCGGCCTCGGCGGCCTATGCCGAGGAAGCCCACGAGATGACGCTGAAGGGGCAGGGCGGCACGGTGCTGATGGTGGCGCTGCTCTGCTCGGTTCTCGGCGGCCTCGTCGGCACGATGGCGCTGGCCTTCTCGGCGCCGCTGCTCGCCGAGTTCGCGCTGGAGTTTCAGTACTACGAGTACTTCTGGCTCGCCTGTATCGGACTGTCCACCGCGGCGCTCGTCGCGGCGGCCAATCCGGTGAAGGGCGTGATCTCGCTCTCGATCGGGCTCATGCTGGCAACCGTCGGCCTTGACCTGATCTCGGGCCAGCCGCGCTTCACCTTCGGCACGCCGGCGCTGATGGAGGGCATCCATTTCATCCCCGTGATGATCGGCATCTTCGCGGTGGCCGAAGTCTTGCGGGCGCTGATCCATCCGCCGCGCGCCGATGCGGGCGACGCACGGGTGCAGAAGATCGACTTCGGCGAAACCTTCCGGACGATCTGGCGCTACAGGACGAACCTGGCCCGCGGATCGATCTTCGGCACGCTGATCGGGGCGCTGCCGGGCGCCGGCTCCGACATCGCGGCGTGGGTGTCCTACGGCTATGCGCGCAAACGGTCGAAGACGCCCGAGAAGTTCGGGACCGGCCATCCAGAGGGGATCGTCGCCGCCTCGGCCTCGAACAATGCGGCGACCTCGGCCACCTGGGTGCCCTCGCTCGTCTTCGGCATCCCGGGCGACAGCGTGACGGCGATCGTGATCGGCGTGTTGTTCCTGAAGGGGCTCGAGCCCGGGCCGAACGTCTTCATCGAGAACGCGCCGCTGGTCTACTCGATCTTCGTCTCCTTCTTCATCGCCAACGTGTTCCTGATCCCGGTGGGATACATCGCGATCCGTGCCGCCAGTCAGCTTCTGAAGGTCTCGAACCTGATCCTGATGCCGATCATCCTGATCTTCACCGTGGTCGGCGCCTACGCGATCAACAACTCGATGATGGGCGTGATGGTGGCGCTTGGCGCCGGGATCGCATCCTTCCTGATGCAGGAAAACGACTATCCAGTCGCGCCGCTGATCCTCGGGATGGTGATCGGCCCGCTGCTGGAAAAGAACTTCATGCAGGCGATGATCGCGCAGCAGGGAGACCTGACCGCGTTCTTCGAACGACCCATCGCCGCATTCCTGGGGATCGTGACGATCCTGATGTGGACTGCCCCCGTGGTCGCCGCGATCCGGCGCTGGCAGCTGCGGCGGCGCGCGCCGGAGGGCAACGAGGGCCAGCATGCGTAAATCGAACTCTGAAAGTCGTCGGGAGGCGGTCGAATGACCAAGACGAAGGGTGGCGATCTCATCGCCGAACACCTGATCCGCGCCGGAATGCCATACGTGTTCGGCATCTGCGGGCACGGCAACGTGGGGATGCTGGATGCGCTCTACGACCGGAAGGACCGGATCACGCTGGTCTCGCCCCGGCACGAGCAGACCGCCGGGCACATGGCCGACGCCTATTTCCGCGTCTCCCATCAGCCGGTGGCGACGCTGACCTCCTGCGGCCCGGGCTCTGCGAATATCCCGATGTCGCTTGCCTGCGCCCAGGCCGACAGTTCCGCCTTTCTCGCGATCACGGCGAACGTCCCGACCTCGCAGTTCAACCGCGGCCCGTTTCAGGAAACCTACATGCACGGGCAGGCGAGCTTCCCCGACGCGGTGAAGCCCTTCGTCAAGCGATCGTTCCAGCCCACGCGGGTCGAGATGCTGCCGCTCGCGCTCCGGCAGGCGACCAATCTGATGACCTCGGGTCGGCCCGGGCCCGTCAATCTCGATGTGCCCTACAACCTGTTCCAGGAAGAAGCCGAGATTGGCCTGGATTTCATGGATCGCGCCGGGGTGGACAACCGTCCGGGCGCCGCGGCGGAGGCGGTGGAGGCGGTGGCTGACCTGCTGCTTGCCGCCCATGCCCCCCTGATCTTCGTTGGCCACGGCATCACCCTGTCCGACGCGGGCTCCGAGCTGACCGAGCTGCAGCACCGCCTGCAGGTCCCGCAGGTCGCCTCTCCCAACGGGATGGGCTCGCTCGATATGACCGACCCGCTGGCGCTGGGCTTCATCGGGCGCAACGGCACCTATCCGGCGAACCAGGCCGGGCGGCGCGCCGACGTGCTGCTGACCATCGGGGCGCGGTTCGACGACCGCTCGGCCTCGTCTTGGCTGCAGGGCTATTCGTGGAACATCCCGCCCACGAAGCTGATCCATGTCGACATCGACCCGACCGAAATCGGCCGCAACTACGAACCCTACATTGGCATCCAGGCGGACGCGCGGACGTTTGTGCGGCAGCTTCTGGCCGAACTCGACCGCCGCGGCGTGACCCGGCACGAGGGCACGAAGCCGTGGCTTGCCGAGATCGCCGGCTGGCAGGCTGAATGGGATGCCTACATCGCGCCGAATTTCGATATCGATACCGCGCCGATCCGTCCTGAGCGGGCGGTTCGCGATATCCGCCAGGTGGCGCCCGACGACACCATCCTGGTCCCGGACTCGGGGGCACATCACAACTGGTTCATGCAGTTCTGGGAATCCCGTCGCCCGCGATCCATGCTCAACACCTGGGGCTACTCGGCGATGGGGTTCGGCGTCTCGGGCGTGCTGGGCGCCAAGCTCGCTGCGCCCGACCGGCCATGCATCGCGGTGGTTGGCGACGGCGGCTTCACGATGACGCCGCATGTCCTCTGCACGGCGGTCGAATACAACATTCCGGCGATCTGGGTGGTCTGGAACAACTACGCCTGGGGGGCGATCCGCGACCTTCAGCGCGGCCAGTTCGGCGGGCGTGAAATCGGAACGAGCTTCACCCGCGGCCCGAACGGCGAACCCTACAACCCCGACTTCGCGGCGCTGGCCAAGGCGCATGGCGTCGACGCGGTGAAGGTCAGCCGCTCGGACGATTTCCGCGACGCGCTGGCCGAGGCGGTCGCGGCCAATCGCCCCTGGCTCATCGACCTCGAGGTCGATGCGGGCGTGAAGCCGCCCTCCACGGGTTCCTGGAAACTGCCGCCGCTGACGGCACCGGAACCCGCCTTCGGCGCACCGTGGCGCCCGGCTTGAACAGTCTGAACGGACAGGAAGCAGAAATGGACCTGACGCATTACATCGGTGGCGAGGCCGTACAGGGCGGCGACCGGTTCGAAAGCCGTGACCCCTATCGCGGCGACGTGGTCTGCACCGCCCCCACCGCCTCGGCCGCCGAGGTCGACGCCGCCGTCGCCTCCGCACGAGCCGCGGCGCCCGACGTGGCCGGCATGCCCGCCTACGAGCGCGCGGCGATCCTGCGCAGAACCGCCGACCTGGTGGTCGAA
Organism: Microbaculum marinisediminis; assembly: GCF_025397915.1. Lineage (NCBI taxonomy): Bacteria > Pseudomonadati > Pseudomonadota > Alphaproteobacteria > Hyphomicrobiales > Tepidamorphaceae > Microbaculum > Microbaculum marinisediminis. The sequence goes on from NZ_JALIDZ010000007.1 coordinate 287,622, forward strand.
CGCGCCGCCGAGATCGGCGAGATCATGGCGCGCGAGACCGGCAAGGCGCTCGGCGACGCCGAGGGCGAGGTGAAGCGGTCGATGGACACGCTCACCCTCTCGGCCGAGGAGGCGATCCGGATCGAGGGGACCCATGTGCCGCTCGACGGCAGCGCCATGGGCCATGGCAAGATGGCGTTCCTCATGCGCTTTCCGGTCGGGGTCGTGGGTGCCATCACCCCCTTCAACGCGCCCTTCAATCTCGCCTGTCACAAGCTCGCCCCGGCCTTTGCCGCGGGCAACGCATCGATCATCAAGCCGCCCCAGCAATGCCCGATGGTGGTGCAGAGGCTGGTGGAGTTGTTCTTCGAGGCCGGCCTGCCGCGGACATTCATCCAGGTGATCCACGGCGGCGCGGCGACGGGGCAGGCACTGGTCGACCATCGCGGCGTCGACATGCTGACCTTTACCGGCTCGTCCCGCGTGGGCGCCGAGATCCGGGCGCGGGCGGGCCTGCGCCCCGTCACGCTGGAGCTCGGCGGTGCCGGGCCGACCATTGTCTGCGAGGACGCCGATCTCGACGCCATCGCGCCGATGCTTGCCCGCAACGCGGTGCGCCTGGCCGGACAGAGCTGCATCTCGGTACAAAACATCCATGTCCCCCGCGCCATGGCCGAGACGCTGGGCGCGAAAGTCGCCGCCGAGATGGAAGCGCTGACGGTCGGCGACCCGCTGGCGGCGGGTACCGACGTGGGCACGCTGATCGACGAGGCCGCGGCAAAGCGCGTGGCGGCCTGGGTCGACGAAGCAGTCGGCCAGGGCGCCCGGCTCCTGGCCGGCGGGCGACGCGAGGGGGCGGCCTATGCGCCGACGCTTCTGACCGACGTCCGCCCCGACATGAAGGTCGTCTGCGACGAGGTCTTCGGCCCGGTGGCCAGCATCCTGGCCTATGACGACCTGAACGAGCCGGTCGAGCAGGTGACGTCGAGCCCCTTCGGCCTGCAATGCGGGGTCTTCACCGACAGCACCGAGCGCGCCCTCTGGCTCGCGCGGCGGCTGCGCACCGGCGGCGTCATCATCAACGGCACCTCGACCTGGCGGACGGATCAGCTTGCCTACGGCGGCGTCAAGGACAGCGGGATCGGTCGCGAGGGGCCGCGCTACGCGATCCACGACATGACCGAGGAACGGCTGATCCTGTTCAACTACTGAAGTGGAACGAGGGGATATGTCGACAATCCTGGTCACCGGGGCAGGCGGCTTCGTGGGGGGCGCCGTGGCGCGGGCGTTGCTCGCGCGCGGCCAGGCGGTCGTTGGACTCGACTGCGGGGCGAACGCCGCCGCGCTTGATGCTTTGGCCGCAGCCAATCCCGCCTTCACGCCCGTGGCCGCCGACATCTGCGAGGCCGACGCCATCGAGACGGTCTTCGCCGGCCACCGGCCGGGCGCGGTTGTCCATTGCGCCGCCGTTGTCGGCGTCCTGGCGTCGCTCGCCTCGCCGGTGCGGCTCCTGCGGGTCAATATCGAAGGGTCGGTAAACCTCTTCGAGGCGATGGCCCGCCATGGCTGCCAGCGGTTGATCCACATAAGCTCCGAGGAGATCTATGGCGATTTCCTCGCCCCTCGGATCGACGAGACCCACCGCGAGGCACCGGTCCATGCCTACGGGATCAGCAAGTCGGCGGTGGAACATCTGGGCCGCAGCTACCGCGCCACCCACGGGCTCGACTGCATCAACATCCGCACATCCTGGGTCTACGGGCCGGGCTTTCCGCGCGACCGGGTGCCGATAAACATGATCCGCGCGGCGGCGGAGGGACGTGCCTTGCATGTTCCCGGCGGCGCGGAGGAACGGATCGACCACACCTATATCGACGACGCGGTGGCCGGCATCCTCGGCGCGCTCGACTGCCCGGCACACCCTTGCGATGCCTACCACGTCGCCAGCGACAGCGCGCCCTCGCTGGGCGAGATCGCCGAGGTCGTGCGCGAACTCGTGCCGGGGGCCGAGATTACGGTGGGGCCGGGACCGTACCGGCATGGCGGCGACGTCGCGATGCCGAGGAAGGGTGCGCTCGACTGCAGCCGGGCGCAGGCGGCGTTCGGCTACCGGCCGAAATTCGACATCAGGGCGGGACTCGCCGCCACGCTCGACGCGCACCGTGCGCAACTCGAAAACCAATAGGAAGGGAGGGGTGACAATGGGCAAGCTGCTTGTCACCGGGGGGATGGGCCATGTGGGCTATGAGACGGTCCGGCAGGCCGCGGCCGCCGGCATCGAGGTGGTGGCACAGTACATGACCACCTTCCGCGAGGCGGATGCCGAAGCCGCGGGACCGAACGTCACCTGGGCGCAGTGCGATCTGTCGGATCCATACGAGCTGACCGTTCTGGCGGCGGCGCATGACATCTCGGGCTGCATCCACACCGCCGCCGTTCCGAACGACAAGCTGGGATATCCGCGTCCCTTGCGCACCTTCCAGAGCAACGTCGTGGCCACCGAGCTCTTGCTCGAGACCGCCCGGCGGCTCGGTTGGCGGCGGTTCCTCTTCGTCTCCACCGGCTCGGTCTTCCAGTCCCTGCCCGACGCGGTGACGCCGGTTGCCGAGGACACGAACCCGACCCCGCGCTCGCTTTACGCGGCGACCAAGCGGTCGGCGGAGCTGATGACCGCGGTCTATGCCGATACCTACGGGCTGTCGGCGGCAACGGTACGGATTTCCTGGATCTTCGGGCCGCCGCTGGTGCCGCGGGCCTTCGACGGGCCGCGCGGGCCGATCCCCGAGTATCTGCGCCGGGCGATGCGGGGCGAGGCGATCCGGGCCCCCTCCGGCGGCGATTTCGCGGCGAGCTTCACCTTCGTGCCGGATTGCGCCGCCGGACTGCTCACGCTCTGGCAGGCCGAGGCGCTGCGGCACCGCGAGTATCACCTGGGGTCCGGTCGCAACCACACCACCTACGAGGTCGCCGAGGCGGTGCGCCGCGCCGTGCCCGGTGTCGAGATCGAGGTCGGACCCGGCAGCGCCCCCTGGACCGACACGACCGTGATGCGGGGACCGCTCGACTGCTCGCGGATGGTCGAGGAGTTCGGCTTCCGTCCAGAGCATTCGCTCGACGAGGCCGTCGCTGCCTTCGCCGACTGGATGCGTGCCAATCCCGATACCTGGGGAGACGCCGCATGACCGAAAAGGTGTGCGACGTCGTTGTGGTCGGCGCGGGCGCCGCGGGAATGACCGCCGCCGCCACGGCCGCCGTCCATGGGCTGAACGTGATCGTGGTCGAGAAGACCGGCTTCGTCGGCGGCAACACCTCCTATTCCGGCGGCATGGTCTACATCCCCAACAACGACAAGATGGCCGAAGCCGGCAAGCCAGACGATCCCGCCCGCGCGATGGCCTATCTGGACGCGACCGTTCCGACGGCGGACGGGCGCGAGGCCCGGGAACGCTTTGTCAGACGCGGGCCCGAGGCGGTCCGGTTCCTGGAGGAGAAGACGGCGGTGCGGCTGAAGCCGGTGCCGTTCTATCCCGACTATTACCCGGATCTCGACGGGGCGGGCGAGGGGATGCGCGTGCTCGAACCCGTGGCCTTCGACGGATCGACGCTCGGCGACTGGTTCGGCAGGCTGCGTCCGCCATTGCCGGAATTCACCATCCTCGGCGGCATGATGGTCGCGCGCGAGGACCTGCCCCATTTTCGCAAGATGTGGGGCTCGCCCCGCTCGTTCGCGCGGGTGACGCGGCTGGTGCTCGAATACGCGCTCCAGCGCACCCGCCACCATCGCGGTTCGCGCCTGGTGCTGGGCAATGCGCTGGCCGGGCGGCTCCTGAAGTCGCTCCTCGACCTCGGGGTGGAGACGCGCACCGACTGCGCGGTCGAGGAGGTGCTGGTCGAGGCTGGGCGGGCCACCGGTCTGCGCGTGCGCGAGGGCGACGCAAGCGTCACCATCCGCGCGCGCAAGGGCGTGATCCTCTCCACCGGCGGGTTTTCCCAGAGCGTCGAGAAACGCACGGCGTGGCTGCCCGATCTGGTCAGTCCCGATAGTCCCTTCGCGCCCGGCAGCACCGGCGACGGGCTGGACCTCGGCGTTGCCGCAGGGGGCGAGGTCGGCACCGACAACACCAACAATGCCTACTGGTCGCCGGCCTCGGTCTATACCCGCGCGGACGGCCGCAAGGTGGTCTATCCCCACACCGTGACCGATCGGGGCAAGCCCGGCTCGATGGTCGTCAATTCCGCCGGCCGGCGCTTCACCAACGAGGCGGTTTCCTACCACCGTTTCGGCGAGGCGCTGTTGCAGGGCAACGTCGCGACCGGGAACCTTCCCGCCTGGATCGTCTGCGACAGTGCCTTCATCTGGAAATACGGGCTCGGCGCGATCATCCCCTTCACCCGCAACCTCGAGCCCTATCGGCGGGCCGGCTACCTGAAGACCGCAGACAGCCTGCCGGCGCTCGCCCGAACGCTCGGCATCGACGAGGCGGGCTTCGGCGCGACCGTGGAGCGGTTCAATGTCGATGCCGCTCGGGGCCGTGACACCGAGTTCCACCGTGGCGAGGACGTGTACTCCCGCTATCTCGGCGATGCCGATCACGGGCCGAACCCGTGCCTTGCGCCGCTGGCGAAGCCCCCCTTCTACGCCATCGAGCTGACGCTCAGCGATCTGGGCACCGTCGCGGGGCTGCGCACCGACGAGGACTGCCGCGTGCTCGCGCGCGATGGTCGGCCGATCCCCGGCCTCTACGCCGTGGGCAACGACATGCAGTCGATCATGCGCGGCCGCTATCCCGGTCCGGGCATCACGCTCGGCCCCGCGCTGACATTCGGCTATCTCGCCGGTCTGCATGTGGCGGAGCGGGAGGGCGCGGCGTGAGACGCGTCGTCGTTACCGGCGCCTCGGGATTGCTTGGCGGCTATGTCGCGCGTGCCGTCTCCGATGACGCCGAGGTGATCGGCCTCGATGCTCGCCCGCCCGCCGTGCCGGGCGACATCGCACATGTCACCGCCTCGATCCTCGACCCGGACGCCCTCGAGGCGGCCTTCGCCGGGGCCGATGCCGTCATCCATATCGCGGCGGCCGCCAATATCGGCAGCGGGACGCCCGGACAGATCATCGACCTGAACGTCAAGGGCAGCTGGTGCGTGCTGGAAGCCGCGCGCCGTGCGAACGTCCGGCGCGTGGTGCTGTGCTCCTCCGACAGCGTGATGGGCAACACCGTCTGGAAGGACCATTTCTGGTGCCCGCAGGCACTTCCCGTGAACGAAGCCCATCCCGTTCGCCCCGCCGATCCCTACGCGCTCTCGAAACTTCTCGCCGAGGAGGCCGGGCGGAGCTTTGCCCGCCGCGGGCTCGAGATCATCGCGTTGCGGCCGGTCTTCATCCTGTTCCCCTCGATGATGGGCGAAGTGCTGGCGCGCCACGCCGATCCGGACGGCTATGTGGGGCCGTGCGCCGGCGGACATGCGCCCGCGGGCGGCGGGCCTTGCTGGCACCATGTCGATCCGCGCGACGTGGCCGAGGCGTTCCGGCTCGCCCTCCGCGTCGACTGGCGAGGATACGAGGCGTTCTATCTCGCCGCGCCCTCCACGCTGCACCCGCTGCCGACGCTGGACCGGATTGCGCAGGCCTTCGGGGGGCTGCCCGAACGGATCGACAGCGACGTCTACGCCGCGAACCCGCATGCGCCGATGTTCGACACGCGCGCCGCTCGGCGCCGTCTCGGCTGGCGCGCCCGGCACGATCTGCGTGCCGACGTTTTGGGAGCGGTGCCAACCGAAGATAGGAGATCCGGATGACCGATTCCGCAAAGGCCCTAGTCGGCCATGTCCGCGCCGCGGATCTGGACTGGCAGGATATGGGCGACGGCACGCGGCGCAAGATCCTCGGCTACGAGCCGCAGATGCTGATGATGCGCAACGCCTTCGAGACGGGCGTGCAGGGCCCGCTCCACAGTCACCCGCATGTCCAGTCGAGCTACATCGTCAGCGGACAGTTCGAGGTCACGATCGGCGCCGTCACCGAACGGCTAGGCCCCGGCGACGGTTTCCTCGTTCCCTCGGGCGTCGAACACGGGACGCGATGCCTGGAGGCCGGCGAGGTGATCGAGATCTTCACGCCGATCCGCGACGAGTTCGTGTAACGGCCCTGTCGGGGCCGGGGCGGCATGACGCCGTAGTCCCCGCTCCCGATCCGATGATTTCGGTCCGGACGATGCTCCGTCGGTTCAGCCGCGGTCCGTCACCTCGATCACGACGGACATTGCGGTATCGCCCGCGGCGCAGCCGGTGAAGAGGCCGCGGCCGCCGCCGCGCAGCGCCAGTTCCTCGATCAGCTCGATGACGCCGCGCAGGCCCGTGGGGCCTTGCGGGTGGCCCCAGATCAGGGAGCATCCGTAGTTGTTCATGGAGGTCGCGTCGACGCCGAGATCCCGCGCCAGAACGAGGTCGTTCACCGCGAACGGATTGTGCGTCTTGATCGCATCGATGTCGTCGACCGAGAGGCCGGCGTTCTCGAGCGCGACCCGGGTGGCGGGAACCGGCGCCATCGGCATGTGCGCGAGGTCCGTTCGCGCCAGACCGAAACCCAGCAACCGAACGGCGATACCGGGCTCCCGGCTCAGTTCCCGGGCACGATCGGAGGTCGCCAGAACCAGGGCGGCATTGCCGTCGGCGGGATGGGTCTGGCCGCCGTAGGTGACGGTTCCGTTCTCGATGACAGGCTTGAGCCGTGCCAGCCCCTCGGCCGTCGTCGGGTAGACGCCCTCGTCACCCTCCAGTTTGGCCTTCTCCTTGCGGAAGCCCTGATCCGGCACCGAGAAGGGCAGGGACATATAGCGGCGCTGGAAGGCCCGATCGTCGGCGAGCGCCATGCCGTATTGCTCCTGCCGGCGCAATACGATCTCGTGCTGTTCCTCGGTGGTCAGACCGTAGCGGCGCGCCACGTTCTCCGCCGTCGCGACCATCGCGTGACCGCCCAGCGGATCGCAGCCAAAATTGTCCAGGACCCAGTTCTCCGCCGCCCCGGTTCCGCCGGGCGCGAAGGGCGCCGGGTAGTAGATGTGGGGGCCGTTCGACGTCCGGTCGCAGGCTGCGACCAGCGCGCAGGTGGCCAGGCCGGCCCCGATTTCCTGTGCTCCCGTGAACAGGCTTCGGACCCCGGTCGCACAGGCCTGCGACACGGTTGGACCGCCGACCTGGGGCGCGCCGATGAGGCCGGCGAACCACGGCAGACCGTAGAACGAGCCCTTCTGCGGAACGGTCAGCCCGAGGACGCCGTAGTCGAATACCTCGGGCGAGATCTCGCGGCGCGCCAGCTCGTCGCGCGCGACGGCCGCGGCAAACTCGACGCTGTGCAAGTGCGCGAGGCTGCCCTGCCACTTCGCGAACGGCGTGGACCAGTAGGTGCCGTAGGGAATTTCTGCGAGATAGTTCAAACCTGTTCCCCTTTCCGAGTCCGTGGCCCTATCGGCCCAAATGTATGTGGTCTTCGCCCGCCGTGACCTCGATCCGGTCGAACCGGTCGCGCTGTATGAGTTCACGCAGCAGATGCGGAATGGCTGCCATCCCGGTCTCGTAGGGCCGTGGCGGTTCGGCCCGGCGCATGGCCTCGATCTCGGCGGCGGGAGCGAGGTGTAGCAGAATAAGATCGGTATCGGAGATCGAGGCGCCACCAAGTCGCGCCCGGACCGTGCCGATGTCGATTTCCTCGATGGCTTGTCCGGCGAGAACACGGGACCGCGGCATCGACTGGACCAGATCGCGGATGTCCGGATCGACGCCCGCGGCGGCCTCGGCGCCCCATTGGCCAAGCACCAGCCGGATGACCTCGTCTGAAACCTGCTTGTAGCGCTCGCCGGAGATGACGTTGAGCGCGGCCTGACTGCACACGAACTGGGAGAACGGCGTCACCATTATCGGATAGCCGAGATCGGCCCGGACCTTTCCGACCTCTTCCAGAACGTCGTCGAGACGGTCGATCATGCCGATCTGGCGCAACTGGTGATGAAGGTGCGAGATGACACCGCCGGGAACATGGTGCACGTACTGCGCAACGTCGAACTGCACGGGCGCGCCCTGGGCGAAGCCTTCCGTCTCGGCGATCTCGCGGAAATGCGCTTCCACCGGCCTCAGAGCCTCCAGGTCCACGGGCACGTCGATGCCCAGGGATTTCATGTTCCTGGCGACCGCAAACACGGAGGGGAGGGACGGGCCGTCGGCCAATGGCGGCACGGCCGTATGAAGCGCATCCACCTTGTGCCGCATCGCCTCGACGTAACAGGCGGGCATGAGGCCCGTCGTGCAATGACCGTGGAACTCGACCGGTGTCGCGCCCGCGCCTTCGAGGACGGCGGCCGTGAGGGTGCGGGTGCGCTCCGGTGTCAGAAGGCCGGCCGGGTCCTTGATGAACAGCGCATCAGGGGCAAGGGCGACCGCCTCGCGTGCCTTCGTGCGGTAGTAGGCGTCGGTGTGCTTGGGCGATAGCGAATAGACCAGACCGATGACCACCTGCATGCCGGCAGCGCGGATCATCTTCACGATTTCGGGCAGGCGGAAGTTGAAATCGTTGGACGGCTCGATGATCTGGATTCGGGAAATCCCGTGCCGTGCCAGCTGGTCGACGTAGACCTGCATGACGCTGTACGGCGTGACCTCGAAAACGGACACGCTCGGCAGCATCATGAACGACATCGGTGTCTTGCGGATGCGCTCCGACATGAGGCGCAGCCGCTCCCACGGGTCGTCACGCAGCTCCTTCACGCATTTGCGGAAATGGCCCGCGCCGAAGACCTCGATCGCCTTGAAGCCAGCGCCGTCGAGGGCTTCGGCCACGGGCAGCATCATCCCGGTCCGCATGCCCATGGCCCAGAGGCTATGGTGGCCATCGCGCAGGGTGGTGTCGACGAGACGTATCGATTGGCTCATGTCTTGGGGACTTCCGTCAGGCATTGCTTTCGGCCGCAGCATCGGCGGCGAGGAACGCGTCGATGCTGCGGGTGTTGTGGCGCATGGCGGCGAACGCGGGTTCGCCGAGCAGTCTTAGAAGAAAGGCGCGATTTGTCGAGATTCCCTCGACCTCGAACGCCTCCAGCGCACGGCGCATCTTGTCTATCGCGGTCTGGCGATCCGGCCCGTGGACGATGAACTTGGCGACCATCGAGTCGTAGAACGGGGGGATCAGCGCGCCGGCTTCGGCATAGGTATCGACGCGCAGGCCGTCCATGTCCGGTGCCTGCCACCGGCGGATCCGGCCCGGCGACGGCCGAAACGCGTTCTCGGGCGATTCCGCGGTGATGCGCGCCTCGATGGAATGACCGTTCGGCCCGATGTCTTCCGGAATGCTCAGGGGCTCACCACCGGCGATCCTCAGTTGCGCGGCGACCAGGTCGATGCCGGTGACCATTTCGGTGACCGGATGCTCGACCTGCAAACGGGTGTTCATTTCCAAGAAGTAGAAGGCATTCGCCGACCGGTCGAACAGGAATTCGACCGTGCCGGCGCTGGCGTAGTTCACCTGCCGGGCGATCCGCACCGCCGCGTCGTGCATGTCGCGGCGCACGTCCTCGGGAATATCGGAGGCCGGCGCCTCTTCGATCACCTTCTGGTGGCGGCGCTGGAGGGAACAGTCGCGGTCGCCCAGATGCACGACCTGGCCCTTGCCGTCACCCAGCACCTGCACCTCGATATGCCGGGCATCGGCAATGAAGCGCTCCAGGTACAGGGTCGCGTCGCCGAAGGCACTGCGGGCTTCCGAAGCCGTGGTTTGCAGGGTTCCGGCCAGTTCGGACGGAGTATGGACGACCTTCATTCCGCGGCCGCCACCACCTGCCGCGGCCTTTACAAGGATCGGGTATCCCATTTCCGCGGCAAAGCGCGCGGCCTCCTCCGCGTCGGATACCCGGGCGGAGCCGGGCAGCAGCGGCACATCCGCGCGCTCCGCCAGCCTGCGTGCTTCGAGCTTGTTGCCGAGCATGCGAATGGTTTCGGCAGTGGGGCCCACGAAGACGAGCCCGTTCTCGTCGCAGAGCTCCGCGAGCGAAGGCTGCTCCGACAGGAAGCCGTATCCGGGATGGATCGCATCGCACCCCGTCGCCAGCGCGGCATGGACGATGAGGTCGGGCCGCAGATAGCTGTCGCGTGCCGGGCTCGGGCCGATGCAGACCGTTCGCGTGGCGAGCCGCGCAACCATGGACTCGCGGTCGGCTTCGGACACGACCGCGACCGACTCCGCTCCGACCTCCGCACAGCCACGGACAAGCCGGACGGCGATTTCGCCGCGGTTGGCGATCAGGACCCTTCGCAAGCGTTTTGACTCAGGCATCGGCCTCGATCACGAAAATGGTCTGGCCGTATTCCACGAGGTCGCCATCCTGTGCGCGGATCTCCCGCACCACGCCGGAGCATTCGGCGCTGATGGAACTGAAGACCTTCATCACCTCGATGAGTGCCAGCGTTTCGCCCGCGTCGACATGCCCGCCGACGTCCACAAAGGGGTCGGCGCCGGGCTCGGGGGAGCGGTAGAAGGTGCCCATCGTCGGCGCGGCGATGGCCGTGCAATCGGCCGGCACGGCGTTGTCGGGCGCCGGCCGGTCCTGGCGCGTGTCGGATACCGGCGCGGGATCGGCAGCCGCATTCGCGGCAATATCTGGAGCCGCCGGCGCGGCCGGCTCGGGCGCCACGCTCGTCGGTTGCCCGGCGGGCGCGGGCATGCTCTGCCGCTTCGCAGCCGTTTCGCCGCGGCTCAGATGCAGCGTCAGGCCCTTCCATCCGATTTCGATCACGTCGAACGGCGCGTTGTCGATCAGCCGCAGGATCTGGTCGACCTCGCTCTTCGTGAGGTCGGATCCGCCGGTCCCGTTGTCCCTGACCCCGGTCATAGGTCGATCCTCAGAAGATCGCGCGCGAAGGTGAGCGGCCCGTCGTACTCGGCACGAATGTCGCGGGCCATATCGTCGAACAGATGGGGGCCCATCTCGTCGATCGGGAAATGGTTGCGGGCGGCATGCTTGAGGACCGGGCTCGTCGAATCGAAATGCCCGAAGTGGGTCGGCACCAGCGACTTGACGCGGGCGCGCTTAGCGATCTTGCCCAGGTCCGTCGGCCCGGTGTGGGCGTGGATGCCGACGCCGGTGCGCTTCCGGAACTCGATGAAGCTTTCGGGGAACGTGCATTCGTGGATCAGCAGATCGGCGTCTTCGGCGAGCCGAACCATGCTCTCGCACGGCGCGGTGTCGCCGGAGAAGGCAACGGTCTTGCCCTCGGCCTCGATGCGAACCCCGAAGCACTCGTTGATGTCGTTTGGAATATGGTCGACCAGATCCGCCGTGATCCTGATGTCATCGTCCTCGTAGACGATGCCGGGAGACATCTCGCGGATGTCCGGCCGGATCGCGTCGATGTTGGCCTTGCGGCTGGCATAGTGGGACCGGGCATCGAAATCCCCCTTGAATGCGCCGCCCTCGAACAGGTGATCCGAAAAGTGACGTACGCCCTTGGGACCGAGCAGAACGGAACTGCCCGGCCGGTCGAACATCCATCCGGTGATGATGAAAGCCGGATAGTCGCAGATGTGGTCGTGATGAAGGTGGGTGAGGCAGACCAGATCCACGTCGGCCGGGTTTACGCCGGCGCAGACGAGTTGCCGCGTGGTCCCGGCGCCGCAGTCGAACAGGAAATGGCGACCGTTGTTGAGCGACATCAGGATGCCGGACTGCCCCCGTATCGGGTCGGGAAATGCGGCACCGGTGCCAAGAAAAGTGACTTTCACAAACTATTCCTTTCGTGGACTGGACTGGGACACACGGGTCAGTCGGGTTTGCACAGGCCGAGTTCCCGGGAGATCGTGGCGCAGGAGTTCTCTATCGCCGCGATCATCGCCGGGAACCGCTTGCGCGGTACGCGCTCGGAAATGCCGCCGCAGGACACGGCTGCGGTGACCCGCCCATGGGAGTCGAAGACAGGGCACGCGAAGGCGCGCAAATGGGACTGGAAGACCTCGTCATCCACCGCGACCTTCCCGGAACGCAGGGATTCGAGCTCGTCGCAGAGCGCGTCGATATCCGTCGGGACCCGCTCGCCGAACCGGGCGATCGAGCGCGCGATTAGCTCGCGCCAGGTGTCGGGATTGGAATACGCGAGCAGGATCTTGCCGGCCGCGGTGCAATGGATCGGGCTCTCGTCGCCGACATCGGCCGAGTAGCGCAGGAAATGCCGCGTCTGCACGATGTAGAGACGCAGTATCGCCTCGCCTCGCTTGATCGACAGGTGAACCGACTCACCGGTTTCCTCACGCAGCGCGTCGAGATGGGGGATCGCGGTCCGCAGCAGGTTGGCGCTCGACAACTTGCGGGTCGCCAGCTTGAGCACTTCGTAGCCGAGCCGGTAGCGCTTGCTGTCGGGATCCTGCTCGATCATCCCGTTTGCCTCCAGCTCCCGCAGCAGCCGGTGCACCACGACCTTGTTGAGATCGAGCGCCCGCGAAATCTCCGTCACGCCAAGCTCCGGCGTGTCGATGGTGAAGGCGGACAGCACGGCCATGGCTTTGTCGATTGTGCTCATTTCGGTCTCGATCCGGCTCCCTGTAGCGACCCCTTTCAGAAGGGGTTGTTCCAAATATCGTAACCGTGTTACAAAAACTCGTCAACAATCACTCGCCGGCGAAAACCGCCTTGATGCGAAAAAAGAACCAAGGGAGTTACGATGAAACACGTCTTGTGTGGGATTGGGGTTGCGCTCGCGATGGGCGCTTCACTCGCCACGGCAAATGCCGAAACAACTTTGATATTCAATAACTTCGTTCCAACCGGCAGCGTCTACTACACGCACGGAATCCTGCCCTTCAAAGAGGCGGTCGAGGCGGGGACCGAAGGCCGGGTCAAGATCGAGATCACGACGGCCACGCTCGCGCCGCCCGGTGGGCAGTTCGAAATGGTGCAGAGCGGCATCGCCGATCTGGCGATCTTTTCGCCGTCATTCCTCGGCAACAAGATCCTGCTGCCCAACGTGGCGTCGCTGCCGTTTTCCGGGGTAAGCGCCGAGGCCGGTTCGGTCGCCCTGTGGCGGACCTATGACAAGTACTTTCGCGACGCCAATGAGTTTGCCGGGGTCAAGCTGCTTGGGCTGATGCGCTTTCGCTCCAAGGTCCTGTTCACAAGCGACCGCGAGGTCACGTCGCTTCCCGATATCGCCGGCCTGAAGGTGCAGGTCGTCCCGGGTGCCGGCGCCGAGGTGCTGAAGGTTCTGGGCGCGACGCCGATACCGCATCCCCAGGTTCAGGCGCACGAACTGCTCAACAGTGGCGTCATCGACGGGACATTGACCGAATTTCTCGCGGTCGTCGGGTTCAAGGCCGACGGCGAGGTCGAGCATATCCTCGAGTTTCCCGACGGCATCGTCGCCTCCGTCCTGTCTCTTCTGATCAACGAGGACCGGTTCGCCGAACTGTCGCCCGAGGACCAGCAGGTTGTTCTCGATGCCGCGGGCGAAACGTTCGCGCGCACGCTCGGCAGCGAACTGGACGCGCTGACCCCGGCGTTGCGGGACAAGATGGTGGAGCAGGGAAAGACCCTGAACGAGGCCGGCTCGGAGTTCCTCGCGCCCGTTCGTGACGGCCTTGTCGAACTCGAGACGAACTGGATCGCTGAGGCCGACGGCCGCGGCGTCGATGGCAGGGCGGCACGGGACTACTACCTCGAGCAGTACCAGGCTGTGGCTTCGCAGTAGCCGCGGCGCATCGTCGGCCGGCGGCAACCGGCTGAAAGTCCAAGTTCAAGCCGGACACCTCTGTGATGACAGAATCCGCCTCAGACAAAACAACGGCGCCGGGCATTCCGCTCTGGATCGAGCGTCTGCTGTCCGGCGCCGTGGCGATCATAATCTTCGCCATGATGAGCCTGACCTTCGTCGACGTGTTCTTCCGCTACTTCTTCAACGCGCCGATTCCCGGCTCGTTCGAGATCGTGCAATTCCTGCTGGCGCTGCTCATCTTCTCGGCGCTGCCACTCGTCAGCGGCGCGGGCGGACACATTACGGTCGACCTGTTCGAGCACATGATCCGCGGCCGTGCCGGCCGTGTACGCCGCATCGGGGTCGACATCGTCAATATCTGCGGCGTCGCCCTGATCGGCTATCTGATGTGGCGACAGGCGCAGACCTTTGCCCGCTACGAGAAAGTCACGGGCTATCTCGAATTGCCCCTCGCAGCGCTCGCCTATGGGCTGACGGCTTTGGCCGTCGTGCTGTTGTTCGTCCACCTTTCATTGTTCTGGCACCGTCTGCACGCAACGGAGAACGGCGCATGATCGAGTCGCTGATCGGATTCGGCGCGCTTTTTGTCGTCGTCTTCCTGGGCGTCCCTCTGGGCTTCGCACTGCTGCTCGTCGGGTTGATCGGCTTCGCCGCGCTACGCGGCATCGGCCCGGCGCTCGCGATGTCGGGCCAGCAGATCGTCGATTTCAGCACCAACTACGGGTTCTCGGTGCTGCCGCTCTTCATTCTGATGGGAACCTTCATTCACCGCGCCCAGCTCTCCGAGGACCTGTACGACGCCGCGCACGTCTTTCTCGGCAGGCGGCGCGGCGGTCTGGCGATGGCGACGATCGCGGCGTGCGGTGCGTTTGCCGCCGTTTCGGGGTCGTCCCTGGCGACGGCCGCGACCATGAGCAAGGTCGCCGTCCCGCCGATGCGCCGCTACGGCTATGACGACCGTCTTGCGACCGGGTCGGTGGCGGCCGGCGGGACGTTGGGCATCCTGATCCCGCCTTCAGTTCCGCTGGTGATCTACGGCATCCTGACCGAAACGGACATCGGAAAGCTGTTCATCGCCGGTGTGCTGCCCGGGCTGCTTCTCATCCTGGCGTATTTCGCAGCGATCTGGCTGACCGTCCTGTTCCGCCCGGCAATGGGCCCGCGGGCTGAATCCGCGGATATGGCTGAGCGGCTTCAGGCGCTGAAGCGCGTGTGGGCCGTGCTGGCCCTGTTCGTTCTGGTGCTCGGCGGGATCTATCTGGGCGTCTTCACCCCGACGGAAGCGGCGGGCATCGGTGCGACCGGCGCGCTCCTGTTCGCCATAGCGCGAAGGCGGCTGAACTGGAGCGAGTTCATCGGCGCGATGGTCGAAGCGGCGGTAATGACGGGAATGATCTTCCTCGTCGTGTTCGGCGCCATGGTCTTCGCCAACTTCATCAACCTTGCAGGGCTCACCCGGGCTATCGTCGCCCACCTGCAGGGAGAGAGCATGTCCGCGACCACCGTCGTCATCATGATCTGTGTCGTCTATCTCGTTCTAGGCTGCGTGTTCGACAGCATGGCCATGCTGCTTCTGACCGTCCCCGTCTTCGCCGCCGTACTGCAGCCACTCGGCGTCGACCTGATCTGGTTCGGCATCGTCACGATCGTGGCAATCGAAATCGGCCTGATCACGCCGCCGATCGGCATGAACGTCTTTATCGTTCGAACGGTGGTTACCGACGTGAAGGCCAAACAGATCTTCGTCGGCGTCGCCCCCTTCGTTGTCGCGAGTCTGGTTGCACTCGCAACGCTCATTTACTGGCCTTCGATTACATTGACCCTGCCGGGTCTAATGTAGGTCGATTGGTATGGGAGAATAAGAATATGCGCGCCAACCTGAACACCCTGACCGCCTATCCCAGCGTGTTGCACATGCTTTTCGACCGGGCCGGGAAAACGCCTATGGCACCCGCGATGATCGAAGGCGATCGCAGCCTGGACTATGCCGGCCTTACTCGCTGCATCGCCGGCTGCGCGGCTTGGCTGCGCGATCGCGGCGTCGCCGGCGGACGTGTCGCGCTGATCGCTCAGAACTCCCTCGACTGCGCGGTGGCGCTCTACGCGGTCCATGCCGCAGGCGCACAGGTCGTACCGGTCAACCCCGCCTACACCGAACGCGAGCTGAAGCAGATTCTCGAGGACGCCGATCCCGCCCTCGTGCTCTTCGACGCCGCCCGCGAAGCCGAACTCGGGCTGCTTCTGGAAGGACTGGGCGTGCCCGGCGAAGCCATCGGTCCCGGCAAGCGCCTACTCGATGCGTGGAAGGACGACGCCGGTGTGCCGTTGCCCGCCTCTCTGCCCGGGCCGGACGACCTCGCGACGCTGCAGTACACGGGCGGAACAACCGGCCTGCCGAAGGGCGTGAACATCACCCACGGCCAGATCGCCGTGAACGTGGCGCAGCGCGAAGCCGCACTCCCCACGGGCGCAAACGAGGTCGTCCTGTGCGTCATGCCCCTGTTCCACGTCTTCGCCACGTCGATGTGCCTCTATCTGGCGGCCAATTGCGGCGGGCTGCTGGTCATCCTGCCGCGATACAGGCCGGACCTGGTCCTCGAGGCCCTGATGCGGCACAAGGTGACCCGGCTGCCGGCCGGCCCGACGATCATTTCGGGTCTCATGTCGTTCGAGGGGTTCGGGGAGGCGGACCTCGGGTCGCTGCGCGCCGTCTATTCGGGCTCCGCGGCCCTTCCCGAAGCCGTGCTGCAACAGTGGGAGGAGAGGGTCGGCTGCCCGATCTACGAAGGGTATGGCCAGTCGGAGGCCGGCCCGGTGCTGACCTACCAGTACGAAGGCGAGAACCGGATTCCGGGCTCCGTCGGGCGGCCGGTGCCCGAGACGGAGGTCCAGATCGTCGATCCCGAGGAGGGACGGACGGTGCTTCCGGTCGGCGAGGTCGGAGAGATCCGCGCCCGCGGCCCGCAGATCATGGCGGGCTACCGGGCGCGCCCGCAGGAGACGGCCGCCGCTCTGCGCGACGGCTGGCTCTATACCGGCGACATCGGCCGGCTGGACGCGGACGGCAATCTCTATATCAGCGACCGCAAGAAGGACATGGTGATCACCGGGGGGTACAACGTCTACCCGCGCGAGGTGGAGGAGGTGCTCCACTCCCACCCCTCGGTCTCGGAAGCCGCCGTGATCGGACGGCCCGACGACTACCGCGGCGAGATCGTCGTCGCCTACCTGGCGATGCGGCCGGGCGCCGAGCGGGATTTCGACACGCTGGAAGAGTACTGCCGTCAGAACCTCGCCCGCTACAAGGTGCCGGCCAGGTTCGTCCAGCTGCCCAGCCTGCCCCGGACCGTGATCGGCAAGCTCGACAAGCCCGCGCTTCATGCCATGGCCGACCGCGCCTGAACCCGTTCGGCCGGCGCTCCGATTGTTGAACCCGCGGCCTGACGACTGAAGATCCTCGTCCCCCGGCTCCTTCAGGGCTGTACCGTAGGACGGAAACCGGTCGGTGACGTTCTCCCGTGGCCGACCGTAGCGTCGCATCAGTTACCTCAGGAAGTTCAGTGCAGCCTTTCTATCGCGGCGCTTCGTGACGATGGCTTTTAGCCACGCGCCCACGTGATCGACGGCGCCGGAGGCAATGCGCCTTGCCGTTGACCTTCACGAAGATCTCGTCGACGTGCCAGTGCCAACTCGAGAAGACGCGCATCCTGTCGATGCCACGCTCGTGGAGCAGATGTTCAACATTGCGAAGCGAAAGAGGGAAAAGCACGTACAGCGTTGCTACGAGGCGAAAGATCTCTGGACTGACCTTGAAGTCGCGGAAGGGGCGCGGCGCGGTCATGCCGATCTCCGGCTGGATCGTGCGAGGCGCCTGCTCAAGCATTCTTCCATGGACGTGACCGAGGTGGCGCTCGCCTGCGGCTTTACCTCTCCGGCGCATTTTTCGCGCGCCTACCGGCTCCGCTTCGACCGCTCGGGGTGATGCGTGGCGCCTCGCCGGCTTCCAGACTGTCTTTCAGATAAGCCAGCAGGGTCGCTGCAGCCGGTGTCAGGCTGGTCCGGGTACTCGTGACGATGCAGAGCTCCCGTTCGAGGGCGAGGTCCTTCAGCTTCACCTGTACGATCTGCGGCGATTGCAGAACCGATGCGGCCAACCGCGGCATGAGCGCCAGGCCCATACCCTGGGAAATCATGATCAGCATCGAAATGGTGCCGTGGGCGCGCAAAGTGCTGCCATGAAAGCGGGACGGCAGAATGCCGTCGCCTGCCAGCAGCTTGCCGATGCCGGTGCTGGTGGCAAGCATGATCATGTCGTCCTCGGGGATCGCGGACAGCGCCACAGCGCGCTCTCGGGCGAGGGGATGGTCGCTGTGGCAGACAAGCACGAATGGATCGTTGAGCAGGGGCTGATAGGTCAGTTCGTCGGTTTCGTGCCAGCGTTCGGCCAAGGCGAAATCGATGGTCCGGTCCCTGACCATCGCACCCAGCCGGCCGGCGATGTCGTCGAATACCGTTACCTCCACGGCGGGATGCCGTGCCCGAAAGCTGGCAATGGCGGGCAACAGGGGATAGCGCACCATGGACGGCGCTGCGCCGACCCGCACCGCGCCGCTGGCCAGCCCCCCCAGCCGGCGCATTTCCAGCATGGCCGTATCAAAATCGGCAACGATCCGACGCGCGCGCGCGATCAATTCCGTGCCCGCGGGGGTGAGGGAGACCGGACGCACGGCGCGGTCGAAGAGGGAAACGCCACTATCGGCTTCCAGCTGCCTGATCGTCTCGGTCAGGGCCGAGGGCACCACATGCAGGAATTCCGCCGCACGGGTGAATGAGCGCAGTTCCGCCACGGCGATGGCTGCTCTCAAATGGCGAATGCTAATGTTCGTTTTTATCGAATCACTCTTCATAATATTCAATTTTTACGAATTATATGGCTGTGCTTCAATCCGGCCATGCCCGTTTCAGCCCCCATCGACCGCCTTCAACCCATCGTCGCCGATCCGTTCATGACGCTTAGCGAGGCGTTGCTCGACAAGGGCTTTCGCGGCGACGTCTCGCGCGATCACGCTGCCCGTGCGGCGATGTCGACGGATAACAGTGTCTATGAATTGATGCCCGACCTCGTTGTCGCCCCGCGCGATGAGGACGATGTCATTCTGCTGCTCGCAACGATGGCGGAACCCCGTTTTCGTGACCTGCCCATAACGGGGCGTGGTGGCGGCACCGGTACCAACGGGCAGAGCCTCAATCGCGGTGTCATCGTCAATTTCCAGCGCTTCATGACGCGAGTTCTGGCCGTCAATGTCGATGAAGGCTGGGCGGAGGTCGAACCCGGAGTCGTTCTCGACGAACTCAACGCGGCCCTGGCCGACAAGGGACTGTTCTTCGCGCCCAATACCTCGACTGCAACCCGCTGCACCATCGGAGGCATGGTGGGCACGGACGCATCGGGCAAGGGGTCGCGCATCTATGGCAAGACCAGCGAGAATATAGTCGGCCTGTCCGTGGTTCTGGAGGGCGGCCGCCATCTCTGCAACCTGGAGCCGCCACCGGACTGGGCCGGCCCCCTGCTGGCTGAACTGGCCGGCGCTTGCGATGCTGGACGGGATGCGCTCATCACCCATACGCCCCGCATCAACCGGCGCTTTACCGGTTACGACCTCGAGCGCGCCCGGCCCGACGGGGACACGCTCGAGTGGTGGCGCCTGTTTCTCGGGGCGGAGGGTACGCTAGGGATGGTGACGCGCATCCGCGTGCGCCTCGTCCCCGCACCGAAGCACAAGCGGCTCGTCGTGGTCGCTTTCGGCAGCTTCCGACATGCTCTCCTGGCAAGTGCCAGCATCCTCACCCATGAGCCGCTTGCCATCGAGGTGATGGACGAATGGGTCTCCCGGCTCGCCCGCGACGCCGGCCTGACCGACGCGCTGCCGCCGATCGTGCGGGGCGAGGCCGAGCAGCCCGTCTCCCATATATTCGTCGAATTCGTGGGCGAGCACTGCGCGGCACTGGATGATCAGGCCGAGCGTTTCGCCGCCTTCGCCGCCAGCCTGCCCGGCGTCGTGGGCACCTATATGACCTTGGATCCCGACGAGCAGAAGCGCCTGTGGGGCGTGCGTGCCGCAGCCGTGGGCCTGCTGAGCAAACGTTACGGACGTCGCAGGCCGGTCGCCTTCATCGAGGATAGTGTCGTTCCGGTCGAGCATCTTGTGCCCTTCGTGGACGCCTTCGATGCCCTGATGCGTGAGCATGGCCTCGCCTATGGCATATACGGGCATATCGATGTCGGCTGCCTGCATGTCCGCCCGGCACTGGATCTGGACGAGGACAGGGATAGAGCGGTTTTCCAGGCGGTGTCCGATGCCGTCTATGCGCTGTGCAAGGCGCATGGTGGCATTTTCTGGGGCGAGCACGGCAAGGGCATTAGGGGCACTTACCTGCCCGATTTCGTGGGCCCGGAAGCCTATGCCGCGCTGCAGCGCGTCAAGCGTGCTTTCGATCCCTGTGAACGGTTCAATCCGGGCAAGCTCGTCGTCGTCGAGCGGCCGCGCCTCGGCATCATGGATTTGCCGTTCCGGCAGGGAAATGCGGCGGGCGACATCTACGAGAAGAGCTTTCATTGCAATGGCAATGCCGCCTGCCTCGGCTTTGCCCGCACCGCGCCCATGTGCCCCTCCTATCAGGCGACGCGCGATAATCGCCAGTCGCCCAAGGGGCGGGCCGATGCGCTTCGGCAGTGGCGAAAGGCGCAGCTGGCCGCGGACCCGCATCTCGCCGAGCGAGAGGACGATGTTTTCGACGCCCTGAACACATGCCTAAGCTGCAATGCCTGTGCCAGCCGGTGTCCGGTTCAGGTGAGCATTCCCGCCATGAAGTCGGCCTTTCTCGACCAGTATTACCAGACGCGCCGTCGCCCCTTGCGCGAACATCTGGTCACCACGCTGGAAGCAGGCGCCACTCTGGTCGACGCCGTGCGGCCTCTGGCGCGGCTGGGCATGGCGATGGGAGGCAAGTGGATATCTACCCTCCTCGACATGTGCGATGCGCCCGCAATTTCTCGCCGCAGCCTCCGTGGGCTTGGGCACCGGGTTCACCACTGGAACGACCGGTCGCTTCGGAACCAGTCCGGCGAGGTTCTGGTTCTGGCCGATCCTTTCACCATCATGTTCGATGTCGAGGCCATCGGTGCCGTATGTGACGGACTGGTTGTGCTCGGCTACGCGCCCGTCATCATCACGCTGCCGCCCGGTGCCAAGTCGTCGCATGTCCTAGGCTTGCGGCAACGCTACGAAGCGCGCGCCCGCCGGCAGATCGGCGCCCTCGCGCGACTGCAGAAGACCGGCCTGCCGATGCTTGCCGTCGATCCGGCCTTCGCCTTGCTGACGCGGCAGGAATACCGCCATCTTGATGCCGGAACGCCGCAGATTGCACTGGTTCAGGAATTTCTCGCCACCCGCCTTGCCGCCGGGGACAGCTGGGCCCGCGCCGCTGCGGCGCCGTCGCGCAAGCTCATGGCGCATTGCACCGAACTGGCGGCGCTGCCCGGCACGCTCAAGCTCTGGCGTGACATATTCGACGCCATCGGCGTGACCGTGCAGCCGGTGGATACCGGCTGTTGCGGCATGGCCGGCCTGTTCGGACACGAAATGCGCAATCAGCAGATGTCCCGCAACCTCTTCGATGCAAGCTGGGCACGGCCGGCTTCGGGCGAAGACGAGATCCTGGCGACCGGCTTTTCCTGCCGTTGCCAGGTGGAGCGGTTCAGTTCCACCCGAGCTGTCCATCCCATGAAGCTTATTGCCGACGCGCTCGCGCAATGAGGAAGCTGGCCGGCCGCAAAAACCGTAGGCTCGGGGCCTGCTATTTTGTGATTCACGATCTCCTCTAAAGGAAATTGCGATTGGCCTGCTGTCGGATTTTCGGACACGGGGAAAAGTGCTGACGGGTGGCCCAGGGCGGCGGCGGCCCGTAAGGGGGGAATCTGCGCAAGCCGATCTATCGAGGAAGTGTCTCAGATTTCTCCGCCAGAACATTTGGGGCCACCAATGGTCCTGCCTGTCATTCTATGAGGCTTGGTTCGTTCCCTCGGGGATCGCGCTGGTGATTTGGCGGTTGGCGGCAATAAACGCATCCAAGGATCCCTTCAGCAGAAATTCCCGGTAGTCTGCCTTGACTTTCTCTCCGGTGAAGAAAACGAACCCGTCGTGCCCCGACGCCACGCGCATTCTCCTAGTCGCTTCGTCTGCATCGACGCCCTTGAACCAGTTGTGAAAGAACGTCGTGAACCCGACCAGTGCGTCACTCCACTCAACCGGTTTGTAGCGTCCGAGTGTCGCCCAGAGCGGTTTCGTTTCGTCGCTGTGCATTGACATCCGCGCCGAAGCGGCACCTTCGCATGTCGAGAACGTGACGAGCAGGCCATAGGGCAGGCCTTTCAAGCAAACAGGCCGAATCGGACGGGGCAGAGAGGCTGGACCGGCGCCTGATCCAAAGCGAAACCGCCGACCTTGATCCGGCGGCCTCGGCCTGCAGGTGCGCGGCCGCGACGTCACGGACGTCGTGCAGGGCGGATCGGTGTTGTGGCAACCCGGCAGGAACGAGAGATTGACGTATGGTATCGGGCCGCGTTCAGCGCTGCGATCTCGTCATGAAATCTGCAATTGCTTGCTTGTTGTCGTCGCTGATTAACGTCTCTCCATCGCTCACCAGATCAGCAAGTGTTTGAGCACGCAAAGCGTCCCGCCAGGCGTCCTCCGCAGCGAGCATACGAGACTTGATGAAGCAGTCCGTTTTGTAGACGCACGGGTCTTTAGAGTGGCCCGGCCCACGGCGGCGAAGCTCGCGGCAGACGAACGCTGGTTCACGTCCGTCAATGGCCTCAACAATATCGAGCAGCGTTATGCTCGCTGGCTCTCGCGCCAAGCGATATCCCCCCCGCGGCCCCGGTAGTGCGTCAATGACACCGGCAGCCGTGAGCGCGCGCAGATGCTTCAGGAGATAGGACTCGGAAACGCCATGAAGCTCGGCAAGGCTCTTGCCCGCGAGAACCTTGCCATCTGGCAGGTAGGCAAGCGCTAGGGCGCAGTGCAGCGCCGCCTCGACTCCATCGCTCAATCGCCGCACCGGGCTTCCCCCTGTTTTCGCGGGGTTGGGTTGGCACTCTCATATCGTAGATATATTATATCCACGATTCGACGCCAACCCTCATCTGACAGGGCCTTGCCATGCAACCGAGAATGAACATCGCCCATCTTGCGCCTGACCTCTATCGCGCTGTCGCGGCCCTCGACGGTGCGGTGAAGACCTCGGGTATCGACGATCGCCTTCTGCACCTCGTTAAGCTGCGCGCCTCGCAGATCAACGGTTGCGCATACTGCGTCGATCTTCACGTGAAGGAGGCGCTGGCTGACGGACTAAGCGCACAAATGCTGCACCTCCTGCCTGTATGGCGTGAATCCCCCTTCTTCGACGACAGGGATCGAGCGGCCCTAGAATGGACTGAAAGTGTGACGCTGGCCGCCCAAACCGGCATTCCAGATGCCGCGTTTGAAGTGGTCAGAGCCGCGTTCTCCGAGACCGAGATCGCACAACTGACCATTGCCATCGGCACAATCAACATCTGGAACAGGATTGCCGTGAGTTCGCGCTTGCAACACCCGTTGGAAATGGGGCCGGAAAGTGTGCGGGAAGCAAAGTGATTGGTCAGTCATCGAGATAGCTGACTGCAATGCGTTGGCGACGAGGCCAGAATTCGCCAGCGATGCACCCGCCGCAAAGCCTTGGCATAGCCCAATCCTGCGTTAACGACCGCGTGAAGGCGCTAGAGGCCGACCTTGGTAGTCTTCCGCTCGCGCGCCGCGCTGGGGGCGTCCGACCAACGGAGGCCGGACGTCACTTCGTCGAGCGCGCGGCTGCCAGCGTTGATCAACGCGACCATGCGGTGAACATCGCAGTAGGGCAGCAACAGGGGAATGTGGTCGCCTGCGTATCGGTGGCCGTGCTGCCGTGGCCTGCACAATCGAATTGGCCAGAGGCATAAGTTGGAATCCGGCGGTTAGGGCGGCTATCGGCGTTCCCGGTTTTATACCGAAGTGGCGGAGGGAGAGGGATTCGAACCCTCGATACGGTTGCCCGTATACACGCGTTCCAGGCGTGCGCCTTCAACCACTCGGCCACCCCTCCTGCAAAACGAACGGCCCAGATACACCGGAGTTCACCTCCGATGCAAGGTGCCGTGATCGCCGTTGTGCGGCGCTTGGCCTCGAACGGCGTACCGACTATGTAGGAATCGTCATTGGTTTCCGCGAGGTTCGGGCGATGCTGCGCTTTTTGTCCCGTTTCATTGGCCTGTGGCTCCTGGCCGGGGCGCTCGTCGCGCTCGTTGTCGACGGCGCCAAGACCATTGCCTCGGGCTCCGTCGTCACCACCGCCGTCGGCCAGATGTGGTATTCGGTCAGCCCCGCCACGCTGAACGCCGCCCAGGCCGGTATCCAGCGCAATGTCAGCCCGTTCCTATGGGATCCGATCATCCAGTCGATCCTGACCGCGCCGGGATTTGTGGTGTTCGGCATACTCGGCGCGCTATTGTTGCTCGCAGGCCGAAAGAAGCGCGAGCTCAAGCTCTCGGAGCTCGAGATCGGCTGATTCCCGCGACGGCGTGGAGAGCGCTTCTCCCGCCGGTCCGTGACCAGGAGGCGCACCATGAGTCTGTTCAGGAAGCCGGCCGCGATGCCCACGCCCACCGAGGCGCTGCCCGGAAGGCCCGAGGCGATTCCCACCGCGGCGACCCATTTCGTCAACGAGCGCGCGCTGAACGGCCCCAATCCGGAGGGCCTCGAGATCGCGACCTTCGGTCTCGGCTGTTTCTGGGGGGCGGAGAAGGCGTTCTGGAGCCTGCCCGGCGTCTGGGTGACGGCGGTCGGCTATGCCGCCGGCCTGACCCCCAACCCCACCTATCAGGAAGTCTGCAGCGGCATGACCGGACACAACGAAGTCGTCCGCGTCGTCTTCGACCCCGCGGTGATCTCCTACGAGGCGCTGTTGAAGCGATTCTGGGAAAGCCACGATCCGACGCAGGGCATGCGACAGGGCAATGACGTCGGCACCCAGTATCGCTCCGGCATCTATGTCGAAACCGAGGCCCAGCGGGCCGCCGCCGAGGCGTCGAAGGATACCTACGAGACGGAGTTGAGGGCGCGGGGCTTCGGACCGATCACGACGGAGATCGTCGACGCGGGGCCGTTCTACTTCGCCGAGGACTATCACCAGCAATACCTGGCGAAGAACCCCGGCGGCTATTGCGGCCTCGGCGGAACCGGCGTGGCCTGCCCGGTGGGAACGGGCGTGTCGGCGGGCTAGGGTATCAGCAGGCTAGGTTATCGGCGGGTCCGGGCTATCGAGCGCTACTCAGCGTATAGACTTCGACCGGCTCGGCGATGCCGCGAAGGTCGTGGCTCGCGTGCGGGATCATCACGTCGGGCACGTGCGCGGCGAAGGCCGCCGAGGCGAGCACCGTGTGCGGCAGCCGCTTTGACAGGTCCTGCAGTCGGCTCGTCAGGTTCACGGCCGGACCGATCACGGTGAAGTCGAGCCTGGTGCGGGTGCCCACGTTGCCGTAGCCGACGTCGCCGTAGTGAAGACCGATGCCATACCCGATCTCGTCCCGCGGCAGGCTCGCCGCGTCGGCCACGCGGTAGAAATTCCGGTCGGTGTCGGCCGCCGCCTCCAATGCCGCCCGGCATGCTTCGTGTGCGTCGGCTCCGGGGAACACCGCCAGCACGCCATCGCCCAGGAACTTCAGGATCTCGCCGCCCTGCTTCTCGATCGGTTCGCCGAGCACGTCGAACCAGGCGTCGAGGAGCTGCACCGTGGCGGGGCCGGGCATTCGCTCCGACAGGGCGGTGTAGTCGCGCAGGTCCGCGAACAGGATCGCCGCCGACACGGTGACGAGGTCGCCGCGATTAATCAGCCCCTCGAAGACCCGCCTGCCAGACCGCGGCCCGACATAGGTATCGAGCAGGTTGACCGCGATCTCGCGCACCGCCAGGCGCTCGAATTGCGGCCCGATCACCGCGACCGCGGCGGCGATCCGGTCGAGATCGCGCTGGCCGAACCCGTCCGGCGCCTGGGTGGCGAACGAGATCACCGCCGTGCGGTTGCGGTCGATGAAGGGCAGGGGGTGGATCACGTAATCCGTGCCGCCCGCCCGCTTCAGCGCGGCCAGGGTCGGCATGTCGGAATCGGTCTTTGTGAGACGGATGCGCAGCGGCGCACCGCTCTCGTCGACCAGCCGCACCGGGCTGTTCAGGTAGTCGGGCTGGCGCGTTACCCCCTCGCGGTCGCGCTGGCGGGTGTCGATGCGGCCTTCCCCCCAGGTCACCGTGCGCCCGCTGTGAACGGGATGCAGCGTCTCGATGCCGACGAACGCGCGCCACACCGGCACGCCGAGCTCGCACAATCCGCGCGAGAGGGCATCGAGCAGTTCCTCGAAGGTCGGCTTGCCGAGACTGGCGAAATGCAGCGCCAGCCGTTCCGGCAGGTCGCCAAGCAGGGTTGTGCACGGGCCTTCGGCGCCCGAAAGGTCGGAAACGACAGGGGAGGTCACGGACGCGGACGCGGCAAGGGTGTATTGGCCAGCGGCGCGGCCGGGGCCGAGGCGTCGACCACCATCCGGCATTCCTGCGGCAGATCCGCCATGGTCAGTGGCGGCTTCGGCTTCGGTTTCGTCCCGGGTTTCGCCGGCGTCCATGGCTCGTCGCTCAGCCACCAGTCGAGCTCCTTGCCGCAGCCGTCGCCGGGCGGTGGAGGATCCTGGTTCTTGCAGCCAGAGCTGCCGCTGGGACAGGCGATGCGAACATGGAAGTGATAATAGTGCCCCCACCAGGGCCTGACAGTCCTCAGCCAGCCGCGGTCGCTGCCGGCGAAATCGCACAGCGCCTTCTTGATCGCCGGATGCACGAAAATCCGTTCGGTCTCCGGTTGCTTGGCGGCGCGACGGATCAGCGCGGCGTGCGCCGGCGTGAACCGCTTCGGATCGACCTCGCGAACGCCGTCCTTGAGCATCGAGGTCGCGGAGATCTCCTCCCGCTCGGTGGCGCTCAGGGTGCGGCCCGGCATGGGCGTCAGCCAAATGTCGGCATCGAGCCCGATCTGGTGACTTGCGTGACCCGATGTCATCGGTCCGCCGCGCGGTTGCGCCAGGTCGCCGACCAGAAGGCCGTTCCAGCCTTCCGATCTCGCTCCGACGGCGATCCGCTCGATCAGCGAGATCAAGACCGGATGGCCCCAGTTGCGGTTTCGCGACAGGCGCATCACCTGCCAGGCGGGGCCGTCGACGGGCAGCGGCATTGCACCGGCGAGGCAGCCGCGCGCATAGGAGCCGATGGCGCGTGCGGCAAGCGGCGCGGGGTCCTTGGCGCGTCCGAACAGGTCCTTGGCGGCGACCTGCGCGGTCGCGGGCGCCGTTGAAAGGCCGACGAACCCGAGCGCGAGCGCTAAGGCAAGAGCCCGGGCAAACATGGCGGTCGGAAGGCGTCTTGATATCAAACGGCGTGTCATGGCTCGCATATCGGCACGGGACGGCCCGGTTCAAGGTCGGCCGGGTCCCGATGCTCCCCGCATTTATGGTCTGCCCGCAGGGTAAACGGCTTGTTAATCCCGAGGCAAACCCGCCGGCTCGGTCATCGCGCCGGGCGGGTCGACCTCGACGGTCGCGTGATTGACGCCGAACGCCGACTTGAGCCGCGCCTTGACAGCGGTGATCGTGGCGAAGCCGTCGGCGCCAGGCGCGAGTTCGACGTTGAGCGTTACCAGGGGGCGGTTCTCGTCGAGAGCCCAGACATGGACGTGGCGCACGGCGGCGATGCCCTCGACGGTACCCATCAGCGCGTCGCGGATGCTTCTCGGCTCAAGCCCGACCGGCGCGCCCTCCAGCAGGATATGGCCGGACTCGCGGGCGAGCTTGAGGCCGGCCCTGAGGATCAGCAATGCGACGAACACCGAGAGGATCGGATCGATCGGCATCCAGCCGGTCCAGAGGATCACCGCGGCCGCGGTGATCGCGCCAAGCGAGCCGAGCATGTCGCCGGCAACATGGATCAGTGCGCCGCGCACGTTGAGGCTTTCCCGCTGGCCTCCCATCAGCACCAGGAAGGCGACGATGTTGACGACGAGGCCGAGGACGGCGACGACCATCATCGGCCCGGCAAGCACCGTGACGGGATCGGCAAAGCGCTCGGCGGCCTCGATGACGATGAAGGCCGTGATCATCAGGATCGCGATCGCGTTGGCGAAGGCGACGAGCACCGGCAGGCGCCTGTTGCCGAAGGTCCGCCGTTCGGTCGGCTCGCCGCCCGCGACGCGGAAGGCCCACCAAGCGAAGCCCAGCGACACGGCGTCGATCATCATGTGCGCGGCGTCGGCGATCAGCGCCAGCGATCCGGTCATGATGCCGCCGGCGGCTTCGGCGAACATGAACCCGCCGGTCAGGAGCGCGGCGATCCCGATACGGCGCTGATTGGCGCCGGACGTGTGCGAGTGACCGTGTTGGTGCCCGGCATCGCGTGCCGCGGCGTGTCCTTCGCTTTGATCGTGGCCGTTGCTCATTCCGCTCCGTTTTTCAAGATTGGATTAGCCGGATTGCAAGGGTTCCCCGCTAGGCTGATCTCGCTTTCGGATTGAGATTTCTACCAGTCAAAGCGTCCGCGGAAAAAGGGCGCGAGGCGGTCTAGGCGTCCGGTGGGCGCCAGGGGCGGGAGGTGCGTCATGCGTCGATTCGCAATGCTGTTTCTCTTCCTCGGTGTGCTGATCGCGCAGCCCGTGTCGGCATCGTCAGACGTCGTCGCCAAGATTTCGCTGTCGAACCAGACCATGCAGGTCTACGTCAACGGCCTGCGTCGATACAGCTGGCCGGTTTCGACCGCCCGCAGCGGCTATCGCACGCCGACCGGCAACTATAGGCCGATAAGGATGCACAGGACCTATTTCTCGAAGAAGTATCACGGCTCGCCGATGCCTTACTCGATCTTCTTTCACGGAGGATATGCGATTCACGGCACGAACTACGTGAAATCGCTCGGCCGCCCGGCGAGTCATGGCTGCGTGCGCCTGCATCCCTCCAACGCGGCGGCCCTGTTCAGCCTCGTCAAGCGGCACGGCGCCGGCAACACGCAGATCGTGATCACCCGCTGATCGAAACGGTCGGTCCCTCCGGTTGCCGCCGCCGCCACCGGGCACCCTTGCCATCAAAGCCGCAATCCTGTCTGCTTCGGGCTGCTTTGCGCGAGGAGGCCGATATGCTGACGCCGATCTGGGGACTGCCCGAGCCGATCATCGGATATGAGGCGAGCGGGCACGTTACCAACGCGGACTACAAGGAGCGGATGATCCCCGCGCTCGAGAAGGCGATCGCCGAAAAGGGAAAGATCCGCTTTCTCTTCGTTCTTGGCGAAGCGTTCGAGGGCTACGAGCCGACGGCCATGTGGGATGACACCTTCTTCGGCCTCAAGCACATGAAGGATTTCGAGCGGATCGCGGTGGTCACCGACGATTCCCTCTATGCCGGCGCGATCCGGCTGTTCGCGCCGATGATGCCGTGCGAGGTGAAGGTCTTTCCGCTGGCCGATCGCGACGCGGCGAAGGCCTGGGTCGCCGAGTAGGGTGACAGCATCGGCCCGGCGCAGACCGCGGGCCCCCGAACTAGAGAGAATGGGACCGGCCGGGGCGTCATGGGGAAAACCGTCGCGATCTTGCTTGGCCTTGCCATGATCGTCCACCTGATCCGTCCGCTCGGGCTGCCCGGCCTTCGGAAACGGTCGGATGCCTGGAAGATAGCCGTCTTCGCCCTGTTCGCCATGGTGGTGCTCGTCGGCATAAGGCCCAGCTAGGCGGCGCTTGCGTGGTTCGGGGCGATCACGTGTCGGGTCTACAGGATAGAACGGTATGGTCGCGGTGCATGCCGCGGAAGCGAATCACTTAGACGACACTGGGAGTTTGCCGTCATCGCTTGGGCGCGGCTGCAATTTCTGCGCGCATTCACCCGATTCCGTTAGCGAATTTGTATATTTGATATGAAAATTATCAATCTCAAAGCCGTGTTCCTATTTCTTTGATATGCGAATTAAGCGTATCCTTCCGCACGGGTATTAAGCGGGGGAATATTCGGCTCATCGCAATGGCGCAGCATGACACTGCATCGAGCATCACCGATCTGGTCGAGCGATTGGGGCGCCTCGTTCGCTCCAGCGGCTACGCCCATGGCCTGAATCCGGCGCAGTGGGAAGCACTGCGCTATCTCGGGCGATGCAACGGCTTTTCGAACAATCCATCCGCGCTCGCCAGTTTCCTGTCCGCGACCAAAGGCACGGTTTCCCAGACGGTTTCGTCGCTCGAACGGAAGGGACTCCTTATCAAGACCCCGCGCGCAGGCCAGGGGCGTGCGCTCTCGCTCGTCCTGACGACCAAAGGCCGCGCCGTTCTGGACTGCGACCCGATCGCCGACCTCAAGGCGGCCGCGACGGAACTCGGCTCCGATGCCGCCACGCTCGATGGCCAGCTCAAGCACCTGCTCGCCGAATGTCAGGCGCTCTACGGGGTTCGCACCTTCGGCAAGTGCCGTACCTGCCGCTACTTCATGGAACGAGTTCCCGAAGAGGCCTCGGATCGCTGCAGTCTCATGGGGACGCTCATCGATGCGGACGGCGCCGATCAGATCTGCGCCGAACATACCCCCCAAGAGATGGCCGGCATTCGCTGATTGTCTTGAACCGCCGGTCGGGCGG